>CALHHY010000124.1 GCA_938030665.1 uncultured Litoreibacter sp. | reverse complement strand
CGCGCGACGGCCAAGGACACGGCGTTCGAGGACGGGTTGCGCGCCAAGGTCGCTGCTGCTGGCGCGACGCAGCGGATCATCTTTGCGCCCGAAGTCCCCGTTTGGGAAATGGCCGACTGGTACGCAGCACTTGACCTCTATGTCGCGCCGCAACGGTGGGAAGGGTTTGGCCTGACGCCTTTGGAGGCCATGGCTTGCGGTGTGCCGGTTGTCGCCACCCGCGTCGGCGCATTCGAGGAATTGGTCGTGCCTGATGAAACCGGCCTGCTGGTCCCACGCGATGATTTGAGCACAATGACAGCGGCGGTCGGCAAATTGCTCGCCGATCCGACACGCCTGCAAGACCGGGGCAGCAGGGCTCGCGCCCATGTCGAGGCCAATTTCGACATTAAGGGCGAAGCCGCAGCGCTAGTGGCGATCTACCGGGAGATGCTAGCAGACCGCGCGGCTACTAGCCTTTAGACGAACCACTCGCCCAACCTAGGTTGACGCTGTAGCCTCCTTTTGGCGCTTTTATACCTGTGCTTGCGCAATTCGCGAGGGACCCATCCAATTTGGATTCCCGCTTAACACGGTTAAAGAACGTCATGCCGCGCATGATCTTTTTGTCTTCATACACGATGTAGGACCTTCTGAGCACGTTCCGGCTAGCTGAACGCAGTTGTATCTCCGGGAACGCAGCAGCGCCGCAAATCGCGATCTCGCCATCAATAACTTTAGTCCTCCAACGTAAAACGAACCCTGGCCGGGGCCTGCCCAACCACTCCAACTCGGTCTCTTGAAATTCATCGGTCACACGAACCTGCTCGACGACCTTGGCTTTGCCAGCGGCCAGTGCGGCGCCTGTTCCAATCATCAACAGGCAGGCTGACAGTTTAATAAGTTTACTCATAATACGTCCCTTTTCGACTTAGAGTATTGATTGGATGTAAATTTAACGCCTTCACAATAGCTCTATATCAGCCTGCATCGCAACAAATGCAGGCCGGAAATTGGTTCTAGAAATGACGTTTTTAAGCGCGACCCACAGATGACCTTGCGTCAAGCTCAAGCAGGCAGCCGTTGCTCCACAATCTCCGCCCACCAGGAACATCCCGCCGGAATCGCGTCATCGTTGAAATTGTATTCCGGGTGATGCACCGACGCCGTGTCGCCATTGCCGACAAGGATATAGGCGCCGGGCCGTTCTTCCAGCATGAAGGCGAAATCCTCGCCGCCCATGACCAACGGGGCCTCCTCGCAGGCACCTGACACGCGCTCCGCGACGGAAGCGGCAAAAGCGGTCTGCTCGTAATGGTTGGACATCACCGGGTAGCCTTTGATGTAGTTCACCTTGATCTCACCGCCGAAGGTCTGGGCCACCCCGGCTGCAATCTCGGGCAGGCGCTTGGCAGCAAGCTCGCGCATCTCCGTCGACATGGTGCGCACGGTGCCTTTGACGGTGACGTGCTCCGGGATCACGTTGAAGGCTTTGCTTTCCGTCTCGAACGAGGTGACGGAGACCACGATCTGCTGAACCGGGTCCGCGTTGCGCGACACCAAGGTCTGCAGCGCCAGCACCAGATGCGACGCCATCACAGTGGTGTCGATTGTTTCCTGCGGCTTGGCCGCGTGGCCGCCCTTGCCCGTAACCTTGATCTCGAACGTGTCGGTGGCCGCAAAAAACGCGCCCGCGCGGATCGCGAAGCTGCCCACGGGTTTGCCGGGCCAGTTATGCATGCCGTAGACCTCGTCGACGGACCAGCGGTCCATCATGCCGTCATCGCACATCTCTTTCCCGCCGCCGCCGCCTTCTTCGGCGGGCTGGAAGATCACCACCACGGTGCCGTCGAAATTGCGGGTTTCGGCAAGATACTTGGCCGCGCCCAGCAGCATCGCGGTATGCCCGTCATGGCCGCAGGCATGCATCGCGCCCGGTGTTTTGGAGGCGTAGTCGAGGCCCGTCGCCTCAAAAATGGGCAGCGCGTCCATGTCGGCGCGGAGCCCGATGGTTTTGCCCGATGCGTTCGATTTGCCCGTGATCACCCCCACCACGCCGGTGCGGCCGATGCCGGTGACAACCTCGTCACAGCCAAAGGCCTGCAGCTTTTCAGCCACCAACGCCGAGGTGCGATGCGTCTCGAACAGGATTTCGGGATGGGCATGGATGTCACGACGCCATTCGGTGATCTCGGGCAACATCTCTGCAAAACTGTTCTTTACGGGCATTGAGGGGGCTCCTTGAATATCTTGGTGGGCGGCCTTCCCAATCGGGTCACCGACGCTAGATCATCTGGTATAAGCGTCGGAATTGAAACAGTCGAAAGACCAAGGCGCAACATAGTGATATTTACCCTTGGGACGGAGGGAAACGGATGCGGCATTTTGGCATAGTCGCGGCATGTTTGGCATGTTTTGCACCCCCTGCGTTTGCACAACCTGTGGACGTCGTGGTTGCCGCCAACTACCCGCCCTTGATGATCGAGGGGGAGCCCGACCGCCCCGGCTTTGCCATTGACGTGTTGTCAGAGGCTGCAAAACGCGCCGGGCGTCAGACCGAGGTCCAGTTCATGCCGTTCGCGCGGGCGATGTATGCGATCAAGAAAGGCGACGCCGCGCTGATGCCCGCATTGTTTTTTGGCAAACCCCGGTCTGACCAATTTGACTGGGTTGTCCAGATCGACATGGCGCAGCTTCGGTTTGCAACGTTCAACCAGGACGCGGTGAGCGACTTGTCTGCGGCGTCGCTTCTGGAAACCATTGTCGTAGAGCGCGGCACGACCAGCGAGTTCCTGCTGGAGCAGCTGGACTACCCCAATGTCGAGCGCACCAACTCGCCGCAAGCCAGCGCCCAGATGCTGGCCGCAGGCCGCGCGGATGCGTGGCTTCTGACGGAGCGGCTGATGCAGCATGCCTGGCGAACGCTGGACATGCAGGGCCGCCTGACCTTTGGGCCTGTGGTGGACAGCGTGCCAATCTACGTCGTGGCCAGCCCAAGCGTGTCACCTGAGGTGCAGAAGGCCTATCACGATGCGGTAGAGACCATGAAACGCGATGGCAGCCTGGCGCTGATCCGTGCCCGCTACGCGCCGGTCCGCTGATGGGCGGCGCGCGTCATGCCTCGCACAGGTGGTCGATGAGCTTCGACATGAAGCGCTGCCCCTCTTCAAACTGCGACAATGTGATAAATTCATTGGGTTGATGCGCCTGCGCGATGTCGCCCGGCCCGCAGATAATGGCGGAGTAATCCTCGCGCTGAAACTGTCCGGCTTCGGTGCCGTAGCTGACCACATGCGTGCCATTATCGCCGGTGAGCTGGCGCACCAGCCGCTCCGCCGCGCCGTTTTCCTCAGGCCGCAGGCCGGGGACGTTGAAATACCGCTCGCAGCCGATGAAGGCAGAGGGCGCGACTTTCTGCATCTCCGCCTCGACCTCGGACACGTAGTCCAGAAAGGCGCGGCACCAGTCCTCCTCGTCCTCGCCCGGCACCACCCGGAACGACAGCACAAACCGGCAGTCGAGCGCGGTGATATTATGCGCCGTCCCGCCCTCGATCTGGCCGACATGGGTCGTGGTCCAGGGCGGCACAAACGGCGCGGCCATGGGGCTGGGTTTCAGCGCCATCACGCGCGCATTTTGCCGGTTGCCCCAATCGATCAGCCGCGCCGCGATCATCACCGCTGACACGCCCGTGTGCATGAGCGAGGAATGAACCTCGAACCCGCGTACATGGACGGCAAACCCGGTGCCGCCCTTATGGCCGGATACGGTTTTCATCATAGACGGCTCGCCGATGATCGCGGCTGAGGCGGGCGGCAGATGCGCGCGCATCTGGGCGATCATGTCAGGCGCGCCGATGCAGCCGACCTCTTCGTCATAGCTCAGCGCGATTTGCAGCGGGCGTTTGATGCCGCGCGCCAAAGCCTGCGGCACGGCGGCCAGCGCGATGGCGTCAAAGCCCTTCATGTCGCAGGTGCCGCGCCCATACAGTTTGCCGTCGATCTCGGTCACGGTGAACGGGTCGGTGTCCCAGGGCTGCCCCTCGACGGGGACGACATCGGTATGGCCCGACAGAACGACCCCGCCCGCCACATCGGGCCCGACATTGGCATATAGGTTGGCCTTGGTGCGATCGGCGTTGTAGACGCGCGTCGCGGAGACGCCGTGGCTATCCAGATAGTCCTCCACCCAGTCGATCAGCGGCAGGTTGCTTTCAGAGCTGACCGTCGGGAAGGAGACCAGCTTTTCCATCAAAGCGCGTGCATCCATGGTCGGGGTCTCCTGCTGTCAGGTTTCGGGGGTCGCGGGCGTCACGCGGATAGCCTGTGACGGGGGCTGGCAAAGGTCAAGTGGCGTGCGCGATCAGCGATCTTTATAGGCTGCCAGCGCACGGTCCCGCCCCTCCGCCAGCTCGACCACGGGGCTGGGGTAGCGGTCCCTGATCGACATGTTCCAGGATTTCGGGATCGCCTCGAAATATTCCGCCGCCGGGGCCTCGTGGTTCTTGAACAGCTCCCCCAGATAGCGGGCGCGGTAGGCGCGGTCCTTGTCGAACTTTTCGGCCTGCGTGTCAGGGTTGAAGACCCGAAAATAGGGCGTGGCATCCGGGCCGGAGCCTGCTGACCATTGCCAGCCCATTGCATTTGACGCCGGATCCCAGTCGATCAGGCAGTCGTCAAACCAGGCCTGTCCCACCTTCCAATGGGTCATCAGATGTTTGGTGAGGTAGGAGGCCACGATCATCCGCCCCCGGTTATGCATGTAGCCCGTCACATACATCTGCCGCATCGCCGCATCGACCAGCTGAATGCCGGTGCGGCCCTGCTTCCACGCCTTGATTTCGGCGGCGCGTTCGTCGTCCTTCCATGGGAAGGCATCCCATTCTTCCCGCCAGTTCTGATCGACAATGCGAGGGGTGTGGTAGGCCAGATGGTAGGCAAATTCGCGCCAGACAAGCTCTTTCAGGAACGTCTCCGCCCCCTTTTTGCCTGCGTCAAGCGCCCGCCAGCCGGCATGCCAGCAGCGGCGTGGGGAGATTTCGCCATAGGTCAAATTTTCTGAAAGGCGGGACGTGCCATCCATCGCCAGCACGTCGCGGGCGGTTTCGTAATCGTCAATGTGATGCGTCACAAATGCCTGCAACCGGTGGGAGGCCGCTTCTTCCCCCACGGTGACGTATTTCTCGACAATCGCGGCACCACGCGCCATGGCGCCGCCCATTTGCCAGTCGTCCAACGCGTCGGTGTCAGGCCAGTTGGCGGGGGCCTTCAGCTCGGTCACGGCCGGCAAGTCGGGGGCAAGCTCCCGGCCGCGCACGGATTTCCACATCGGGGTGAAGACCTTGTAGAAGGCACCCGTTTTGGTCTCGACCGTCCAGGGCTCAAATAGCACATGGCCTTTGAAACTTTCCGCCGTCAGCCCGTCCTCTTTCAGGCCGGCTTTGACGGCCTTGTCGCGGGCGATCGCGTCGGGGTCATAGGCGCGTGACCAGCAGACTGAGTTGGCACCTGTCTCTTTGACCAAGGCGCGCAAGACCTCAAGCGCGGGGCCGCGCCGCAGGATCAGTTTGGAGCCGATCCCCTCCAGCGTTTTTGCGAAGGCTGCCACCCCGAGCCCCAGCCGCCATTTGGGGGCAGCGCCATGCGTCTCCACCACTTCGTCATGGATGAAAACGGGGATGATGGGACGGCCAGATTTTGCGGCCTCCGTCAGGCCGGGATGATCGCCAAGCCGCAGGTCGCGGCGGAACCAGAATATCAGGGGAGTGTCAGTCATGTCAGGTGACCTAGGGCGCAGGTCCGCGCGTCAAGCGCGCGAGACAGCAAAAAGCCCCGGCGCTTGCACCGGGGCTTTTCTAGTTTTCTATTCGGTGCGGATCATTCCGCTGGCATGGCCTCGATGTCATCGATTGTGCTTGGGATGCCTGCGGCCTCCCGGCGGCCATCGTTCCAGATAGCTTTGATCAGGGCGATGCACATCAGCGCCATCACGACGGAGAAAGGCAACGCGCCGATCACCATGGCGGTCTGGATCGCGCCCGTCCCGCCAGAGATCAGCAAACCGCCCACCACCAGCGCCAGGGCCGCGCCCCAGAACAGGATGTGAGGACGTGCCTTCGGGCCTTCGTCGCCCGCTGCGTTGATCGTGTTGACGATCAGCACCGCGGAGTCGGCCGAGGTGACCAGGAAGGTCATCAGCAGAACCACGATCATCACCGCCATGCCCCATGCGAGACCTTCGGCGATCGGGGCCAGCATGAACTCGGTCATGGCGAAGATTTTGTCGCCATTGGCCGCATCCAGGATGATCCCGTTTGCGTTGCCGTTCAGCTCCAGGTCAATTGCGGTGCCACCGGCCCATGCGAACCAGACAAAGCACATCAGCGCCGGCACGATCATCGCGCCCAGCACGAATTCGCGGATGGTCCGGCCCTTGGAGATCCGGGCAAGGAACAGCCCCACGAAAGGTGCGAAGGCGATCCACCAAGCCCAATAGAAGACCGGCCACCAGCCCTGCCATTGCGTCAGCAGGAAGGCTTCCGACCCGTCGACACCGTCAGAGGTGAACACGTTGAAGCTCAGTCGCGGCAATGCCACCAGGTAGTCGAAGATGCCCACGAAGAAGGCCGACGCCCCGAACCAAGTGGCCCCGAAGATGATGAAGAAGCCGAGCAGGATGATCGACAGCACCATGTTGATGTTGGACAGCCATTTAATGCCTTTGCCCACGCCAGACAGCGCCGACAGGGTCGAGGCCCCCATGATCACCAGAAGGGCGACCACGATGCCGGTGGTGGTGGCAGAGCCGTCTTCAAGCACCAGACCGCCAATGCCGATCCGGCTGAGGCCGGCCACGAATTGTTCGACCCCGAAACCAAGCGTCTGCGCGACGCCCAGAATGGTCGCCACAACGGCCACGATGTCGATGACATGGCCCAAAGTACCAGAAAGCGACCTGCCGAAAAGTGGCGTCAGCGAGGACCGGATCGTCAGAGGCAACCCGCGACGGTAGCTGAAGAAGGCCAGCGAGAGACCCGCGATGGCATAACACGCCCAGGCCCCGAAGCCCCAATGCAGGTAGGACCAGATATAGGCCTCCCGCACGTTATTTGCATCAAGCGCGGTCGTAAGGCCCTGAATGACGGCAGGGTTGTTTTTGAAATGCGCGACAGGCTCTGCGACAGCCCAGGTCAGCATGCCGACACCGATCCCGGCGCCAAACATCATCGAGAACCAGGAGAAGTTGGAAAATTCAGGCACGTCGCCATCTTGCCCCAGCTTCAACTTGCCGCCGGTGGGCCAGATGGCCAGGCCGATGCAGACAATGACAAAGGCTGCGACGACCCAGATATACCAGGCCGCGAATTGCGCCAGAATAGCGGTGTTCCATTCACCCAGAATGGTGCCGGCCTCGGTTGGCCAGACGATACACCACACGACCAACGCGGAGATGATGATCTTACTCACCACCGCGACGTTCACGCTGAAGCCCCGATAAAAACCGCTATCAGCGGTCTTGATCGGCAGCTCCGTTAATGGAGGTTTTACGGACATAAATTGTTTCCCTGTTGCTTTCGGCCCTGTTGCGTAGGCACGCGCGCCTCGCTGGCCCTCTTGTTTTTAAGGTAAGTGCAAAGCCCCCGCGCCCGCGGCATCGAGTCATATTGCAGCCCCTGTTTACACCAAACCAGAAATTGCTACGTTTGATAAGGGCGAACTTTCTGACCCATGGTTTCATAAAACGAGAACATTAAGGTGGTACGGCGCGCACATCTCAAAAGCCTCGGTGACGTCGATATCAGGCTGGTCCGCATATTCGTGGCCGTGACGGAGTCTGGCGGCCTTGCAGCGGCGGAACCTGAGCTGAATATCGGGCGCTCCACCATATCAAAGCATATCGCCGATCTTGAGATGCGCATCGGGTTGAAGCTTTGTAACCGCGGCCCTGCCGGTTTCTCGCTGACAGTGGAGGGCGAGCGGGTGCTGGAATCAGCCCGTAAGCTCTTGTCTTCCATCGACGATTTTCAATCCTCCGTCGACAATATCCATACCAATCTGGCCGGCACCTTGCGGTTGGGTCTGTTTGATCAATCTACCACCAACCCACGGGCGCATATCCATGACGCCATACGGCAATTTGACGGGTTGGCGCCCGAAGTCTCGCTGGAGATATCCATTGAGCCGCCAAACGGGATCGAGGGGCGGGTTATCGACGGCTCCATGGATATAGGCATCGTGCCGATCCACCGGCAATCGGCCTCACTGAATTACGACACGCTCTACGTGGAAGAGATGACGCTTTACTGCGGCCGGGGGCACCCGCTGTTTGACGCGGCTGAGACGCAGGATCCGCAGATCGACCTGAGCGCTTACAAATACGCAGGCTTCGGCTTCAACTCCCCCAATCTCAAGGCGGGGCAAGGCTTGGGCCTGC
Organism: uncultured Litoreibacter sp.; assembly: GCA_938030665.1. GTDB lineage: Bacteria > Pseudomonadota > Alphaproteobacteria > Rhodobacterales > Rhodobacteraceae > Litoreibacter. The sequence continues at coordinate 15,138 of CALHHY010000124.1, read as the reverse complement.
GCCGCGCCGCGCGGGTGCAGGATGAGGAAGCGCTGTCGTTGCTCATCCAGTCCGGCAGCTATCTGGGATTTCTGGCAGACCACGTCGCAGAGACGTTTCTGTCAAAGGGCAAGGTGAGGCCCGTGGCGCCTGAGCGCACGCATTATGCCTCCACCTTTGCCGCGATCACCCGCAAACAGCCTGAGCCTGACCGCAAGACACAGGCCTTCCTGGCCTGCCTGACCGGGACGCATCGTATGTTTGGCTAGGGTGATCCGCGACAGGCTGTGTAACGAGCGCTGAAGCCGAGCTAAAAAATGCAGCGAATAATTTGACGTGCGCCCTCACCGTCCTATCCTGATTGCAAATCGCCCGACACTTGGGTGCCGGGCGACCGCATTCTCATGGTGGTGGCGTTGAGCTAGAAGATGTCGAAATCGCTGGAGCCAGCGAAAGCACCGCCAAAGTCAGAGCCGCCAAAATCCATATCCGGCTCGGGCTGACGTGCAGGTGCGCGCGAACCAAAGCTGGCGCCACCGCCCAATGTCATATCCGTGTCAGCCGCAGGTGTTGGTGCGGGACGCGGCGCAAACACGAAGCTGTCCGTGTTGGACGTGCTTGTGGTCGAGCTGGACGACGACGTGCTTGTCACTGTAGACGAGCTCGACGATGTGATAGTAGCGGAGCCGTTACCCGGCCCGCTTACTCCTGTTCCAAAACTTAGCATATTTCCCTTTCAGCTAGTGGTCTAAGTTATTGCTGCCATTAACCTTGACGCTCCTGAGCCTTGGTTACAGAAACGATAAAATTTTAGGCAAGGGAAACATAGCGACTTCGTGATCGATTGACGTCAGCCATTTACCAATGTGGTAAACAGACCCGCGAAGGCCCGGCGGTTCCTGGCCGATCAAGCGTTTACATCAACCACCACACGGCCTTTGACCTGACCTTTCAAGATGTCAGCGCCCAGCTTTGGCAGATCGGACAGGGTCGCGGGTTGCACCATGGCTTCCAGCTTGTCCATCGGCAGGTCTTTGGCGATCCGCTCCCACGCGCGCAGGCGGTTGTCATAGGGCTGCATCACGCTGTCGATACCCAGAAGGTTCACCCCGCGCAGCAGGAACGGAATGACGGTGGCAGGCAACCCCGCGCCCCCCGCCAGCCCCACAGCGGCAACGGAGCCGCCATATTTCACCTGACCCAGCACGCGGGCCAGCATCGCGCCGCCGACCGCATCAACGCAGCCGCCCCATGTCTCGGCCTCAAGCGGTCGTTTCGTGGTCTCGTTGATCTCTTCGCGCGCGACAATTTGCGAGGCGCCGAGCGATGTCAGGTAATCGGCGGTCTCGGGCCGCCCCGTGACGCCTGCCACCTCATGTCCGAGGGAGGCAAGGATCGCCGTCGCGACCGAACCCACGCCGCCCGCAGCACCCGTGACCAGCACCGGGCCATCCTTGATGCCGTGATCCTCCAGCGCCATGACGGCCAGCATTGCGGTGAACCCGGCGGTGCCCACAGCCATGGCCTGCCGCGTATCCAGCCCCTTGGGCAGCGGGACAAGCCAGTCCGCCTTGACGCAGGCTTTCTGGGAATACCCGCCCCAATGCGCCTCACCCACGCGCCAGCCGGTCAGCACCACCTTGTCGCCGGGTTTGTAGCGGTCATCGTCTGAGGCCTCGACCGTGCCGGCAAAGTCAATGCCCGGCACATGGGGGTAATTGCGCACAAGCCCGCCGCCCGGCCCGATGCACAGGCCGTCCTTGTAGTTCACGGTGGAATATTCAACAGCAACCGTCACGTCCCCGTCGGGCAGATCGTCCAGACCGATCTGGCGCACCTCCGCGCTGGTGTTGCCCTGTTCTTCCTTATCGACGACCAATGCGTTGAACATCTGCGCTCTCCCTTAAATCCAAAAGTCTTCCTGTACGGTGGCCCGGCGCGGGCCGTCTTGCGTCTCTACCTGCAGCTCGGTCCCGGCGTCCCAATGGGTGATCCGGACCATGCCGATGGCAACGTTCGTCTTGAAATCGGGGCTCCACGCGGCGGAGGTCACCTGACCCACCCGTTTGCCGCCCGCCGTGACATGCCACAACCGGTCACAAGGCGGCAGGTCCCCGTCGATGGAGATTGCGCGGATCTGCTTCACCGGCCCCTCCTTCGCCACACGCAGCAGCGCGTCGCGTCCCACACAACCAATTGCCGTCTGGGTCGAACAGAACTTTCCAAGCCCGCATTCATGCGGGGTGTTGTCGCGCGTCATGTCGTTGCCGTAGCTCAGCAAACCGCCTTCGACCCGTTCAATCAGGTTGGGGCAGCCGGCATGCACATCGAGATCGCGCCCGGCCTCCATCAGCGCGTGCCACAACGGCATGCCCCGTTCGGCGCCATCGACGTAAATCTCAAACCCGCCCTGCTTGGAATAGCCAGAGCGGGCCACGAGGAAGGAGTGGCCCTGAAAATCGAAATACCCGTAGCGGAAGAAGCGCAGGTCTTTGACGCCGTCACCAAAAACGCGGGCGGCCAGATCATCGGCCTTGGGTCCTTGGATTGCAAGCGGCGAGACATCCGGCTCGTCGACGATCACATCAAGATAAAGCGCGTGCGCCAAGCCCTTGACCCAAAGCAACAAATCGCTGTCAGCGATGGACAACCAGTAACGGTCATCGGCCAGCATCAGGGCCACGGGGTCATTCAGCATGCCCCCGGTGCCATCCACCAGAGGGACATAGTAGCACATGCCCGGCAGCATGGCCCGTAGGTCGCGCGGGGTCAGCATCTGCATCAGGCGGCCCGCATCAGGGCCGCGCAGTTCCACCTGCCGCTCCACCGCGACATCCCAGACCTGCACGGCAGATTTCAGATGGTGGTAATCCTCTTCGACCGAGCGGAAGACCGTGGGCAGCAGCATGCGGTTGTAGACCGTGTAGCCTTTGACGCCAGCGGCCTCGACACCGTCAGAGAAGGGCGTGCGGCGCACGCGGCGGGAAGGAGCAATCGTGGCCATGGCTTAATCCGGCATGAGTGTCAGATCGGTATCATCCGGCGTCTGACCAGCAGCGGTCAGCATGGCATGCAATTGACCGCGATGATGCGTCTGATGATTGAAGAAATGGGTTATACACAAGGCCGTGGGCTTGGTCATCGTTTTGTTGAGCGAGGGCGAATGCCAGACCAGCGGCCCAATGATATCAATTTGCCGCAGCTTGCCTGCCCAGCGGATGATGCGCTGGTCCATGCGCCGCCGGTCATCGAGCCAGAGCTGCTTATTGTCATGCAGTTTCGCGTGATCCTTTGGCTCAACACTGGGGGCGTGGCCGCCGTCAAACCGGCTCATCCACAGGCAGTCGGCCCATAGCAAATGGTTCGCTGTCGCCCAGATAGAGCCAAAGAACGCACCGCGATCCAATTGCATCTCCTTCATCGAAAGCGCTTTAATACTGACCGACAGGCTCTTGTTTTGCCACGCATTATAGCGTGCCATCATCTGGCAATACTCCGCCGTGATCATGGCTTAAGGCCCCGACCACTCAATCGGGCAGATCTCCGCGGATTTGCCGCTAAAGTCCCAGACCCGCCCATAATCGCGCACGCGGGACTTCTTGCCAACAGCCGCAATGATGTCCGGCCCCATCCAGTATTTGGAGTTCGACACCATCACCGGGTGGTCAGGCGATTTGCCGTCGACCATCTCGATCTCGCCCTGAATTTTTCGGCCAATCGCGATGGAGCGTTTCTTGCCGTCGCGGATGATCTCCACCGGGGCGCGTTCCGCGCCGATGATCTCGGAGACCAGCATCGTGAATAGCCCGGTCGTGCCGCCCGCCGCACCTGAGAAGATTTTCAGGATACCATTATAGGCCTTTTGCGTCGCATTTTCATCGACATAGGCCGCGACCTTCCAGTCACCCTCGCCCATCCGACCGGGGATATCGACCAGTAGGCCGATGTTCAGGCCGCCCAGGTCCTCGCCTTCAAAATGTCCCTCGTCAATCGCGATGGCCATCCAGGCGTGGCAATGCCCCTCAGTGGGCGGATGCGCGCCAAGCGAGACCACACAGGGGCAAAACACGGTGCAGGAGCAGTTCAGGAACAGCTCCCCCTTGATGGACCAATCCGTTGGCTCCTTGCGGCGCCGGCGCGGGTTCATCCGGGCGTCGATCTTCTGCATGACCTGCAGCCGGTCAGATGGTTTGCGCTCTTTCTTGGCCATAGTGACCTCCCTTATCCGATCACGCCCATAACGGCGCATCCCAGCCCTGCCAGGATCAGCACGACCCCCGCAGGTTTTGTGACATAATGCCCGATTTGCGGCAGCTTTTCGACCACCATGAACAACGTGGCGAGGCCCATCCACAACAGGCTCATCACCCCGCCCACAAAACCAAGCGCCATGAAGCCCCAGCAGCAACCGACGCAGAAGGCACCAAGGCCCAGCCCCATCCGCAGCCCCCCGCCAAAGCCGGTTTTCCAACGGCCCAGAAAATACATGCCCGGCGCGTGGCAGACGCCGTGGCAAATCTCCTTCGCGCGGGTGAACTGAAACAGGCCCACGACAATAAAAAGGGCTGCGGCAAAATACAGCGAGGTGGCAATGCCCAGATCATCGACCATGCCCGTGGCAATCAACGTCACCTGCGCCAGCGCGATCAACGCGGCAAATCCGACCCAGACGATGAAATAGCCCAGCAGCAGCCCCAGCCACCCGGCCCGCGTGCCATTGGCGGAGGTCATCAGATCCTCGTAGCTGCGCAAGGTGGGCACAAGCGTCGGCAGCATCATAGCCGCCATCATGATTGCCCACATCGGAAACAGCGCGCCGAATGTGGTCATCTGCATGGCGCTCATGCCGTCCGACATGCCCCCCATCTGCATCATGCCTGTGGGGCGGCCGATCCAGTCCACGCCCATCATCTGCGCCATGGAGAACATCACCCACCACGCGGCCAGAATAGCCGCGAAGAACGACAACCACAGGGCTGATCTGGTGATGGCAGGCATGGGCCCTCCCGACTCATGTGTTGCAATTTAAATGTCAGGTTTTTAAATGTCTGACAAATGAATTCGAAAGCACCGATGAAGATCGATCCCAACTCCTCCAAGGACCTGTCCGCGCAGATCGCGCAGGCGATCCGCGACGCCATCATCTCCGGCCAATTGCCGGTGGATAAGCGTCTGCCGTCGGAGGCAGAGCTGGCAGAGCAATTCGACGTCTCTCGCCCCACGGTGCGCGAGGCATTGAAGCGGCTGGCGGCCCAAAGCCTGATCCGCACACAGCGCGGCGCCACTGGCGGTGCCTTCGTGAACCGGCTAACCTTTGAGGACGCCTACGGCCAACAGATCACAACTTCGACGCTGCTTCTTTCCATGAACGCCGTCAGTTTCGAAACGGCCTGCGAAGCGCGCTACGCGCTGGAACGCGCCTGCGCACCTTTATCGGCCGAGCGGCGCGGGGCCGATCATCTGGCCACGATGCGCGCCGAGATCCACCGCCAGGGCCAACCGGGCCTCAGCGACGAGGCATTTTGCGCCTCCGACGTGGCGTTTCACCGCGCGTTGGTCGACGGGGCGGGCAACCCGGTGCTGTCCTACCAATTGGCCGGTGCGGTCGAGGCGATGCAGCCGCTGATGAACATGATCACTTTCACCGCCCGCTCCCGCGAGGAGATCATCGCGCTGCATACCAGCATCGCTGACGCGATTGAGCACGCAGCCGCGCCCGCAGCCGACACCGCGCTTAGCGCGTTGCAGCGCTACACGGTGCAGCTGGCCCGCGACGTCATTGCGGAACGCGCGGCCCGGTCCGGCTGACAGGGCCAACCTAAGCCACCTATACAAGGTCCCGTTCGCCGCCTGCGCAATAAATGGGCAAGTGCCCAATCTCGACCCAGCGAGAACTGAAAATCGGTTGCCAAGCCGTTTTGCCGTGATAACGTCTGGGCTTAATACCGGCTTTTCGAGGCGCGATTGTCGCCCGTATGCAAAGCCAACTGGGGGATTTCTATGCCTGACGGGGCGCTGCCTGTCCTAGATGTTAAAGACCTGAAGACCGTGTTCAAAACCCGGTCGGGCGAGGTTCACGCGGTCAACTCTGTCAGTTTTGACGTCAAACCCGGCGAGCTTCTGGGCGTGGTGGGCGAAAGCGGGTCCGGCAAGTCGGTGACGATGATGTCGCTGATCGGCCTCCTCCCCTCCCCGCCTGCGGATGTGAAACAGGGCGAGGTGCTGTTTGACGGACAGGATCTGCTGAAGATCAACGCCCGCGACCTGCGCCACGTGCGGGGCGGCAAGATCGGTTTCGTGTTTCAGGACCCGATGACGTCGCTCAACCCGGTATTTAACGTGGGCTACCAGCTGATGGAGCCGCTGCGGCTGCATATGGGCATGACCAAAGCGCAGGCCCGTATACGCGCAAAGGAGTTGCTGGAGCTTGTCGGCATCCCCGATGCAGAGCGCCGCTTGAAAGACTTCCCGCACCAGTTTTCAGGCGGCATGCGGCAGCGCGTTATGATCGCCATCGCGCTGGCCTGCGACCCGCAAGTGCTGATTGCAGACGAGCCCACCACCGCGCTTGACGTCACCATTCAGGCGCAGATCATCGAGCTGATCAAGGAGCTGCGCGAGAAGCTGGGAATGGCGATCATCTGGATCACCCATGATCTGGGCGTGATTGCCGGCATCGCGGACCGGGTGATGGTGATGTATGGCGGCCAGGTCGTCGAACAGGCCCCGGTGCGCGAACTGTTCACCAATCCGCAGCACCCCTATACCCGCGCGCTTTTGCAGACCATTCCATCGGTGCGCGGTGCCCGCGCCGAGAAGCTGAACGTCATCGAAGGCCAGCCGCCAATCCTTGGTGCGGCCCCCGCCGCCTGCCCGTTCCGCGACCGCTGCGCCTACCGGTTTGACCGCTGCGACCGTGAGAACCCGTTGCGCCGCGACGTAAGCCCCCACCATGACGCGGCCTGCCATTACGACTTCACGAAAGGCGGTGCGCATGGCGTTTGACGGTGCCCGCAAGCCGCTTGTCGCGGTGGATGATCTGAAGATGCATTTCCCCATCTATGGCGGGCTTTTGCGCCGCCGGGTGGGGGAGGTGAAGGCGGTTGACGGCATCTCCTTCGAGATCATGGAGGGGGAAACCCTCGGGCTGGTGGGGGAATCGGGTTGCGGCAAATCCACCGTCGGCCGCGCGCTGCTGAGGCTTTACGAGCTGACGGGCGGCACGGTAAAGATTGACGACTACGACATCGCCCATGCCAGCCCCGAAGAGCTGCGCAAGATGCGGCCCACCATGCAGATGATCTTTCAGGACCCGCAGGCCAGCCTGAACCCGCGCATGACCGTGGCCGACATTATCGGCGAGCCGCTGCGCGAGCACCAGAAAGGCAGCGCGCTGGAGCGCGAGGACCGGGTGCTGGAGCTGATGGATCAGGTCGGGTTGAACCGCGACTTTGCCAACCGCTACCCGCATGAGTTTTCCGGCGGCCAGCGGCAGCGGATTGGCATTGCCCGGGCGCTGGCGCTGAACCCGAAATTCATTGTCTGTGACGAGCCGATTGCCGCGCTTGATGTCTCCATCCAGGCGCAGGTGGTCAACCTGCTGGAAGAGCTGCAGGACCGGCTGGGCCTGACCTATCTGTTCATCAGCCACGACCTGTCGATGGTGCGTCATATCGCGGACCGGGTGGCGGTGATGTATCTGGGCCGGATTGCGGAGCTTGCCCCCCGCGACGACCTGTATGCAGAGCCTTTGCACCCCTACACGCAAGCGCTTCTGTCAGCGGTGCCCGAACCCGACCCCAGCCTTGAAAGCAAGGTGGAGCGGATCATCCTGCGCGGCGACGTGCCGTCGCCTTCCAACCCGCCCAAGGGCTGCAACTTCTGCACCAGATGCCCGCTGGTGATGGATATCTGCACCAAACGCGAACCCCAATTCCAAGAGGTGCGACCGGGGCGCTTTGTCGCCTGCCACCTGTTTGAAAACACATGAACAAGACCGCCTGGCAAAGGGCGGCGGATGAGGAAAAAACAATGAGCATCCAACAAGGAGTGAAGATATGAAACTCAAGACAGCCCTTATGGGCGCCGCAGCGGCCTTCGCCGTTGGCCCGGCACTGGCCGATGGCCATGAAGGTGAGCGCGGCCGCGACGGCCAGCTCAACATCATCTACTGGCAAGCGCCGTCGACGCTGAACCCGTATCTGTCGGGCGGCACGAAGGAAGTCGAATCCGCCTCGCTGGTACTGGAATCGCTTGGTCGGTTTGACGACACCGGGCAGCTGCTCCCTTGGCTGGCCGCTGAAATTCCGACGGTCGAGAATGGCGGCGTGGCAGAGGACCTGACCTCGATCACCTGGACCCTGAAAGAGGGTGTGATGTGGTCCGACGGCACGCCCCTTACCGCCGCTGACGCCGTGTTCACATGGCAGTACTGCACGGACCCTGCAGGCGGCTGCGCGCAAGCCAGCTACTTTGACGGGGTGGAGCAGGTCGAGGCCGTCGATGATCGCACCATCAAGATCACCTTCAACGCGCCCAAGCCGTTCCCTTATACTGCGCTTGTTGGCTCCGAGAGCCCGATCATTCAGGCCGCCCAGTTCAAGGATTGCCTTGGCGCAAATGCACCAACCTGTACTGACGCCAACTTTGGCCCCATCGGCACCGGCCCCTTCGTGGTGACCGAGTTCAAGGCCAATGACGTTATTCAGTTCTCGGCCAATGAAAACTTCCGCGAGGCGGGCAAGCCTGCCTTCTCCACCGTGCTCTTCAAAGGCGGCGGCGATGCAGCAGCGGCGGCCCGGTCGGTTCTGGAAACCGGCGAGTTTGACTATGCTTGGAACCTGCAGATCGACCCGACCGTGCTGTCCGATATGGAAAGCAAGGGGCTTGGCACCGTTGTCACCGCCTTCGGGACCTCGGTCGAGCGGCTGCATATTAACCAGTCCAACCCTGACCCCGCACTGGGCGAGCGTCGCGCCACCATCGAGGAGCCGCACCCGTTCCTGACTGACAGCCGCATCGGCCAGGCTATGTCCATGGCCATTGACCGCGCACTGCTGGTTGAAATCGGCTACGGCGCCGGGGGCCAGGTGACCTGCAACGTGCTGCCAGCCCCGGCAGTTTATGCCTCCACGGCGAATGACAGCTGCAAAACGCAAGATATTGCGGGGGCAAACGCGCTGCTGGATGAGGCAGGCATCGTGGACAGCAATGGCGACGGCATCCGCGAAAAGGATGGCACTCCGCTGAAGGTCCTTTACCAGACCTCCACCAACGCCGTCCGTCAGGACACCCAGGCGCTCGTCAAACAGTGGTGGTCCGAGATCGGCATCGAGGCTGAGCTGCGCAACATCGACGCGTCCGTCTTCTTTGGCGGCGACCCGGCATCGCCTGACACGTTCCAGAAGTTCTTTGCCGATGTGGAGATGTATACCAACAACTTCGCAGGCGTGGACCCGGAGGCCTATATGGCCAACTGGCGCTGCTCGGAAATCCCATCCCCTGCGACGCAGTGGCAGGGTTCCAACATGCAGCGTTTCTGTGACCCGGCCTATGACGCATTGGTCGACAAGCTGGCGCAGACCGCTGGCATCGACGCGCGTGCCACCATCGTCAAGGAGATGAACGATATGCTTATGCAAAGCTATTCGATCATCCCGCTGATCCACCGCGGTGGTGTGTCGGCTCATGCGAACTCCCTTGGCGGCATTCAGATTTCCGACTGGGATTCTGAGCTGTGGAACATCAAGGACTGGTACCGGGCCGAGTAATCGCGCCTGACTGAATTTGGGGTGGGCGTCACAGCGCCGCCCACCCTGCCCTCCGCAAAGACCTAAACCAAGGCGTCCCCCCCCATGTTCACCTTCACCCTCCGCAGGCTGATCCTGACCATACCGACGCTTTTGTTCATTTCTTTCGTGATCTTCATGATTGTGAAGCTCAGCCCGTCGGACCCGACAGGCAACCTGCCCCTGACCATCCCCCCCGAGGTGCGCGAACAAATCCGGGAGGCGCTCGGCGCCAATGACAGCCTTCTCGTGCAATATGGCCGCTGGTTGGAACAGTTTTTCTGGATCGAGCCGCGGGTCTACCTGTCCAACACCTTTGGCTGGGACCTTGGCACGGAGGGCGAGATTCGTCTGCTGAGCTACCAGACCCGGTCGCCGGTGATGGACCTGATCATGCAGCGCATGCCGCAGACGCTTTCGGTCGTTGGCGTGGCCTATCTGGTGGGCATCGCCATCGCGCTGCCCATTGGGGTGATCTCGGCCTATAAGCAGTATTCGGTCTTTGACCAGATCGGCACATTTGTCTCGATGGTGGGCTTTTCGGTGCCGCCTTTCTTCTCCGGCGTGGTGGTGATCGTGCTGTTCTCGGTGCTGATCCCGTCGGACAGTTTCTGGTGGCTGCCGTCGGTCTATGACACGACCCATGAGGTGACGGATTGGGAAAGCTTCAAATACCAGTTCCGGCAGATGATCATGCCGGTCATGGTGCTGGCACTGCAGATCACCGCGCAAATTTCGCGCTTCACCCGCGCCTCGATGCTGGACAATCTCAACCAGGATTACGTGCGCACGGCGCGGGCCAAGGGCGTGCGGGAGCGCAGCGTGGTGCTGCTCCATGTGCTGCGCAACTCCATGATCCCGGTGGTGACGGTCATCGCGCTTGGCATCCCGTCGATCTTTGGCGGCGCCATCATCACCGAGCAGGTCTTCAAGGTGAACGGGCTGGGCCAGCTCTTGATCATCGCCATTCAGGGCGGCGACGTCCCGACGGTGCAAACCCTGACCTTCATCTTCGCCATTCTGATCGTGTTGTTTAACCTGATCGCCGATATTCTCTACGGCATTCTTGACCCGAGGATCCGCTATGACTGATACCCCGGTAGAAATCCGCAAACCCGCCCGCAGCCAATGGTGGGATGTCTGGGACCAGTTTCGCAGCCATACCGGCGCCTTTTGGGGCATGGTGGTGTTTTTGATCATCGTTTTCGCAGTGCTGTTCGGCCCGCTGCTTTGGCATATCGACCCCACCTATATAGACATCCGCGCCCGCAACCAGGGCCCGTCGCTGGCCCACCCCATGGGCACCGATCAGCTGGGGCGCGACACGTTCGCGCGCATGATGGCAGGCGGCCGCGTCAGCCTTGCCGTGGGCATGACCGCAATGCTGCTGGCCTTGGTGCTGGGAACGCTGATCGGGGTGCTGGCGGGCTATTTCAAAAAGCTCGACGGCCCGCTGATGCGGCTGACCGACCTGTTCCTCGCCCTGCCCCTGCTGCCGCTTTTGCTGGTGATCATCATGCTGTTCCGGGAGGTTTTGTCGGCCCGCTTTGGCCCCGAAGGTGGCATTTTCATCCTGATGGTATCGGCCATCGGGATCACCTCCTGGATGCAGACTGCGCGTATCGTGCGCGGCGATGTGCTGGCCCTGAAAGAGCGGGAGTTCGTGCTGGCCGCCCGCTCCATCGGCACGCCGAACCGGCGGATGGTGACCCGCCATATCCTGCCCAATGTGCTGTCGCCGATCATGGTCTCTGCCACCCTTGGCATTGCCACGGCGATCATTACTGAGTCCTCGCTCAGCTTCTTGGGGTTAGGCTTCCCGCCCGATTTTCCCACTTGGGGGCGGCTGCTGTTCGACAGTGTAGACTACCTGCAGCAAAGCCCTGCCCGGGTGATCTGGCCCGGCATGGCCATTTCCCTGACGGTGCTGGCGGTGAACTACATGGGCGACGGCCTGCGCGACGCGCTCGACCCGCGCATCCGGGGGCGGTGAACCGGGTTCGGGTCACACTCGCGCATCGCGCAAGCTACCCCGACCCGATTCGGCTGGGCAAAGGCGACAAGGTTACCCTGACAGGGCGCGAGGACAACTGGGACGGGCATCGCTGGCTTTGGGCCATTGCCCCAGACGGGCGCGAAGGGTGGGTGCCCGACAGGCTTGTCTCTGCACAAGGTCATGCAACCGTCGATTACGAAGCGACGGAGTTAACCTGCGCCGGAGGCGAGGTTCTCAAAGCTCTCTCCTCCACACATGGCTGGGTATGGTGCTGCAACATCAATGGCGCGCAGGGATGGGTCCCGGCGCGCCATCTGACGTCTTCATAACCGGCTTTAGCCGCGCATTTTCTTCATGACCATGCCGACAACCATCTGCACCACCATGCCTGCGACGCCGCCGCCGACAAGGTTGCCCGCCATGGCGCCAATATCCATGCCGCCTGCCGCGTCACCGCCCGCAGCGCCCATAAGCCCGCCCAGCAACTGACCCCCAGCCACACCGCCAACGCCGCCGGAGATCAGGTTGCCCAGCATCCCCATGCTGCCGCCCGAGTTCACTTTGCCGCCTGCCGTGCCGCCCAAGGCGCCCCCGACCACTTGAGCTAAAATCTGTTCCATTGTGAGTGTCCCTCTTTATCCCATGTCTTGTGACATGCCCAAAATTTGTGCAGGTAAGAGGTAAGGAGTCAATCACGCATTGGTGATCTGTTTCCTTAACGTCGGGTTCTAACCTCCGCCGCCTTCCATCTTGTCGCGGATACGGCGCACCATCCACCAGACCGCCAAAATCACCAAGGGCGTCAAAAGCGCGGTCAGCACCAGCTTTGACAGCCCCGCCGCGTCACCCAGAGGCCCCGCCATGTAAAGCACCAGATTGACGGCATAATAGCTGATCGCCACGACCGATAACCCCTCGACCGTTTTTTGCAGGCGCAGCTGCAAGTCCGCGCGCTTGTCCATGCTTTCCAGCAGCGCCTGGTTTTGGGCGGAGCGTTCGACATCGACCCGCGTGCGCAGCAGGTCGCTGGCGCGGGTCGCCCGTTCTGACATGGTGCTGATGCGCCCTTGTGTGGCTGCCACCGTCCGCATCGCGGGATCAAACCGGCGCATCATGAACTCGGAGAATGTCTGAAGCCCGCGAAACCGGTCCTCCCGCAGCACCTCAATGCGTTGCGACACGATCGCCTCATAGGCGCGGGTGGCGGCAAAGCGGTACGCGGAACGGGCGGCCAGCGCCTCCAGCTCTGACGAGACTTGCAGCAGGCTGTTCAGCGTCTTGTCCGGTGGCGTCGCCTTCCCCGCCATCTGACCGGTCATCTGCCCCATGATGGAGGTCAACGTCTCGTCAATTTCGGTCAGCTTGCTACCCATCGAACGCACCCGGCTGAGGCCCAGCATCGACATGGTTTTGTAGGTCTCGATCTCGCAAAGACGCTGGACCACCCGGCCCAAGCGGCGCGGCCCGCAATCATCCTGCACGAAGGCCGCAAAGCGCATATGGCCATTCTCATCAATGCGGAAATCGCCCGCAATGGTCACGCTGTCATCCAACACGCGGGAGCAGGCCAGGCTTTCGGGCACAAACCAGTCCCCCAGCACATCCATGATCTTGTCCTCGCCCGGATGCGGCTCCACCCGCACCAGAGCCGACGTCATCCGCTTGCCCGGTGCCGCCGCCAGCCAATCGGCTGAAAAGGCGGCGAAGGCGGTGCCATCAAAGGGCCGCTCCGCCACGCCCTCACCAAACAATGTATAGGTTACAAATTCCGTATGACTTTCCCATTTCAGCTCATACCGGCCAATCTTGCCGAACCAATGGGTAGCGCCCGGTTTGGGGTGATCGGCACCGTAGCGGTCCAAAAGCGCAAGCAAATGCTCCCGGTCCGCGTCCCGGTCACGGGCCGAGGCGTCAACTTCCTGTTTAATCGCCAGAAAAGCCGCGTGGCAGGGTGCCTTGAGCGAGGGGAAGGGACGCGCGTGCAGCTCGTTGGCAAGCGCGTAGCGCAGCGGGTGGTCTTCGACTATGGCCATTCAGCTTTCCTTACAACTTCGGCGCAACTTAGCGACAATTGTGGCAGAGTAAATGAAAGATGTTGCAAAATCTGATACTTAGCGGCACACAACAGTATACCGGAATGGCCTGCCAAAGAAGGGAAGGAGGCGGCGACGCACACATCCTCCGCGCCCCGCGCCCCACCATAACGCGGTCGCGCAAACCTGTCGGTCAGACCACGATGGTCTCCAGCGGCGGGAAGCCGTTGAACCCCACCGAGGAATAAGAAGACGTGTAGGCCCCCGCATTGCGGATCACGACCCGATCCCCCGCGGCCAAGGCTAAAGGCAGCTGAACAGGACGCTTTTCGTAAAGCACGTCGGCGCTGTCGCAGGAGGGGCCGGCCAGAATGCAAGGCCCCGTCTGCGCGCCGTCGTGGGGCGTGGTGAACTGGTAGCGGATCGCCTCGCCTTCCGTCTCCGCCAGCCCTGAGAAGCGGCCAATGTCCAGATAGACCCAACGGTGCAGATCCCGCGCGGATTTGCGCGACACCAGCACCACCTCGGCCACAATCGCGCCGGCTTCGGCTACCAGACCCCGACCAGGTTCGGCGATGATGCGAGGGACCGGGCCAAAGCGGGCATCGACCTGCGCCATGACGGCACGGGCATAGGCGGTCGGGGTCTCGATGGCCTCGCCGTAAAAGGCCGGGAAACCGCCGCCGATATCAAGCAGATCCAGCGCGTGGCCACGAACCAGTGCATCGCGCCAGATTGCGGCCATCACATCCAGAACCGGGGCCCACATCTCAGACCGCCGCGTTTGGGAGCCTACATGGAATGAGAACCCGACCGGGCGCAGCCCCAGACCGCGCGCGCGGCCCAGCAGGGCCAGCGCCATTTCGCGGTCGCAGCCAAACTTGCGCGACAGCGGCCAATCGGCCTGCGAGGTCTCGACGATCAGGCGGATGTAAACCTCTGCGCCGGGGGCGTGGGTGGCAATCTTCTCCAGCTCTTCTTCGGCGTCCGCGGCAAACAGTGTCACACCCGCCTGATGCGCGAAAGCGATGTCCGAGGCCTTCTTGACCGTGTTCCCAAAGGAGATGCTGTCAGGATCGGCGTCAAGGCTCAGGCACAGCGCGATTTCACCGCGGGAGGCGCAGTCAAAATGCGCGCCTTTCTGCACCAGCTTTTCAATGATTTGCGATGCCGGGTTGGCCTTGACAGCGTAGTGGATGCGGGCGCGGCCCAGACCGGCGCTGAGCGCGTCATATTGGGCCGCGACCCGGTCCAGATCCATGACCAGCGTGGGGTGCTCGAACTGGCGTTCGCTGATAAACTGCGCGATGCGCGGCGAGAATACGGGAAGGGCAGACGCGAA
>CALHHY010000123.1 GCA_938030665.1 uncultured Litoreibacter sp. | reverse complement strand
CTGGCGCAGGTTGGCATGCTCGGCGGCACTGCAATGGACTTCAAACCCCATCTCGCCGGCGACTGAAAGCCGCCCGACCTTGCAACGCAACAGCCCCAGATCAAACGTGCCGCAGCCCATGAAAGGCAGGGCGGAAATGTCATCGCCGGTCAGCTGCTGCATCACCTTCAGGCTGCTCGGCCCTGACAGGGAGAAGCCCACCACCGCGTCAGAGATGTCGCGCACCTCTGCCCCCGCCATGATATGGTCGTCAAACCAGCGCATATGCCATTCGCGCAGGTAGTAGCTGCCCATCATCCAGTAGACGTCCTGCCCTGAGGCGTCCGCGCCCCAGTTGAAGACGGTCAGATCGCCCTTCAACTTGCCGGTTTCCGACAGCATCGGTGCAAGGCGCGCGCGGCCCGGCGCTGGCAGTTTCGACGCCATGATGTGATCCAGCCATTTGCGGGCATTTGGGCCTGTCACCTCAAACCGGGAGAAGCCGGAAATGTCCAGCAGCCCGACCGCCTCGCGCACGGACTTGCATTCCTCGGCCACGATTTCATGCGCGTTGGAGCGTTTCAGCGACGGCGTTTCCTCGAACCCGTCCGGCGCGAAGTAAAGCGGCACCTCCAACCCGTAGCTGGCCCCCCACCGGGCGCCTGCCGCGCTCATGTCGCTACAGGCGCCTGACATTTTCAGCGGGCGGCCGGCAGGCAGCTGCTCGTTCGGGTAGGTCATTACGAAGCGGCGGGTGTAGAACTGCCCGGTCGTTTGGCGGATATATTCGCGGTTTTCGGCGAAGGGGCCGTAGCGGGCGACATCCATGCCGAAAACATCCGCCTCAGGCTCCCCATGGATCATCCATTCGGCCAGCGACTTGCCGACACCGCCGCCCTGAAGGAAGCCCGCCATCACCGCGCAGGCGCACCAGTAGCCGGGCTTGCCCCGCACCGGGCCCACTAGCGGGTTGCCATCGGGGGAGAAGGTGAACGCGCCGTTCACCCAGGTCTTCACCCCTATATGCTGGAGGGCCGGATAGCGCTCGAACCCAAGTGTCAGCTCATGCTCGATTCGGTCGGTCTGCTCCTGAAACAGCTCCATCCCGTAATCCCAGGGCGCGCCGTCCATGGCCCAATGCTCGTGATCTACCTCGTAAATGCCCAGCAGGATGCCCTTCTGGTCCTGCCGCATATAGGTGAAGCCTTCCAGGTCGACGGTCATCGGGACCTCGAAATCCAGCTCTTCCAGCTCGGGGATGGTGTCGGAGACCAGATAGTGGTGCTTGAGCGGCGAAACCGGCAATTCGATCCCCGCCATGCGGCCCACCTGCTTGGCCCAAAGACCCGCCGCGTTGACCACATGTTCGCAATCGATGGTGCCTTTGTCCGTGACGACGCGCCAGCCCTCCTTGGTCTGGATCAGCTCTTCGACCTTGGTATGTTCATGCACGGTCGCCCCGCGTTTCTTGGCGGCGATGGCGTAGGCATGGACGGTGCCGGTCGTGTCGACATAGCCCTCCCGGTCGGCCCACATGCCGCCCAGAATGCCGTCGGTCGACATGATCGGGCAGGCTTTGCCGGCTTCCTCCGGCGTCATCAGATGGCAATCGTCAATGCCGATGGATTGAAACGTGCGGTAGGCCGATTGCAGCCATTCCCAGCGGTCGGGCGTGCCGGCAAGGGTCATGCCGCCGGTCATGTGCAGCCCGATGGATTGGCCGGACTCTTCCTCGATCTCGGACAGAAGGTCGATGGTGTAGGCCTGCAGCGCCGCGATATTCGGGTCCGCGTTCAGCGCATGAATACCGCCCGCCGCGTGCCAGCTGGAGCCCGCCGTCAGCACCGAGCGTTCAAGCAGGCACACATCCGACCAGCCGAACCTGGCCAGATGGTACAGCACAGAGGTGCCCACCACCCCGCCCCCAATAACAACCACACGATAATGCGACTTCATGCGACTCCCTCCCTGGATCAAAGCCATGCGGGGCAGGCTAGAAAGGAGGTCCGCCCAAGTCTAGACAGAAATGTCCAAAGCCCGAAATCTAGGCAGCAGTGGCCCTTGATCACGAAAACTTTGAACGATTGGTCCAATTTTGGTGACAGACGCGCATGATTGACCTAGGGTCATGCGCATAGACACGGGAGGGATCGGGTGGATTGGTCAGGCGCACCTGTAACTGTCTACGTATTGGGGGCCGTCCGGATTACCGACCGCGACGGGCAGGATTGGACTCCGCCCGGCACCCGGCCCCAGGCCATTATCGCAGCGCTTGTGACCGCCGCCAATTTCTCCCGCTCGCGGGCGTGGCTGCAGGATTTGCTGTGGCCCACACGGTCCGCGGCGCAAGGCTCCACCAGCCTGCGCCAGGCGCTCAGCGTCATCCGCAAATCGCTGCCCGACCCGCAGCTGCTTGTAAACAAGGGCGGTCTGATCAGCCTTGATCTGGATCGGGTGCGGTGCGACCCGGAGGCCGAGGCGGTGACCATGCTGCAGGCCGGCCACCCGATTGCCGAATTTGCCGAAGGGCTGGACGTTCCCAATGCCGAGTTCGAGGAATGGATCCGCGATGAACGCCTGCACCAGCAGGAACGGTTGAGCGGCCTCAAGGTCTCCAACACACAGGCTGACGCGCCTTACGCGGTCAAGCTGCCCGACCTGCCCGCCGACCCGGAAGAGCGTGATTACACCAGTTACTTCATGGACATGTTCATGGCCGGCCTGCGCGACATCACGCGGGTGGCCAAATCCGACACGGCCGATCAGGCCGATCTGCATGTCCAGGCGGAGGCGCTTGGCAGCGGCACGATGAAGCGCATGCGCAGCGAGCTGTTCGGCAAGCAAAGCGACGGCGCCTACCCGCAATGGTCCGCGTTTGAGGACATGTCGAAGGATAGCGGGGTAAGCGGCAACAGCTTGATGCGTCTTGCGCATCGCTGCCATGAGGCGGCGGTAGACACGCTGCTTGCCGACGACAAGCTGTCGGATAAGCCTTCGAGCAGGGCGCTAGGCCTGAGGGGCGCGGGCAGGCTTTTGGATATGTCGGAGGGTGTCTCAGCCGAGGTAGACGCGGACCTGACCGCCGCGCATGAGCGCGACCCACGGGGCGTTTATCTGGGGCTTAAGGCCTTTCTGCGGACCAACGAGATCATTGAGCGTCAGGCCGAAGACCCTGACGCCGTGGCTGAGGAAGCCCGTACCTTGTTGACCTCGGGCCTGTCCTGCGAGCCGCAAAACGCGATGCTGAACACGGCCGCATCGCATATGTTTCTGCTTCTCGACAATGACGTCTCAAGCTCAGAGCATTTTGCGCGTCGCGCCACGGAAATAAATCCGGGCAACCCCCTGGGCTGGTTCACATTGGCCAATGCGCTTGTACGCGCAGATCGCCCGAAGGAGGCGCTTGATGCCTCTTTAAGGGCGCTCGCCATCGGCCGGGTCTCCCGCTACGCCTATTGGTGGGAAATGAGCACAGCGCTGGTTTATGCCATCAACAACATGCCGGAACGCGCCCGCAGCCACGCGATGACCGCGCATATGCAGCTGCCGACATTCCGGCCGCCGCTGCGCTATTTGACGGCGTTGAATTTCCACCTTGGCGACCCCGCTGCGGCGGCCCGTTCTTTCGAGAAACTGGCCAAGTTGGAGCCGGATGTGGAGCTGCGGATGTTTGCTGACAAAAACTACCCAACGGCCACGCTACAAAAAATGGATATCCTGCAGATTTCGGAGATCGATTCATTTTAGGGCTGATTTTTGACAATTTTCTCACGCCGCACTCACAAGGTCAGATCCATCCTCGCTGAGACGGCTATGTCAAAAAAGATTCGTGCATTAATCAGGGGGAACACCACTCATGACACTCAGCTCACGCGCCGGTCTATCGGGGCTTTCAGGACTTTCCGGACTCTCAGGATTGTCAGGCCTCTCCGGCCTGTCAGACCCTTCCGGCTCTATCGGCAAATACGGAACGTCGCATGCGGGGGCCGCACATTCGCGCTCCCTGATGCGGGCGCTGAACAACGCCAATGATGCGCTGAGCCATACGGCCCAGCTTGACGTCACCGATATTGACCTTGCCAAAATGGACCCGCCCGCCATCAGCTATCTTGACGGGTTCCCGCGCGGCGCCGTCATGGATTGGGAACTGGGCGCCGACATCCAGCTGACCCTCGGCACCAGCGCCCTGCTGCAAAGCCATGATGCGGGGCGGCTGGCCAAGCTGACGCGCCCCACGGAGGCGCAGTTCAAATCGCAGCTGGAGATGATCAGCGTCGCGGGCGACCAGCGGGCCGACCGTTATGACGAGATCGAGGTTCAGATGGGTGATATGCTGTCCTTCTTCGGCTCGACCACCTTCCTGCACCCGGCCCGCACGCCGCGTACGATGGAGTTTATCGAGGCCGCAATCCGGCTTTGCGTGATGGTCGAGTTCCGCATCAAACACGCATTTTCCTGCCCCCGCCCCCTGCGCTATTCGACGGGCATCCAGCCGATCATCCAGACGCCGACACATGGCTGCCTGCCCTCCGGCCACGCGACGGAGGCCTTCATGCTGGCCACCCTGCTGCGGGAGATGTTCGGCGCGGCCTTCCCCGGCGTGATCATCTCCGCCGATGACAGCGACCCGTTCTGCGAAAGGCTCGATGACACCGCCGCGCGCATCGCGATCAATCGGACGGTGGCGGGGGTGCACTTCCCGCTCGACAGTGCGGCGGGCTCCGTGTTGGGGCGACGGGTGGCGCAGTATATCGTCGCGCGTTCCGGCATCGTGCCCACGGTGCCCACGCTGGAGACCTTTGACCCCAAGGACTGGCTGGCCGATTTCGACATTGGCAAGGAACGGAGCGCGCGGGCCAACGCGACGGCACTGGACGCGGCAATCCCGCCCTCCCCCATCATGCAGCGCTGCTGGGACGACTGCAAAACCGAGCTTGCCATTGCCTTCCCCGGCGCAAAGCCGCGAGGGTAGTCGCATGGGCATGAAATGGACAATAGCGGCGGAGGGGCATAACGGCTCTCCGGCGGCGCATTGGTGGCAGACGCTGTTTGTGGGCGAAGACGATGACGGCAATGACCGGGTGCGGTTTTTGCAGATGATGCCCCCGGCCGAGGACGCGCCGGGGCGCAACGCCGACGCGCTGGACGTGCTGGGCGGCGGCCCGCTTTCCACGCTGGCGGGTGGCGCGGAACCCGACGCCTTTGTGCTGGAGGAACTCAAGGAGGCTTACGGCGACAGCCTCCGCGTGCCCATTGCCGATCACGGCATGCTGACCGACCCCGGTGGCACACCCAGCCTTGCGGTGGACGCAGACGCCATGGACCTGCCGCCTGAAGGCACGGTGCTGGTGGGGGTGATTGACGATGCCACGGGCTTCGCCAACCGCCGCTTCCGCCTGTCGGAGCATGCCAGTCGCTACCTGTATTTCTGGCAGCAAGGTCAGATCATCGACACCAAGGGCCCCGCTGCCGTGCCGTTCGGCAAGGAATACCGCAGCCGGGAGCTGAACGCGGCCCTGGCCACTGGCGCGCGGGAATGCGAGATTTACCGCGCCCTTGGCATGGTGCGCCCCGACCGGCGCGCCTTGTTGCAACGCCAGACCCATGGCACTTGTGTCACTGACGCCGCCGCGGGCTGCCCCATGGGCGGCACGATGGACGGTGTCCCGGCTGAGGCCGTGCGGCTGCTTGGCGTCAACCTGCCCGTGGATGTGGTGGAAGACGCCTCCGGCACGTTCCTGGAATTCTTCGCCATTCTGGGCCTGATGCGGATCATGGATCATGTCGACGCGCTGGAGGCGCGGGCGACGGCGCAGGCGGGCAAACCCGTTTCCTACCCTGTCGTGATCAATTTCAGCTTCGGGCTGTCCTCCGGCGCGCCGGATGCCGACCACCTGTTTGCCCGGCAGATCGACGCCATCCATGCCAGCCGCAAGGCCGCCGGCAAGGCAGATATCACATTCATGGTCCCCGCCGGCAACCAACGCGCCGCCCGCACCCTTGGCCGTATCGCCGGGATTGCCGCAGGCGAGGCGCAGACCGTCGGGATGCGGGTGCCGCTTCACTCCGCCGGCTTCACCGTGATGGAGGTGACATGTGATAGCGGTTTCAGCGGATTGCAGGCTGACCTGCTGGCCCCGGCCGCGCTTGGTGTGCCTGCCCCTTCGCTGGACCTCGCCCCCGGCCAATACGCCACCCTCAACCATCCCGCTGACCCGGAAACCCTGATGGCCGCTCTCTACCGGACCAAAGCCAAGCTCATGGTGATGATCGCCCCCACCCGCCCCCGCAAGGACGCGCATTTTCTGGTGGCGGAGCCCGGCGCCTGGCAGCTGCGCCTGCGCGCCACGGGGGAGGTCACCGGGCTTCGAATGCAACTGCACCGGGGCGACACGCCCGGCGCGCAGTTCTACCGGGGCTATCAGACCCGGCTTATCGACCGCACCTTGCCCGATGGCCGCCAGCTTGTGCAGGAAATGGGCACGCTGAACACCTTAGCCGGGGCGCGCAATGCTACAATCGTCAAAGCAATGCGCGGCGGCACGCGCCCGGCACCCACGCCCTATTCCGGGCTGGCGAACCCTGACCGCCCCGTAGCGGGGCGATTCACCTGGGAAGTGGCGGAGCAGTCCCCAGCCCGCCCCGGTCGCATCGCCGCCGGGCAGCAAAGCGGCGCTGTCGGGCGGATCGGCGGCACAAGCATCGCCGCAGCCTTTGCCTCGCGCAAGCTGGCCAGCGGGCAGCCGCTTAACCCTGACGATGAGGCCCCTGCCCTCGTATGAAATCAATGGCACCGGTGGCCGCAATGCCCAGCCGATGCCATGCGCAGATGCGATTGGCCGCGACCCCGATTGCCCGAGGAAAGAACTGAATGCAGAAATGTTATTAAGGTGGTGGTGGGCGACCCTGGAATCGAACCAGGCGTGCGTCTCCGCGAGGGAGTTACAGTCCCCTGCCACACCTTGCGGCCTGTCGCCCACTAGGCGCGTGGGATATAAGCGCAAGCTGGCTGCGTCAACCGCGAAAATGATGCCA
>CALHHY010000122.1 GCA_938030665.1 uncultured Litoreibacter sp. | reverse complement strand
AGGCTTGCGCCGCGCGGAATTTGATCGTATCCACCCGCCCACGTCGTCCGTGACGCGTGTGTGCTGTGGTAGCTCAGTGGTAGAGCACACCCTTGGTAAGGGTGAGGTCGAGAGTTCAATCCTCTCTCACAGCACCATTTCTCTTCTTGATCCGAAGACCTCCCTAAGCACCTGAATGGGGAGGAAGGTTTCGGAGCTTCAGACACCCCATTTTGACTGTATCGACGAGACTCCGCCAAGGCCAATCGGAACATCGCTTGGCGCAAGTCAAAGCCAATATTTTTATAAGTATTACAAGAGCTTGACTGGAATTTCAGAGAGAACTCAATACAGCCCTCCATCCGCCCCTTTGGAGGGACTGATTTCGCTATTTTGTCGTTCAGAACCAATTTTGTTGCGCTCAATCTTTTCGAGCCGTGTTTCATAGGCGCTCACCACCGAAGTGCTGTTTGCCTCAACGATATGGTCCGGCATATTTTCAAGCTGACGATTCACGTCCGCTAGCTGCTTCTCAAGCGCATCTTTTTCATTCAGCGCCATCGCAAGGCGCATGTTCCATGCATCACGCAACATGGCCTTGGCCAAATCAAACAACCCCTTCGCAGGCTGCATGCCTCTAGGAATGTTAGCAAAGCCTTGTTCGATCTTGGCGACCGGAGTCGACGCACCCTTGTTTTCAAAACTACGCGTCTGACAGCGATAGTAGGCATAGTGGCGATACTTGCCCTTCGACCAAGCCCGGTCATCGCATTGCATACCCTTCATGGGCATGGCGAACCACAAATGCCAATACCTCACCGGGTTTAGAACCTTGCCCCCACCAGAGGATGCGCTGATGTATCGACAGCCAACAGGCGCTCGAAAAACCCAACAGCCGATTTCAACACGCGCCTTCATCTTCTGAACAACCTGACGGCGTTCTGACCTCGTTCAACTTCGCCTTGAGCCGCAATCACAGTTTCGATGAATTTCCGTTTGGCATCTTTTCCACAAACTTCTTGCACGGGATGGCCCTTGAGGCCCAACTCGGCAAAACTCGTCTTGAGCGGCCACATATCTTGAAGGAATTGTTCCTTTTGACCAGCGGTTAGGCTCGTTCCATCAAGGTATGATTGATAACGTTCGGCATCCAGCTCGGCTAATCGTTTGAGGTGCTCCCAGTTGGACCCGTAAGCGCTGACTTCAGGCGTGCTTCGAAGATTTGGGGCACAGCTGAGCCCATTGTCCGACGTTTTGGGACCACTTCATCCTGCCAATATTCAGACACATTGACCGGGTTTCCTGTCATCTTGACGACATCATGGCAGCAAAATTGTGGCAAGCGCCAAAATTGGTTCCCAATGATGTTTAGAACGCGATATTTGTTAACAAAATGTGAACAAAATCTTTTTTAAACAATATGTTGACACGGCTAGCTCTGCGGGGGTTTAGATGCTTTGCGGTGGGAGCTCAATGCTGACGGAGACGTCGGACCCGTTCTGTCTATGACCGGACAAGGCGGTGCTTTAAAGGACAGATATACGATGCCCAAAGACACTGTGTTCCCAACCCTTCCGCACGCCTTTCCGCAAAGCCCTGAGCAATCAGATATTCCCGGCATAGCGAAACGGAACGAAAAGCAGGAAGGCAAAGGTGATGCAGAGGGTATGGGATTTGGGCCAGATGCATCTTGGTTGGCGGAAGATATCGCTGCATTCTGGGGCGAAGAGATACAGAATCCGGCAGCGGCAAGCCGGCTGTCAGATCGGGTTGATATTTGGAATGAAGACTCCTCCGATGTCGCCACGCTGACCATCGAGATCGCTCATATTGACGGTTGTCCCTGCGGGTCTTGCTCGATGAAGGAAGAAGCCGACACTCTGGGTAATATTTCGGCCGGAGACGGCAGTGTCGTCGGGCAGGCAACCGTAGGTGCGCCTGCGCTTTTGGGCGACATGGCAGAATTTCTCGTCACAGGGTTCTGGGGCTCGTCCCGGTTTCACAATGTTACCGACAGCGGGATTGATCCCAACAACGGCGTGCTGCTGTTTAACGTGTCAGGCTATAGCACCGACGCTGATGGCATCTCAGCTGAACGCGCAGAGCTGGTGCGAGAGGCCTTCAAGCTATTCGAAGCGACCTTGGGCATTCAATTTCGGGAAACGACGTCGACCGACACCAGCCAGGTTGATTTCTTTTTCTCCGACAATGGCGGCGGTGCCTATGCCGGATCGTCCACCTATTCCAATGGCGAGATTGGGTATTCCACTATCAATATCTCGGAAACCTGGTCCGGCGGCACCTCGACCTACGATGATTACACGTTCCAGACCGTTCTGCACGAGATCGGCCATGCGCTGGGTCTTGGCCACCAGGGTGATTACAATGGGTCGGCGACATACGGCGTCGATAACACCTTTGAAAACGACAGCTGGCAGACGTCAATGATGTCCTACTTCAGCCAGAATGCGAACACATCCATCGATGCGTCCTATGAATTTTTGCAGACCCCGATGTCGGTGGATTGGATGGCACTGAATGCGATCTACGGTGCGCAAGGCTACGGGACCGAGAATGCCTTTACCGAAGATACCGTCTGGGGGTTCAATACGACGATCACGTCGGATGTTTCGGACGTCTGGGCCAATTTCTCTACCTAT
>CALHHY010000121.1 GCA_938030665.1 uncultured Litoreibacter sp. | reverse complement strand
GGCGCGCCGTCGCGGCCAGCGCGACCGATCTCCTGATAATAGCTTTCGATGGATTTGGGCAGGTCGGCATGGGCGACCCAACGGATGTCAGGCTTGTCGACCCCCATCCCGAAGGCAATAGTGGCCACCACGATCAACCCGTCTTCGCGCGCGAAACGGGTCTCAACATGACGCCGGGCTTCGGGCTCCATCCCGCCATGGTAATGGCACGCGCTATGGCCGTCTTCCGACAGGGCGCGCGCCAGGCTTTCGGTCTTGGCCCGCGTGCCGCAATAGACGATGCCCGATTGCCCGCGCCGCATATCGGCAAAGCGCAGTATCTGCGCGCGAGGGCTGTTCTTGGCCGCGAATGCCAGATGCAGATTGGGCCGGTCAAAGCCATGCAGAAAGGTTGTTGGCTGCACACCGTCAAAAAGCCGCGTCACAATCTCTGCCTGGGTTTCGGCGTCGGCGGTAGCGGTAAACGCCGCCAGCGGGACGTCCAGGCTTTCGCGCAACTGGCCAATGCGCAGATAATCGGGCCGGAAGTCATGGCCCCATTGGCTGACGCAATGCGCCTCGTCCACAGCAATCAGGCTGACATTGGCCCGGCGCAGCAGGTCCTGCGTGCCGGTTTTGGCTAGCCGTTCCGGCGCGAGGTAGAGCAGCTTCAAATGCCCCTCCCGCAGGGCGGCAAAAACCGCGTCTGTTTCTTCTTCCGTATTGCCGGAAGTCAGGCAGCCAGCACTGACACCTGCAGCTTTAAGCGCGCGGACCTGATCGCGCATCAGGGCGATCAGCGGGGAGATTACGACCGTCAGCCCGTCGCGGTAGAGCGCGGGCAGCTGGAAGCACAAGGATTTGCCGCCGCCCGTGGGCATGATCGCCAGAGTGTTCTCGCCATTGCAGACGGCGGCCACAATTTCCGCCTGACCGGGCCGAAAAGCGTCAAATCCGAAGACATCGGATAGCAGATCTGTGGCGTCTAGCATGGGATGCGTGGCCTGTTGGGTGCTTGTTTTTATGCTCGATTTTTATGGAGCATCCCACATTACCACTTGGTGAACAAGATGGCGTGACCACAAGATGTAGCTAAAAAACGTGGGTCAATCCGCGTTGAGCAGTGTCACAACCGTGCTGCCATAGCTGCGGCTGTCGAGAAGGGTGAACCCGTCCGGCGGCGTCTGCGCGGCCTCTTCTTCCCAGACGATCAGCGTGCCGGCGCGAACCCATCCGCCGTCGCGTGCGCGAGACAAGGCGGCGGTACCCATTTGCTTGCCGTAAGGGGGGTCCAGAAAGACCAGATCAAACGGGGCATAGGGGTTTTGTGCAAGGCGCGTTGCGTCTTGGGTGAGCACGTTTGTCCGCTCTGCCGCGCGCAGTTTGGCCACGTTCTTGGAGATCAGCTTGAACGCGGCGCGCCCGTTTTCAACGAAGCATACCCGCTCCGCCCCGCGTGAGAGGGCCTCGAGTCCAAGCGCGCCGGTGCCCGCAAAAAGATCCAGCACATGCGCGCCGGTGATCGGGTCACCGAAGCGACCACCGGTCAGCATGTTGAACAGGCTTTCGCGGATGCGGTCTGTTGTCGGGCGTAAATGCGCGCCCGCGTCGCCCTTGCCCACGGGGGTGAGCGCGACACCGCGATGCTCGCCAGCGATGATCCTCATGCGCGTAGCAGGGTTTTCAGGTCGGTATCCGTGTCGGCCAACAGGGCCGGGTCGGGGTGTTTGCCGCCTTCGATCAACCGTTTACCAACCATATAGCCGCGCGGGTCGTTCATCGCGTCCACGGCCAGCAGGCGGTCACCTGCATAATACCAATGCGACAGCGCGTCTCCGTCACGGCGGATGACGATGTCGGTGAACCCAGTGCTGAGGCCTGCGATCTGCAGCTTTACGTCATATTGGTCAGACCAAAACCACGGTTTGGCCACGTAATCCTTTGCCGCGCCCATGATGTTCTCGGCCACCAATTCCGCCTGATCAATGGCGTTGCCGACGCTTTCCAGCCGCATCTGCGTGCCGTCCTGCGGGAAAGATGCGCAGTCGCCTGCGGCCCACACCCCGGGTGCGGAGGTGCGGCCTTGGCTGTCGGTCTTGATGCCGTTGTCGATCTCGATGCCCGCAGTCTTTGCCAGGCGGTCATCGGGAAGGATGCCAATGCCAGCGATCACGATCCCTGCATCCAGCCGGGTGCCGTCGGTCAGGAAGGCACCGGTGACATGACCCTCGCCCTCAAGGCGTTCCAGCCCGACGCCTTCCCGGAGGGCGACGCCTTGGCGTTGGTGCAGGTCCCGGAAAAAATCAGCCGTCTCGCGGGCGGCCACGCGGCTGAGGATGCGGTCGGCCATCTCCACCACCGTGACCTCTAGCCCTAGTTTTCGAGCGACGGCGGCGGCTTCCAACCCGATATAGCCCCCGCCCACGACGAGCGCGGTGCGGGCTGCGCCAAGGTCAGGGGCCATCGCGTCTACATCAGCGAGGGTGCGTACGACATGCACACCGGCCAAATTGCCGCCAATGGCGTCGGGCAGCCTGCGGGGCACGGCACCAGTGGTCAGGACAAGGTGGTCATAGGCAATCACGTCGTCGTCCAGCTGCACGGTGCTGGCCGCCGTATCAATGCCGGACACGGGCTTGCCCAGTCGCAATGTGATCGCGTTTTCGGAATAATAGCTTTCGGGGCGCAGGTAGAGGCGTTCTTCCTCCATCTCACCCAAAAGGTAGGCTTTTGACAGGGGCGGGCGCTGGTAGGGTGGGACCGGCTCTTCACCGATCAAGGTGATTTCGCCGTCATATCCGCCGGCCCGCAGCTTGGCGCAAAGCGCGCATCCCGCCTGACCCGCACCTATTACTACCACATGCGCCACAGCCCGTCCCTTTCAACTGGTCGTCACTTGCCCGGACCCTATATGAGGGAGAACAAAAACCTCAATCAGGGAATGAAACTTATGCCAATTTCTGTAGGCGACACGCTGCCAAACGCCGATCTGCTGCGCATCGGGGCCGAGGGGCCTGAAAGCGTGTCGATGGACAGTCTGACGAAAGGCCGCAAGGTCGCGATCTTTGGCCTGCCCGGCGCCTATACCGGGGTTTGCACCTCGGCCCATGTGCCAAGCTTTATGCGGACCAAAGCAGATTTCGACGCGAAGGGCGTGGACGAGATCATTTGCGTGTCGGTCAACGATCCGTTCGTCATGGCCGCTTGGGGCGATAGCACCGGCGGGGCTGAGGCGGGCATTACGTTTCTTGGCGATGCTGCGGCAGAGTTCACGAAGGCGATCGGCATGGATTTCGACGCGCCGCCCGTCGGTTTCCAAAGCCGGTCCAAGCGCTACGCGATGTATGCGGAAGACGGGGTCGTGACGGTCCTGCAGGCCGAAGAAAGCCCCGGTGTTTGTGAAACTTCGGGCGGGGAGGCGCTGCTGGCGTCGATCTGACGCTCAGTTATTGAATAGAAAAAGCGGCCCCCGGAAACGGAGGGGCCGTTTTTTGTGCCAGGTTCAAGCTGCCTGCAGAACGGTCCGGGTCGGGAACGGAATATCGATGCCGTTGCTATCAAGCGCTTCCTTCACCTTCCGCTTCATATCCGCCTGATACTCGAAATAATCAGCACTGTCGCACCAGACCCGTACCAAAAAGTCGACGGAAGATGCGTTGAGGTTATTGACCTGAATGAACGGCTCCGGCTCCGCGTGGCTGCGATTGTCGGCCATGATCGTGCCACGGATTACCTGCTCTGCCTCGGCAAGATTTGCGCCGTAACCCACCCCGAAAGTCCATTCTGCCCGGCGTTTGTCATAGGCGGAATAGTTGATGATCGTATTTCCCCAAACTTCGGAATTCGGGACAATGATCTGATAATTTCCGATGGAGGCCAGTTCTGTAAAGTTCAGAGAAATGTCTTTCACTGTGCCCATCTTGTCATTGATCACAACAAAATCGCCAATCTTCACGGGGCGGAACAGAATGATCATGACCCCGGCTGCCACATTGGAGAGCGTACCTTGTAGCGCCAGACCAATCGCCAGACCCGCAGCACCGATCACGGCCACGATGGATGTCGTCTGAATGCCAAACGTGTTCAGGATGAACAGGGCCGCGAAAGCCAGAACGATGTAACGCGCGATATTGGCCAGAAAGTGAAACAACGTATCGTCGAGGCGCGCGCTGTTTTCGCCCAGATTGCGGATGCGCCGGGACAGCCAGCCCGAAATCATCAGCGCGAGAAGGAAGATACCGAAAGCGGCGGCGATATTGCCAGCCAAGGTGAGCAGAAATTCAAGGGTCAGAAGATCAGAAAGGCTTTTGCCGCCCCATATCTCGGTTTCGAAAAGGCTGTTCAGATATTCCATCATTGGTCTCGGTCATTTTTCTAGCGTGTCCATGATGCCGCCCAGCTTGACATCCAGCAGGGACAGCCCGCCCGCGTCATGCGTGGTCAGCCGCACCTCGACCCGGTTGTAGACGTTGAACCATTCTGGATGGTGGTTCAGCTTCTCTGCATGGATCGCGGCACGCGTCATAAACCCGAAGGCCTCTACGAAGTTCCCGAACTTGTAGGTTTTCTCGACGCTTTTGCCGTCATCGGCCATCGTCCAACCTGCATCGGTCAAGGGCGTCAGGTCGAGGTCAGTCATGGTCTTCTCCTTTATACTGCTTGAAGGGGCCGTAGCTGGTCAGCACGTCGATCTCTTCGTTGATCGCCTCACGCTCCGCATCAAGATAGCGAGCAATGGCATCGCGAAAGCCGTCATCTCGGATCCAGTGCAGCGAATGGGTCTCAACCGGCAGGTAGCCGCGCGCCAGCTTATGGGCACCCTGAGCGCCTGCTTCCACCTTGCCCAGGCCGTGGGTGATGGCAAAGTCGATGGCACGGTAATAGCACAGCTCGAAATGAAGCGCAGGGTAATCTGCCACACAGCCCCAATAGCGCCCGTAAAGCGTGTCCCGTCCGATAAAGTTCAGCGCCCCGGCGACAAACCGGCCGTCAAGCTCCGCAAGGACCAGCAGCATGTCGTCGCGCATGGTCTGCTGGATCTGGTCGAAAAAGGCGCGGGTCAGGTAGGGCGTGCCCCATTTCCGCGCGCCGGTATCTTGGTAGAAGATCCAGAACGCGTCCCAGTGATGCGGCTCGATCTTGTCGCCGGTAAGGCAGTGGATGGTGCCGCCAAAGGCGTTGGCCTGCTTGCGTTCCTTGCGGATGTTTTTGCGTTTTCTGGCTGACAAACTGGCCAAGAAGGCGTCGAAATCGGCGTAACCGTCGTTCATCCAATGAAATTGCTGGCTGCTTCGCGCCATCAGTCCCATTTCAGTGCCCGCCTTGGCCTCTTCTTCGGTGCAAAAAGTGATATGAAGGGATGATATCTCGTTTTGCGCCGCGATTTGCACAGCCCCTTGGGTCAAGGCAGCCATTCCCGTTTCGCGCCAGTCAGGATGGGTCAGGAACCGCCTGCCTGTTGCTGGCGTGAATGGGACCGCCATCTGCAATTTCGGATAATAGTGCCCGCCCGCGTTTTCATAGGCGTGCGCCCAGTTGTGGTCGAAGATGTATTCGCCCTGGCTGTGCCCCTTCAGGTACATTGGAGCTACGGCGATCAGGTGCCCCGCCGCCCGCGCGGCCAGATAATGCGGCTGCCAGCCGGTGCCGCGTCCGACAGAGCCGGACCGTTCCAGCGCATCAAGGAACCGGTAGGTTGTGAACGGATCTTCGGGGCGTCCGGTTTGGCCCTCAGGGGCGGCGCAGGCATCCCACTCATCCGCGTCAAGCGCAGTGATGGAGCCGACGCTTGTGACTTCGATTTCCTGCGCGCTCATGCTCGTATGTCACCTATGCCTGCGGTTGTATCCGCCGTCATCTTACAGATGGCGTGCGCGCATTGGCGGTCAAGACCTCGCTTGGCAGAAGGTGGCTCAACTGCGCGGGTCGAAGCCTTCAAACGTGATGTTATCAGCGATTTTCAGCGCTTGGTCTGCCTGTTCCTGCGATTTGACCGTCCAGCAAAGGATGGTAGCCCCCTGTTCTTTCAGCGTGCGGACGCGGGGGCGGTCAAGGTCGCCAACCTCATGGGAGATGAAGCTGGCCCTAGACCTTTCGAAATCCGGTATGTCTCGCAGATGGTCCCGAACATGCTCGGGCAGTGGCCAGTCTCTTGAATAGGCGCTTGTCACGATACCGCAGGGGATATCAGGCATCAGGCTTTTCATCCGCGCTGCGCTGTGGGGATTGAAAGACATCACCGCCGCGTCGCCAGAATATTGCCGTAAGGCTTCGGCGACCCTCACTTCAAGGATACCAATGTTGGGACCCATCGCGCCATCCTGGTCTTTAAGCTCGATGAGTACCGGCACGCGCCCGGCGACCTGCTCCAGCAGCGCGGGCAGGGTGTCGATGGTATTGGCGCTATCCGTCAGCTGGGTTTTTGCTAGCTCTTCAGCGCTGCGTTGCCGGATGGGGCCGGGCGATCCTGTCAGGCGGCGCATGTCATAGTCATGAAACACCATGGCCTTGTCATCAACCGATAGCTGGAGATCACATTCAATGCCAAAGCCTGCGTCAATTGCTGCCTGAAAGGCGTCGCGGGAGTTCTCGACCACCCCGATTTCGCGGTTATGAAACCCACGATGCGCAATCGGTCGGGCAAGGAAGCTGGCAGGAAGCGTCACGATTTTAGCTGAAAGATACCTTCGATTTCGACGGCGACGCCAAACGGCAACGCGCCTGCGCTTACCGCGGAGCGCGCGTGCCGGCCTGCGTCGCCAAGCGCCTCAACCAGAAAGTCGGAGCACCCGTTGATCACTGCCGGCTGATCACCGAAATCCTTGGTGGAGTTGACGAAACCGGTCAATTTGACGACCCGTTCAAGCTTGTCGAGATTGCCGCCGCAGGCTGCTTTGACCTGCGACAAAAGGCTGATGCCGCAAAGACGGGCAGCAGCAGCGCCCTCTTCGACGCTCATGTTGTCGCCCAGTACGCCCTTTACCATGCCGCCGGCATCCATCGAAATCTGGCCCGAGACATACAGCGTGTCCCCGACCCGGACGGATGGCACATAATTGGCCGCCGGCGCCGGTGCGCTGGTCAGGGTGATGCCCATTTCAGCCAGTTTGATTTCAAATTCGCCTGCCATGACAACGCCCTTTCCGTATGTGCCTTAACCGTCGTCGCGACGCTAGCGCCGCGCGCGGGGTTGGGCAAGGGACGCGATCAGGTTTCACGGAAGGCGCGGTTGAAGTAGTCGGTGAGCGGTTTCAGCAAATAGGTGATGGGGGAGCGCTCGCTGGTCTGGATGAAAGCATCGACGGGCATGCCAGGCACAAGGACGACATCGCCCAAACGATTAATCTCACCTTCATTCAGGATCATCTCGATCCGGTAGAAGTTGCGTCCATTTGCCTCGTCAGTGAAGACGTCGCCAGAAATATTGCTGACCGTCCCGAATACCTCCGGCGTCGATTTTGCGTCAAAGGTCGAGAAATGCAGTGTGACGTCTTGGCCGATGAAGACTTCGTCGACATTGATCGGGTCAATTTCACCGGTGATCACAAGCGGGCGGTCCTGAGGCACGATATAGAGCAGCGGATCAGCGGGCAGGATCACGGCGCGTTCCGCAAACACGGCAAGGCCAAAGATCAGCCCTGACATAGGTGCCGTGATCTCCAGGCGGGACGTCTGATCAAGCAGCGCAATGCGCTGTTCCTGAAGCTCAAACGCGCTGCTTTCGAAATCACGAAGTTGGGTGATCGCTTCTTCCTCACGCTGAGTTTTGAGGCGCAGAATTTCCAGGTTGATCTCGGTAATACGGCCCTCGCTCTCGGCTTTGCCGGCGATCAGCTCGCCCAGTTGGCCCCGAAGCCGGGCATCTTCGCGCCGCAAGGACAGCACGCGGCTGGCCTGGGCGAGTCCCTTGTCCAGCAGGTCCTGTTGGGACACAAGCTCGTCTTCCAAAAGCTCAAGCTGCAGCGCAAGCGCATCCTGCTGCGCCTCAATGCCTTCAATTTGGCTACCGATTTGCAGTTTGCGTTTCTCAAGCTGATCAATGGCCTGCGCGCCGGCGGAAAGGCGGGTGCGGAACAGCCGTTCCTGCCCGTCGACCAGCAGCTGGACGTCGGGACGATCGCCCAGCTCTTCTGCTAGGAGCGGCTCCAGCGTGATATCCTCCATGCCGTCGCGCTCTGCTTTCAGCCTGCCGATGCGGGCTAGGATCTCAAAAAGCTGGCTTTCAGTGATCTTCAGTTGTGACTTTAACTGCGTGCCTTCCAGGTCGATAAGCAGCTGCCCTTTTTCGACGCGGTCGCCTTCGCTCACTGCGACCGTGGCAACCACGCCGCCATCGGGGTGCTGCACGACTTGGCGGTTCTGCTCCAGCTCGATCTGCCCAGTCGCAATGATGGCGCCCGCGATATTGGCCATAACCCCCCAAGTGCCAAAGCCCAGAACGAGGATAAGAAGTGCCGCGCTGCCCAAAAGCAATGGCCCGATTGCGGGCCAGCGGTTTCCTGATGTTTCTTGCGCGTTCATGTGATGCCCCCAGGGCCAGATTTCTTGACAATATTCTCGTGGTTTTGAACCGTGTTCTTCAACACTTCGTCGCGCGGCCCGAAGGCGCGGCGCATGCCGCCGTCAAGAACCAGCAACATCTCGCACTCCCGAATGGCGGAAGGTCGGTGTGCCATGATGATGACGCTCAACCCGTCCTGCTTCATCTTCCTGACGGAGGCATTAAGCGCGTCCGAGCCGTCATTGTCGAGGTTTGCGTTTGGTTCATCAAGGACAAGGATAACGGGCTTCCCGTAGAGCGCGCGGGCCAGACCGATCCGTTGCAATTCGCCGCCGGACAACCTGCCACGGGCCGCTGCAACCGGCGTGTCATAACCTTGTGGTTGACGTAGGATAAGCTCATGCGCGGCGGCCTTCTTGGCTGCTTCGACAACTTGCGCGGGGTTAGCGTTCGGGTCCAAGCGGGCGATATTCTCGCCAATGGTGCCTTCAAACAACGTGACCTTCTGGGGCAGGTAGCCAATATGCAGCCCTAGAACATCCGGGTCATACTGGTCCAAAGCCGCCCGGTCGAGCCGGATTTTGCCGCCAGCGGTTGGCCACACACCAGTGATGGCCTTTGCCAAGGTGGATTTCCCGGCGCCGGAGGGGCCGATAACGCCCAAAGCCTGTCCGGGCTTCAGATCAAAAGACAACATCCGCAGGGTCGCCTGCTTCTCGCCGGGGGGGATGACGGTGATCTGTTCCGCGGACAGCATCGCAGCGGGCGCTGGCAAAGGCGTGCGCGGTTTGTAATCTGCCACTTCGGTCAGCAGCTCCATAAGTGTACGCCAGCCAAGCTGCGCGCGTTGGACCAGCGCCCATTGTCCAACGGCCTGTTCAATCGGGGCAAGCGCGCGGCCCAGAAGGATGGAACCCGCGATCATCGCACCTGCTGTCATTTCACCCTGAAGCACCAGATAAGCGCCCAGCCCCAGCATCGCGGATTGCAGGAACAGCCGCAGGGTCTTGGTTGTCGCAGTGATGGAGCCGGAACGGTCGCTTTTCTGCAACGCGCCTTTCAGCGCTTTCTCACGCACCACCTGCCATCTGTCAAAGCTGGCGCCGCGCATGCCGAGGCCTTGAATAACCTCCGTCTCGCCCATGATTTCGTCGCTGAGCCGGTGCGCCTGCATAGAGTTGATGCTGGCGTCAAGCTGCGGCTGCTTGGTGATACGTTGGTTCACGATCGCGAGGATAACAAGGATCGAGCCGCCGCCTAGTGCCAGATAACCGAGCATCGGGTGGAAGATGAAAATCGCGGCCAGGAAAAAAGGCGTCCAGGGCATGTCGAAAAGGGCCAGCAACGCAGGGGAAGACAGCAGTGTTTGCACGGCTTCCAGGTCCCGCAGCCCGGTCTTGGTGTCATCCTTGGCGCCAACCGCCGACTTGCGCAGCATCGCGGAGAATACCCGCCGGTCCAGCTTATCCTGAAAACGCGCACCGACGCGCGCCATCACGCGGCCGCGCGCGTAGTCCAGCATGCCCATCATCGCATACAGAAAGGCGACAAGCATCGAAAGGGCGATCAGCGTCTCCTCCGAGCGACTGCCCAGCACGCGGTCATAGACCTGCAGCATGTAAAGCGGCCCGGTGAGCATCAGCAGGTTGACGAATATGCTGAACAAAAAAGCCATCCAGAACAGCTTGCGGCTTTCGTTGCGCGCCTCGGCCAGTTCTTCCCGGCCCTTGTGGAATGGATCCTGTTTCACTGTGTATATTACCCTACTCGTACACCTGTCATGGCGTGTATTGATATCATTTGGCGGTGCAATATCAAATTGCTATCAGCAAAAGATTATCACTTTGTGCCTTGCACTTTATCGTGTCCCGCTAGATCCTCGCACCAAATACACCTAATTTCTGACAACTATGACATTAATGGGGCCAAACTTGCCTTACCGCTTGAAACTCATGCCAAAAATGGGCGCGCTTTCCCTCTTGCTTTTTGCAGTCGCCTGTTCACCCGCGCCGGTTGAGCAGGGGTTTGATGATCCTTTGGAAGTGCAGAACCGCAAGATCCACGCGTTTAACCGGTCTGTTGACCGTGCGGCGCTGCGCCCATTGGCGACAGCCTATGGCAAAACGGCGCCGGGGCCGCTGCGTCGCGCGGTTGGAAATGTGTCCGAAAACCTTAGTCTGCCGAGCGTTGTGCTTAACAATCTGCTGCAATTTCGAATCGAGGAGGCCGGAGCCAACACGTTCCGCTTTCTGCTGAATTCCACCTTGGGTTTCGGGGG
Organism: uncultured Litoreibacter sp.; assembly: GCA_938030665.1. Classification (GTDB taxonomy): domain Bacteria; phylum Pseudomonadota; class Alphaproteobacteria; order Rhodobacterales; family Rhodobacteraceae; genus Litoreibacter. The sequence goes on along the minus strand of CALHHY010000121.1, from coordinate 5,571 downwards.
GGTGCTTGATGTGGCTTCCGACGCCGGGATCACCCGCAACAGCAGCGATTTCGGCGAGACGCTGTATGTCTGGGGCGCGCGCGAGGGTGCCTATCTTGAGCTGCCATTGCTGGGGCCCAGCACGACCCGTGCAGCGATCGGGCGTGTTGTGGATACGGCAACCAATCCGCTGAACTTCGTGCTGGATGGAACGGACAGGACCGGTACGGGCACCGTTGGCGTGCTTGCGCGGGTCGACGACCGCTACCAGTTCCGCGACCTCGTGGACTCCATTCTATATGAAAGCGAGGACAGCTATGTTCAGGCGCGGCTCCTTTACCTTCAAAACAGACGTTTTCAGCTGACCGGGGAAACCCAGTTGGATGACATTGACCCCTATGAGGATTTCGATGACTTCGAATAACCTGATTACACGGCGTGGGCTGGCATTCGGTGCGGCCGCAGTTGCAACCGTTGTGGCGCTGCCGGCGCAGGCGCTTGTTGGCCGCGAGGCGGAACAGCTTGTGACCGCCGCCGTTAACGACATCAACAAAATCATCGCCTCGGGCAAATCCCAATCAGCGATGCTTGCCGATTTCGAACGGGTCTTCGCCCGCTACGCCGATGTTAACATCATCGCGCTGACGACATTGGGTGCGGCGCGCCGGTCGGCTTCCAACGCGGACGTGCGGGCCTATGTGCAGGCTTTCCGGGGGTATTTCACTCGGAAATACGGCCGCAGGTTCAACGAATTCGTCGGTGGCCAGATCGAGGTCAACGGATCGCGGCAAACCAAGAACGGCTACGAGGTGTTCTCGACGGCAAAGTTGCGTGGCTCTGCGCCGTTTCAGGTGAACTGGTTGGTGTCAGACCGCTCCGGCAACGCCAAGATTTTCAACATCATCATCGAGGGCGTGAATACCTTGACCTCTGAGAGAGCCGAAATCGGCGCGATGCTGGACCGGCGTGGCGGTTCCGTCAGCCGGCTTGCCGCCGATTTGGAGAGCGCGGGCTAGGCCCTTACCCGCCTCCGTTTCGCTTGAACAGTTAGGTTTCCAGGGCTGCTGCGGGGAAATCTTGCCGCAATTCTCAGGCTGATCCAGCACCCATTGACTAAAAATTGCCGCAGGCTGCGCCCATATATTGATGAAACGAAAGGAATATTAATGGATATTGAAGCGCTGCTTACAAATTTCATAGGCGACAATCTTGTCTTTCTGCTGCTGGCCGCCCTGCTGGTGCTTGCCATTGTTATGGGCGTGCGCATCGTGCCGCAGTCCGAGAAGTTCGTGGTCGAACGGTTCGGAAAGCTCCGCGCTGTGCTTGGCCCTGGCATCAACGTCATCGTGCCGTTTTTCGACCGGGTTGCACATAAAATCTCGATCCTTGAGCGGCAATTGCCGACCAACAGCCAGGACGCGATCACCTCGGACAACGTGTTGGTGCAGGTGGAAACCAGCGTTTTTTACCGCATTATCGAACCGGAAAAGACGGTCTACCGTATCCGCGATATTGACGCGGCTATTGCCACGACGGTTGCAGGTATTGTCCGGTCCGAGATCGGTACCCTTGAGCTGGACGAGGTTCAGTCCAACCGGGCGCAGCTGATCGTACGCATTCAGGGATCGCTGGAGAAAGTCGTGGACGATTGGGGGATTGAGGTCACCCGCGCGGAGATCTTGGACGTCAATCTGGACGAGGCCACCCGCGCTGCCATGCTGCAGCAGCTAAACGCGGAACGTGCACGCCGCGCGGCGGTAACCGAGGCTGAGGGGCAGAAACGCTCCGTCGAGCTGAACGCCGATGCCGAGCTTTATGCGGCAGAGCAAACTGCGAAGGCGCGACGGGTGCAGGCGGATGCGGAAGCCTACGCGACCGGCGTCGTGGCGCAAGCCATTGCCGAGAATGGATTGGAGGCCGCGCAGTATCAGGTTGCCTTGAAACAGGTGGAAGCGCTGACCGCAGTGGGCAAGGGCGAAGGCAGGCAGACGATCTTGCTGCCCGCCAATGCGCTGGATGCCTTTGCGGACGCATTTACCCTGCTGAAAGGACGGTCGTCATGAGCTGGGCTGATTATTGGGTCTGGTTTGCCGCGGCGCTTGGCCTTGGCATTCTTGAGATACTGGCGCCGGGCTACATACTGCTGGGCTTTGCTATTGCGGCAGCGGTCCTGGGCGTCGTGTTCTATGTAGACGCAGGGATAGGTACCTACCTTGCTGCCTCGCTACCCATTACCTTGGTGGTCTTCGCGGTCATCGCGCTGCTGGTCTGGCTGGTTCTGCGCAAGGTTTTCGGCATCCGGAAGGGCCAGGTGAAAATCTGGGAGACGGACATCAACGAGGACTAGGCTGCCCTGAGCTGTTTTCGGACTGAAACATTGCCCCCGTTGCGTGACCGCAGCGGGGGTTTTTCGTGGCCGCACGGAATCAGCAGCAACGGGTGATGGCAGGCCTTCGCGGGGTTTGTTTCGCATTTCTCACACAACGTGAGCGGCTTCTCACGGCGTCGTGTGCGTCTTGTCCTCCACGCATATATGTATGTGCATAAACGCACAAAAAATCGAATAAATTATAATAACCGCGCATTGAGGCGCGGGGCGAGAAGGCGCATATTAACCTCATCAACGGCAAACAGCCGACACACTTCGCCCCGACGGGCACCAAAACTGGAGAACGAAAATGAAAACCATCATCGCAACCGCCCTTGTATCCCTGTCCCTTGCCGCCCCTGCTTTCGCAGACAAAGGTGTGCAGCAATTCTTCGCGCTGACCAACGACTCCCCTGCGGAAAACGTTGTGGGTGACACTTCTGTCGGCAACCCTATCGCTGCGGCGCAAGAACTGGCGTTGACCAACGACAGCCCTGCCGAAAACACGGTTAACTTTGACCGCGCCCGGAATGTCGATGTCAAAGCGATCCAGAAAATCTTCGCGCTGACCAACGACTCCCCTGCCGAGAACATCGTGCGCTAATCCCAGTCTGACCCGCCACAGACATGAAGCGGCCTTCCCCACCCGGGGGAGGTCGTTTTTCGTTGTGATCGCCGGATTGCCGCGCGATGATCAGACGTGAAGGAGGGCGCGATGGCCATTGCAATCACTGCTGTTATTTTGCTGCTATACGCGCTTTGGGCATTTTCCCGTAAAGCCGTGGGGCGGGTATCCGGGGAGACGCCGCCCACCAAGAGCCGCAAGAAGGCGAAGCAATGCAAATGGGCACCGACGGGCGAAAGTAAGGGGCGGTTTGTCGAATATAAATGTCAGACTTGCTCCGTTGTGGCGCTAAGCCATACTGGAAAGCCGCCAATGGACTGCAAAAGCGAGCTTGGCGGCACGCGCGTCAATTAATATCCGCAAGGATCTGCATGGCTGCGCCGCGCGGATCAGCTGCCTGCCAAATCGGGCGTCCCACCACGATGTGATCGGCACCATCCGCAATTGCCTGGCGTGGAGTCGCCACGCGTTTCTGGTCACCAAGCGCGGCACCTGCGGGCCGCACGCCGGGGGTAACAATCAATTTGTCTGCAGCCTGCGGCAATGCCCGGATCAACGAGGCCTCCTGTGGAGAGGCGATGACACCATCCGCGCCGCCGTCAAAAGCGGCAGCGGCACGTTCGAGGACCAGCTCGCCCATATCGCCAGGTTTGATCAATCCGGCGTCAAGGTCGGCGCGGTCCAGTGAGGTCAGGATGGTGACCGCGAGGATTTTCATCTCAGAACCGGACGCGCCCTCTTTCGCGGCACGCACCACATGTGGGTCGCCGTGGACGGTCAGGAAATCCACGTCAAACTGGGTGAAGCCCCTGACGGCGGCTTCGACCGTGGCCCCGATGTCGAACAGTTTCATATCCAGAAAAATGCGCTTGCCGTGGTCCTGCTTCAGCTCATTGGCCAAGGCCAGCCCGCCGCTGGTCAGCATGCCAAGCCCCACTTTGTAGAAAGAGACGGCATCGCCGAGCTGTTGCGCAAGCTCAAGCCCCTGCAACACATTGGGGACATCGAGGGCGACGATCAGTCGGTCATCATGCATCTGGGGCCAGCCTTGTTCGAAACGCGATTTGCGGGCCCTGACTGCGATGAACCGCGGGTCAGGTCAAGCGGCGCGTTGGCCCGTTTGGATGCTGCTGGCAAATTCGCGGGCGAGGTTGGCCAGGTTCGCCAGCCGGTGCTGTCCGCGTGGCGTGCGCGAAACCAGCCGCCCCGCACGTTCCAGCCGCGTCTTTTTCGCCATTTCGACCAGCTTGCGGGAAACGAGCGCAAAATCTGTATCGATCGCAAGCTTGGCCTGGATAGGGTATTTGATCACCTCGCCCCCCTCATACATTGCGACAATCGCCTCAAAGCACTGGGTTGCTGCGTTGTAGCGGAGATTGTGAAGTTCGGTCCGATAACTGCTCATGGTGAACGGCCTCTTCTTGGTTGTTATGCCTGTCTAACGTCAGTTTGCGCCCTTTGGTTTCGTTTGGAAGGGGGGCTCGCAATGCTGTGTCCCGGAGTGAGGGCGCGTGACTGTGTCGGGACCTTGCGAATTTACCCCAAAATGCGTGACAATTTTGTAACATCGCCCCCTTGCACCGCTCAATCCTGCCCCCCATATCGAGAGTAAGGTCCGTCTGACCGGGGTGCCGCATCGCGGGCCCTTTGCATCACACCAAGAAACTGACGGACGCTTATCGAAAGGACAGATCATGAATTTGGAAAAGTTCACCGAACGGTCGCGCGGTTTCATTCAGGCGGCCCAGACCATTGCGATGCGCGAAGACCACCAGCGCCTTTCCCCCGAGCATGTGCTGAAAGCCCTGATGGATGACGAGCAGGGGCTCGCTTCCAACTTGATCAACGCGGCAGGCGGCAACGCTGCGCAGGTGGCGCAAACCGTCGACTTGAGCATCGGCAAGCTACCGAAAGTCTCGGGCGATGTGGGGCAGGTCTATCTGGATAATCAGACCGGCAAGGTGCTGGCCGAGGCGGAGAAGCTGGCCAAGAAAGCGGGTGACAGCTTTGTCACGGTGGAGCGTATGCTGACCGCCCTTGCCGTGGTCAAATCGAAGGCGAAAGATGCGCTGGACGCGGGCGGCGTGTCGGCCCAAGCGCTGAATTCGGCGATCAATGACGTACGCAAGGGGCGCACCGCTGACAGCGCCAGCGCGGAGGACAGCTTCGACGCGCTCAAACGCTTTGCAATGGATCTGACGGAGCGGGCGCGGGAAGGCAAGATCGACCCGATCATCGGTCGTGACGAGGAAATTCGCCGTACCATGCAGGTGCTGAGCCGCCGCACAAAGAACAACCCTGTGCTGATCGGTGAACCCGGCGTGGGTAAAACCGCGATTGCCGAGGGGCTTGCGCTGCGCATTGTCGATGGCGACGTCCCAGAATCGCTGCGCAACAAGCGACTGATGGCGCTGGATATGGGCGCGTTGATTGCTGGCGCGAAATACCGCGGCGAGTTTGAGGAGCGGCTGAAAGCCATCTTGAACGAGGTCACCGACGCGGCTGGCGAGATCATTCTGTTCATTGACGAGATGCACACGCTTGTCGGCGCCGGCAAAGGGGAAGGCGCGATGGATGCGTCCAACCTGCTAAAACCCGC
>CALHHY010000120.1 GCA_938030665.1 uncultured Litoreibacter sp. | reverse complement strand
GCCGTCGATCTGGTCATAGGCCTTGAAGTCGCCAAAATACTTCGTGATCGCCGCCGTCAACGTCGTCTTGCCGTGGTCAACGTGACCAATCGTGCCAATGTTTACGTGCGGTTTCGTACGTTCAAACTTACTTTTAGCCATCTCGTCAGGCGCCCTTCGCTTGGTGGGGCTTGCCTGCCCCGTTTTCACTTCGCGCGCTACCTATTTTGGCTTGAGGGAAAAATCAACCCTCTGTTGGGCGCGGCACAGGTCTGATGGGCCTGGTAGTTGGATCAGGGGTCGGCCCCGTCGTTGACGCTGTGTCAGGATCGGCGGAGGCCGCCGCCTCCGCCGCGATCTGGGCCGCGTCGTCTTGCGCGGCGGCGGCAAGCGCCTCCTCCGAGACGTCGACACCAAACAGGTCGCTATTGGCACGCAGCCAGCGCTCTACCGCCTTCGCAAACTGGGCGGAGAGGTTTTCCATCTGCTCTTCCTTGGTCCGGAAAAGGCCTGACCCGATCACCGTCTCCCCATCCAGCCCCTCAAAGATCAGCAGCTGCTTGGAACGGTCCTTCAACCGCACCAGCGGGTCGGTTTGCCAGATATGCACCGTCATGCTCATCGCGGAGCGGGGCGCGAGGGCGAGGCGCCCCGCCTTGGTTGCCAGAATGTAGCCGTCCAGCGAGTAGCTGATCGTGTAAGGCGTGGCCCCTGCGTAGCGCCGAAACCGGGCGTCGACGGCAGCTTCAAGGCTTTCCTCCCACTCCTGCGCGGTCGCATCCCGTGAAACCCCCAGCTTGCGGGCGTTTTTGGTCACGGCCACGTTATCTTTCAGCTGGAAATCACCCAGCTCGATCTGCGGGTCGACCTCAGGGTCCGGCACGGAGCAGGCGGATAGCGCGATCATGAAAGCAAGACAAATAAATAGCCGGGACATGGTCAACTCCTTTAGACTTTCTGCTCTTACCCGCCCTGATCCCTTAGGGCAAATCCGACGCAAACTCACAGGGCCGATGCTTCGTGGCGGGACCCGGCACAAGGCGTTCAACTCCATGTGTTCGGATGTGAGTTGATAAAATCATGCCTTTGCGCGAACGTTTCAGGCAAAAGGGCTTGTTTTGCTCAATAGAAAATTGAGTAGACAGTGTACCTCATTAGGTTAACTATGGCCGCGTCCATGTCCATGACATCTAGACGATCTTACACTGAATGGAGACTACCCATGAAAACTCTTATCGCTACTGCAGCCGCAGCGCTGGTTCTTTCCAGCCCAGCTTTTGCTCAAGGCAAAATCGATCCGGCAGTGCTGCTGGCCATGAGCAACAACTCTGCTGCTGAGATCATGCTCGGCGAAACCTCTTCCGGCGACATCACACGCGCACAGATGCGTTTTGCACTCGGCAACATGAGCTCCGCTGAACGCGAAGTATTCTTCAAAGCCGACGAGCAAACCCGTGCCGACATTCTGAAAGCTCAGGTATTTCTGATGGATGGCGACAGCGCTGCTGAAGCTGTAGGCAACTAAGCTTATCTTTGCACCGCTTGCGTGGGCCCCGACTGCGAGGCCCACGCGCATCCCGGCACAAGCGGGTACGATTGACATACCGCGATATGGGCGCATCGTTTGACGCACTACGCTCGGCTGAATGACGAAGATCTTTTCTATAAATTCACTTCTTCCAAAAAATTCTCCTCACCAAATCGTCCAAATACCAAACCGCCGAAAGTGAGCCCCGAAATGACTACCAAAAAAGAACCCAAACTCAATCGTCGCGCGTTCTTCGCCACGACGGGCGCCGCGGCCATCACCGCAGGGACGACAAGCGTGGCGCGCGCAGACGGACATGGCGACGCTATGGTTTATGAGGTGGTACGCACAGAAGCGGAATGGATCGAGCATCTGGACGATTTTAGCTACTTCATTATGCGCAAGGGTCTGACCGAGGAGCCTAGGTCCAGCGAGCTTTGGCAGCAGTTTGACCCTGGTACGTATCACTGCAAGGGCTGCGATCTGCAGAGTTATGACCACTCCTGGAAGGTACCGCTGGACAAGGGTTGGGTCTTCTTCGAGCATGCCCAGCCTGACGCGGTTCTGTTGGGGATCGACGGACCTGTCGCCGAATATGGTCAAATGGCCGACGGCGGAAGCGCCGTTGCTGAGGTGCATTGCCGTCGTTGCGGCAGCCATTTGGGCCACCTTCTCGTGCTGGGCGGCAATATGGTCCATTGCATCAACGGCGCTGCGCTAGACTTCAAACCCACGACGGCATAGTCGAAACGACTGCTTACCGAATTCCAACCCTCGCAGCCACTTCCTGGATGGGGCGGCGGTTTTTCTATGTGAATTTGTAGTTCTTTGAGAAGCCGTAGGGCGGGCGCTTGCCGACGCCTGCCCGCTTGCCCAGCCATTCGGACATGTCCGCTTCGGTCCGGGTCTTGCCGCCGCCCATTGGCCAGCTTAGCCCCTCGTCCCAATTAAAGGTGGTCAGATCGGACAGACCGCCATCCAGCTCCAGCGATCCTTGCTTGCCGCGGGCCATATTGTATTTTTGCAGGCGGACGCCCTTGCCGCGTCCCATTTCGGGCAGCTCCTCCGTCGGGAAGACAAGGAACTTGCCGTTCTGACTGACCACCGCCACGTGGTCGCCGGTGACCGGCTTGCAAATCACCGCGCGGTTGTCATCCTTGACGTTCAGCACCTGCTTGCCCGACCGGGTCTGCGCGACCACGTCCTGTTCCGGCACGATGAACCCATCGCCGGCGGAGGAGGCCACCAGCAGCCTGCGCGCCGGCTCATGCAGGAACAGACCGACAATCTGCGCCTCATTTGGCAGGTCGACCATCAGCCGTACCGGCTCCCCCATGCCGCGCCCGCCGGGCAAGTTGGAGGCGGCGAGCGTGTAGAACCGCCCGTTGGAGCCGAATACCAGCAGCTTATCGGTCGTTTCCGCATGGAAAGTGAATCGCGGGCCGTCTCCGTCTTTGAACTTCAGCTCGCGATTCAGGTCGATATGGCCTGTCATCGACCGGATCCACCCCATTTGGGAGCAGACGACAGTGATCGGTTCGCGCTCGATCATCGCCTCAATGGGTACTTCCTCGAACTCGACGGCCTCCGCAAATTCGGTGCGCCGCGCCCCGATATCGGAGGATTTGCCAAATTGCTTGCGGGTCTCGCGTAGCTGGTCGGCAATGCGTTTCCATTGCAGGTCTTCGCTTTCCAGCAGGTCTTCCAGCTCAGCCCGTTCGGCCATGAGCGCATCACGTTCGCGCTTTAGTTCCAGCTCTTCCAGACGGCGCAGCGAGCGCAGCCGCATGTTCAAGATCGCGTCTACTTGCACCTCGGTCAGGGACGGCTCCCCCTCGCGGGCCTTTACGCCGGCATAGTCTTTTTCAGACATGGCGCGGGGATGGTCCTTGGCCCAGTCCTCAAACATCAGCGCCGTCTTGGGGTCGTCATCGTAGCGAATAATGTCGATCACCCGGTCGAGGTTGAGGAAGGCAATGATGAAGCCTTCCAGCACTTCCAGCCGGTGGTCGATCTTCTCCAACCGGTGGTGAGAGCGGCGCACCAGCACGTCGCGGCGGTGATCCAGAAACGCCCGCAGCACCTCCTTCATGGAGCAAACCTTGGGCGTCATCCCGTCAATCAGCACGTTCAGGTTCAACGAAAACCGCGTCTCTAGGTCGGAGTTGCGGAACATCATGCCCATCAGTACCGCCGGGTCGACATTCTTGGAGCGCGGCTCAAGGATCAGGCGGATGTCTTCGGTAGATTCGTCACGGACATCTGCCAGAATTGGAATTTTCTTGGTCTGGATCAGCTCTGCGATCTTTTCGATCAGCTTGGATTTCTGCACCTGATAGGGGATTTCAGTGACAACGATCTGCCACTGGCCGCGGCCCAGGTCCTCCACCTCATACCGCGAGCGCAGCCTGAAGGAGCCGCGTCCGGTAACATAGGCCTGCAGAATGCTTTCGCGCGGCTCAACCACGATGCCACCCGTCGGGAAGTCAGGGCCGGGGATGTGTTCAAGCAGCGTCTCGTCGCGCGCATTCGGGGCCTTGATCAGATGCAGGCAGCCGTTGATCAGCTCTTCGATATTATGCGGCGGGATGTTGGTGGCCATCCCCACGGCAATGCCCGAGGCCCCATTGGCCAGCAGGTTCGGATAGCTTGCCGGCAGCACGACAGGTTCCTGCAGGGTGCCGTCGTAATTGTCGCGGAAATCAACCGCGTCCTCATTCAGCCCTTCCAGCAGCGCCTCGGCATAGGCGGTCATGCGCGCCTCGGTATAGCGGGAGGCCGCCGGGTTGTCGCCGTCGACATTGCCGAAATTGCCCTGCCCATCGACAAGCGGGTAGCGGACGTTGAATTCCTGCGCGAGCCGCGCCATCGCGTCGTAAATCGCGCCGTCGCCATGCGGGTGGTAGTTGCCCATCACGTCGCCGGAAATCTTGGCCGACTTACGGAATCCCCCGGTTGAAGAAAGCCGCAATTCGCGCATTGCATAAAGGATTCGCCGGTGAACTGGCTTCAAACCGTCCCGCGCGTCGGGCAAAGCCCGGTGCATAATCGTTGAAAGCGCATATTGCAGATACCGCTCGCCAATCGCACGGCGCAGCGGCTCTACCATCGTGGCAGCGCTCATGTTGGGGTCAACGATCTCGTCGGACATAGATGCTGTGTAGCCCTGTCGGGCCAAGCCGTAAAGCGATCTCGCAGGGGGCAATCAGAGAAAATTTTTCCCCTATGCGATGAACCAAATCGACCCTTATAAGCTTTACAACTCAATCACACACGCACATCGGGGGATGTCATGTTCAAATGGGTCGCAGGGCTTTGCCTTACGATATACGCTGTTTTGCTGGTTTTCGGCGCGCCTCCTGAGGGCGAGCAGGTCGCGGGCGCCGTGGCCTTGCAATCCGCCGACGAAGGCAAGGTTGCTGCAGCTGAAACAGCAGATCCACAGAAGGGCTCCGAGCTTTCTGTGGCCGTTAGCGTGACAGCAACGCCGACCCCAACACCTGTGAGCGAGACAACACAAGAGGTTGTGCCTTTGCAGGTTGCCTCCGTTACAGCAACGCCAATAGATCCGAAACCGACCCCATCGACCGAGACCGCAGCCGTCGCAGTCGATAACACGCCAGCCGTAGAGCCAACCCTCGTGGTTGCTCCGGAACCCGAACCGGAGCCGGACAATGGCGTGGGCGAGGTTTGGACCGTCACAGGCTCGACCGTGAACCTGCGCACAGACGCCACCACGCAAGCTGAGGTTATCGGCCAGACCAATCGTGGCGATAGCGCCGAGGTGATCGAACTGCTCGAAAACGGTTGGGCACGGGTCTACATCCTTGATCTCGGGATCGAGGCCTACATGTCCGCGCAGTTCATCTCCCGCGAGGGATGATAGGTTCTTTTCCTCCTCCGCGTGGTCGGTTAACCAGACCGGATGGCACCGAAATCTATTCTTATCACCGGCTGCTCCTCCGGGATTGGCTATGACGCGGCAAAGACGCTGCACGCGCGCGGCTGGCGGGTCTTTGCGACATGCCGTTCCGAGACCGATTGCGAGCGGCTTCGCGATGAAGGGCTGGAAAGCTTCCGCCTTGACTACACCGACGAAGACAGCATCACAGAAGCGGTGTCAGAGAGCCTGACCCGAACCGGGGGCACTTTGGATGCGGTTTTCAACAATGGCGCGTTCGGGACGCCCGGCGCGGTAGAGGACCTGCCCACCCAAGCGCTGCGCGACATTTTCGAGACAAATTTTTTCGGCTACCACGAGCTTGCCCGCCAGGTCATCCCAGTGATGCGCGCGCAGGGCTATGGCCGCATTATCAATTGTTCCTCCGTTCTGGGCTTCGTAACCCTGCGCTGGCGCGGTGCTTATAACGCCACGAAATTCGCATTGGAGGGGCTGACCGACACGCTGCGGGTCGAGATGCGGGACACGCCGATCAAGGTTATCTTGATCGAGCCCGGCCCGGTGACGTCCGACATCCGCCAGAATTCCATCCCGCATTTTGAAAAGTGGATCCACTGGCAGGCCTCCCCCCGACGGGCGCAATATGAGGCGGAGCTGCGCCAGAGGCTCTATGCGGACAATGGCCCCGACCGGTTCGAGCTGCCCGCCAGCGCCGTCTCGGCGAAACTTGTACACGCGCTGGAACATCCCAATCCAAGGCCGCGCTATTTTGTAACAACGCCCACCTACGTGATGGCCGCGCTGAAACGCATCCTGCCGACCCGCGCCATGGACTGGGTGTTGTCGAAAGCCTGATTTGGCATTCGCTTTTGCCCCGTCCCCCGCTATGTGCACCGGCAGAGAAGTTGAAGGAGAGCTGCGGATGGCCAATGACCCGCTATTCATCGTGATGGCAATTGCCTGTATCGGGGTGCTGATCATCCTGTTGATCGGGATCGGTGGCTTTGCCAAAGGCGGCGATTTCAACCGCAAGCATGCCAATCGGATCATGCGCTACCGCATCTACGCGCAGTTTGTCGCGGTGCTGCTGATCCTTGCTTTTGTCTTTTTCCGGCGCATGGGGGGCGCGTGACATTATGGTGGTTCTTAACAAAATCTACACAAAAACGGGCGATGCGGGCGAAACGGCGCTTGGCAACGGAGCACGCGTGGCAAAGCATTCCATGCGGGTCACGGCCTATGGCACGGTTGATGAGGCGAATGCCACCGTGGGTCTGGCCCGGCTGCATGCCAGCGGCGACATGGATGGGCAGCTTGCAGCCATTCAAAACGACCTTTTTGACTTAGGCGCCGATCTCTGCCGCCCGGATATGGAGAAAGATGCAGAGGCTGAGTACGCCCCGCTGCGGATGACCACCGCGCAGGTGGAACGGCTGGAAACCCAGATTGACGCGATGAACGACGCGCTTGAGCCGCTGCGGTCATTTATTCTGCCTGGCGGCTCTGCTCTGGCGGCGCAATTGCATCTGTGCCGCACTGTGTCGCGCCGCGCCGAACGGCTGACGGTGGAGCTCGCAACCATGGAATCAGTGAACGAGGCCGCGGTCAAATACCTGAACCGCCTCAGCGATTGGTTCTTCGTCGCCTCCCGCATTGCCAATAATGACGGCAAGAATGACGTCCTGTGGGTGCCGGGCGCGAACCGATAAGCGTACTTCCTGACGTTAGCCGTAATTTTGAGGCCCAGGCTCTTGATAATGCGACACTAACAAGCGTCTCGTGAAAAAATACGTTGAAATTTCACACACGCGGCGTCACTTTGCGGGCCAACGTCGGTTTCTGTCTGTTGTCAGACCCGACGCTCCGGTAATGGATGACATGAAAATTCGCCGTGCCCTGACCGGGTGCGCTAACTTTGGGAGATAACGCTGATGAAGGTCCTCGTACCCGTCAAACGTGTGATCGACTATAACGTGAAAGTCCGCGTGAAGGCGGATGGCAGCGGTGTTGATCTTGCAAATGTCAAAATGTCGATGAACCCGTTCGACGAAATCGCTGTCGAGCAGGCCATCCGCCTTAAGGAAGCAGGCCAGGCCGACGAGGTCGTCGCCGTTTCTGTTGGTGTGAAACAAAACCAGGAAACGCTGCGCACCGCACTTGCCATGGGCGCGGATCGGGCGATCCTGATTGTCGCGGCTGAAGACGTGCACAATGACATCGAGCCGCTGGCCGTTGCCAAGCTGCTGAAAGCCGTCGTCGACGAAGAACAACCGGGTTTGGTCCTCTGCGGCAAGCAGGCGATTGACAATGACATGAATGCGACCGGTCAAATGCTGTCAGCGCTCATGGGTTGGAGCCAAGCAACCTTTGCCTCCGAACTGCAGATTGAAGGCGACAGCGCCGTCGTCACCCGCGAAGTTGATGGCGGGTTGCAGACCATCAAGGTGAACATGCCGACCGTCGTCACGGTTGACCTGCGCCTGAACGAGCCGCGCTACGCCTCGCTGCCCAACATCATGAAGGCGAAGAAAAAGCCGCTCGATGAGAAGACCGCCGCAGACTACGGCGTCGACACAACGCCGCGCCTAAGCGTCGTGAAAACCGCTGAGCCGGAAGAGCGTAAAGCGGGCATTAAGGTCAGCTCAATCGACGAGCTGATCACCAAACTCAAAGACGAAGCGGGGGTTCTTTAACATGGCTGTTCTTCTTCTTGCCGAGGTCAATGACGGCGAACTAGCCGTGGACGCGACCGCATCTGCTGTGACCGCTGCGACCTCATTGGGTGACGTGACGGTGCTTTGCGTCGGAGCGACCTGCGCCGATGCGGCCGCTGAAGCTGCAAAAATCGCCGGTGTGGCCAAGGTGCTTTGCGCCGAAGATGCGATCTACGGCAAACGCCTGGCCGAGCCTGCGGCAGACCTGATCGTCTCCCTAGCTGGCGATTACGAGCATATCGTGGCCCCTGCGACGACGGATGCGAAAAACATCATGCCACGCGTGGCTGCCTTGCTGGACACGATGGTCATGACCGACGTCTCCGGCGTGGTTGACGGCAACACGTTTGAACGTCCTATCTATGCCGGCAACGCCATTCAGACGATCCAATCCGGTGACGCCAAAAAGGTCGTCTCCTTCCGGACGTCCTCGTTCGACGCAGCAGAGCTGACCGGGTCGGCATCGGTGGACAACATCGGCGCGGCGGCTGATCCCGGTCTGTCTTCCTGGGTGGCTGACAAGGTTGCCGAATCCGACCGGCCAGAGCTGACATCGGCGGGCATCGTCGTCTCCGGCGGCCGCGGCGTGGGGTCAGAGGAAGACTTCGCGATGATCGAAAAGCTTGCTGACAAACTTGGCGCCGCCGTAGGTGCGTCCCGTGCAGCCGTCGATTCCGGTTACGCGCCCAATGACTGGCAGGTTGGTCAGACCGGCAAGGTCGTGGCCCCGGACCTTTACGTGGCTGTTGGCATCTCCGGCGCGATCCAGCACCTGGCTGGCATGAAGGACTCCAAAGTGATCGTTGCTATCAACAAGGACGAGGAAGCACCAATTTTCCAGGTCGCTGATTACGGACTGGTCGCAGACCTCTTCACTGCAGTGCCAGAGCTGATCGAAAAGCTGTAATTGACTGCGGAAATAGATTGACGAGGCCCCGCTTTTGCGGGGCCTCTTTTTTTGGGGGCTACTTGATAGATGCTGCCAATTTTTTGGCGATCATCTGATGCAGGTCGGGGCCATACATCTCCTGTGCGGCGCTGGCTTCGAGCTGAGGGAACTTCATGCCCTCGGTCCCGAACCTGTTGACCTCGGGTGGGACGACAACCTCCACATAATCATGGGCCAGCGTGCTGATATGGTCGATCATCTTGCGATCGATGAAAAGCGGGTCATGCCCCAGCTCCTCTGTCCCGTCATTTTCATCCGGGCTGACATCAGAGACCCAAAGCAGGATGACCTTGCCCGTGATCCGGTTTAACAGCAGCTCCATGCGCGCGGTCCAGGCCGCTTTTAATTCCTGCTCCAACACATCGAACTTGTCAGGTGACAGCGCCTTGAGCGAGGTCAGCAAGTGCCGGGTGAACGCATATTCGGTAAAATCAACCTCCCGGAAGATCGTCCGCATCAAGGTCGATGCTTTCAGGAAGCGGTCATTGCGGCGCGGATGGACCGAGTAGAACCGGTTCGACATGTTGTGTGCGCCCATGATCTGGATGACCGTCACCGACGCCTTGCTACATAGCCCGATAATCGTCTCGTCATTGACGAAGACATCCACCCCGCCATTGACGGTGCCAAAATTAACGCATGGCATCTTCAACTTGGCCTCAACCAGGCTAGGAAACGGTTCCGGGATGTATTTCCCATATGTCTCAGTGCCGCCAATGAAGGCGCAGAACGCTTTGGACGTGTCGCGGCGCGGGCCGCGGAACAATAGCTTGGACTGGCCATACCGGCACTGATTGTAGTCTATTGGGCTTTCACCCGGTCTTTCATACGCCATATCCCACCTCTTACGACTCACATGCCGCCAAGATGCCGGGTATCACTTTCCAAATGGCTAAACTCCCAATTTGGCGCAATTTTTAGTGTTTTCAGCCCCCTTGTATGCTCGCCACCGCGCGGCCTATTGTTTGGCAGTTGAATTCCTGTTTTGCGCGATCCGGGGGCCCGTTGGATGGATATAAATAAAGTCGGCATCGTTGGTGCAGGGCAAATGGGCAATGGGATCGCGCATGTGTTCGCGCTGTCGGGATATGATGTGATCATGTCCGATATTTCGCAGGACGCGCTGGACAGCGCCATGGCTGTCATCGACGGCAATCTTGCCCGTCAGGTGTCGCGCGAAAAGATCACCCAGGCCGAAATGACAGAGGCGATTGGCAGGATATCGACCACCCTGAAACTGGCAGATATCGGCCCGACCGACCTGATCATTGAGGCCGCGACCGAGCGCGAAACCGTCAAGAACGCCATTTTCGAGGACCTGCTTCCCCATCTCAAGCCGGACACAATCCTGACCTCCAACACGTCATCCATCTCGATCACCCGGCTGGCCTCGCGCACAGACCGGCCCGAGAAATTCATGGGCTTTCACTTCATGAACCCGGTCCCGGTGATGCAGCTGGTGGAACTGATCCGCGGCATTGCCACCGATGAGCCGACCTACAAAACCTGCCTTGGGGTGGTCGAACGGCTAGGTAAAATCGCCGCCTCCGCTGAGGATTTTCCTGCCTTTATCGTGAACCGCATCCTGATGCCGATGATTAACGAGGCCGTCTACACGCTGTACGAGGGCGTCGGCGGCGTGTCTTCGATTGATAGTGCTATGAAACTGGGCACGAACCACCCTATGGGGCCGTTGGAGCTGGCGGACTTTATCGGGCTCGATACCTGCCTCGCCATCATGAATGTGCTTCATGACGGGCTGGCTGACACGAAATACCGGCCCTGCCCGCTGCTGACAAAATATGTGGAGGCAGGCTGGCTGGGCCGCAAAACGCAGCGCGGTTTTTATGACTACCGTGAGGACCCGCCGAAGCCGACGCGGTAGGGCTACTTCTTGGCCTGCGAGGCCAGCGCCAGCGTCTGCTCCCGCAGCCAGGCCACGAAGCCCCGCGGGTTCGAGGCCCAGGATCTGATCTCTTCGGGGTCGAAGGGCTCCCCCACTACGGGGGCCTGCGGCTTGTAAAGCGCGTGGCGCACTTCGTAGATCAGCAGGCCCTGGCGCAGCGTCGGCGATATCTGGTTCGCGATCTGGTATGCGCGAGAATTGCGGCCAGGGAAATAGATCGGCACGACTGTCGCGCCGGACCTTTGGATCATCTTGGCGGTGAAGGGGTTCCACTCTTTTTCGATCGCGGGGCCGAACCAGGTCTCGGAAGCCGCGACAACGCCGGAGGGGAACAGTACGATCACCCCCCCGTCTTTCAGATGCTCCATCGCGCGGCGGCGCATCTCAAGGTTTTGCTGCAACGCATCCTCTTCATGCGGAAAAGGGACCGGAATCATAAACTGGTCAATCGCGTTCACCCCCGTCAACAGGGAGCGGGTCAGAATTTTGTAATCGGTGCGAACACGGCCAATCGTCTCCGCCAGAACCATGCCGTCAACCAGCCCATGCGGATGGTTGGCCACCACGATAACAGCGCCGGTTTTGGGGATCCGCTGCAGCTGGGCCTCTGGCGTCTCCAGCGTGATGCCCATGATATCAAGCGCGTCTTTCCAGAACGCCTGCCCGAACTTGACGCCGCGCCGCTCGAACTTGCGGATCAGGTAGAGCAGATGCAGCTTGCCGGTCAGCAGCTCCATCACCTGAATGGCCACGCGTTTGAACGGGTTGGTAAAGGTGTTTGCGTAAGAAAGATTGCGCCTGTCATAGGCCACATATTCCGGGTCGCCCGGCAATTGCGTTTCCGCCTGCGTTTTTTGTGTGTTGGGGTCTGACATGTGCCCAGACCCTAAGCCTCTTCACCGAATTTATCTGCGATCAACGCGTCCAGTGCATCGATCAGCTCTGCCGATTGGGAGCCCTTGGTCGCCACTTTGATATGGCAGCCCCGCGCCGCGCCAAGCATGAGCAGTCCCATGATGCTGTCGCCAGAGACATCCATGCCATCCTTGCTGACCGTGGCACCGGCGTCGAACTTTTCAACCACTTCCACAAACATCGCCGAGGCCCGCGCGTGCAACCCTTTTTCATTGATGATTTCAAGGGTGCGTTCACCCATCTGCGGCAATCCCGTTGAAACTATTGATATACTTTCGACCGGCTTCCATGGCGCTGTCAACGGCCTGTGGCACGTTAAGATGCCGTGACTTGGCCAGCTTGATAAGCATTGGCAGATTGGCCCCGAAAAGGATGCGGCGGTTCTCCGGGCGGCAGGCACGCAGCGACAGGTTGGAGGGGGAGCCGCCGAACATATCCGTGACCACCACAACACCGTCGCCTGTGTCGACCTCGTCCGCAGCAGCGCAGATTTCCTGCTGCTTGCCGTTGCGGTCGTGATTTTCCTCAATGGTGATCGCGCGGATGCCGTCTTGTGCGCCCACCACATGCTCGACCGCGGCGAGATATTCCCGCGCCAGCCCCCCATGTGCAACGATCACAATCCCAATCACCCGGTTCGGTCTCCTAGCCAGCGAGCCCCCGCGCCCGTTTCAATTTTTGCGCTCATGAGGCTTTACGTTCCCCAGAGGCAGGCCTTTCAATATCACGATGCCTTATAGACACCTGCCACCCTTTATTTGCAAGGGTCTTGCGCAGGTGTTCCGCAACGGCAACAGAGCGGTGTTTGCCGCCCGTGCAGCCCATGGCTAAAGCCAGATGCGCCTTGCCCTCAGCACGAAAAGCGGGCAACAAAAACTCAACCATATCAATAAGTTTTGTCACAAATGGCTGGTATTTCGGGTCCCCCTCGACAAATGTTGCCACTTCCAGGTCGGTCCCATTTTTTGTACGCAGATCAGGCTCCCAATGGGGGTTGTTCAGGAAGCGGCAGTCCCAGACAAGATCGGCGCCGCGAGGCAGGCCGCGTTTGTAGGAAAACGACTCGACCGTGACAGCCAAGAAGCTCGCCTCCTCCCCCGTAAACCACTGCACGATATCGGCGCGCAGCTGATGTGGGGTCAGCGTCGTCGTGTCGATCAGGATATCCGCCTGCGCGCGAACGGGCTCCAACAGCTTGGTCTCCAGCATGATCCCCTCACGCGGTGTCTGATCGGGGGCTAACGGATGGCGGCGGCGCGTCTCCGAATAGCGGCGGATCAGCGTATCTGCGGTGGCATCGACATAGAACAGATGCGGATCAATGCCGCCCGTGGCCAGCAGCTGGTCTTTCAGCTCCGCGACCCGTTCGGGCGAGAAGTCGCGGTTGCGGATGTCGAGGCCCAGGGCCAGCGGGCGTTCCAGCGCAGGGCCGTCCAAAAGCCGCGGGACAAGTGATATGGGCAGGTTGTCAATCGTCTCGAAACCGAGGTCCTCAAAGACCTTGATCGCCGTGGACCGACCCGCCCCCGACGGTCCGGTGACAAGGACGATGGTTTGCGATTTGGGCGTCTCAGGCGGCAAGGGCCGGCTCCGATGTCTATTCGTTGTGGCGAAGATAGGTCAAAATAGCCGCGGGGAAATGCGGCGCGTCGACCTTTTTGATCACCTTAACGGCAATGGATGAAATCATCTCTAACGCCGGATCAGGATGGCGGCTGGTCTCTGTCGTGTCCATATCCACCACGAGCGCAAGCGGCACCGGGGGGCTCATGGGGGTCGAAAGCAGCCCGACACCTCGCGCCTCTATCTTAGGGGGCAGCGCCTGCGGACGGGACAGCCAGAGCGTGCCATTGCTGATGTCGAGCTGAACCTGATCATCAGCAACCAAAGTACCGCCAAACGCGATCAGTTGCAGGGACAAAACAGATTTACCGCTGCCAGAGCGGCCTCGGATCAAAACGCCGCGCCCGTCAACGGCAACGGCGGACGCGTGTACCAGCAGCGAATCGGTCATCGTGCCGGCAACAAAAATCTAGGTAGGCAGGCCAACCACAAAACGCGCCCCCAATGGCTCCGACGTGATATCCGCATCGGTCGGCCGGATATTTTCCGCCCAGATCACACCGCCATGGGCCTCGATAATTTGTTTGGAAATGGCAAGACCCAGCCCCGAATGGTTGCCGAATTGCTGTTCAGGCCGCTCGGAATAGAAGCGGTTGAACACTTTGTTGAGCGCCTGGTCGGGAATGCCCGGGCCGGTGTCTTCGACCACAACAAGAACGCGGTTGTCGCGGCGCCGTGCCCAGATGCGCACCGCATCGCCTTCCTCACAGAAGGAGGTAGCGTTGGTGATCAGGTTCACGAAGACCTGCGCCAATCGCGCCTCGAGGCCGTGAATGATAATCGGCTCGCTCGGCACGTCCTTTATGAACTCGACGCCCTTTTCCTGAGCTTGCTGGCTCAGGAATTCGGTCAGGTTCAGCAGCATACGCATGAGGTCGAAAGGCTCTTCGTCTTCTTTTACAAGCTCGCTATCCAGCCGCGACGCATTAGAGATATCGCTGACAAGCCGGTCCAGCCGTCGCACGTCATGCTCAATCACTTCCAACAGGCGCACCCGCTGGCTATCGGCCTTTGCGACATGCAGTGTCCCAACGGCAGAACGAAGGGAGGCCAGTGGGTTCTTGATTTCATGCGCGACGTCTGCTGCGAACTGTTCATTCGCGTCGATGCGCTCATAGAGGGCGGAGACCATACCGCGCATAGCGCCTGATAGCCTGCCAATCTCGTCGGGACGGGCCGTCAGGTCGGGGATGCGCACACGCGACGGGCTGACCTTGCGTGCGTTGCGGTCGCGGCCAAGCTCTGCTGCCGCAGCGAGGTCGGACAAAGGGTTCGCAATTGTCGAAGCCAGCACGAGGCTGAGCCCGATGGACACGAGGATTGCGATGACAAACATCTGCAGGACCTGCTCCCGCTCCGCACGGACAAGCTGATCAATCTGCCCCGCAACCGTGGTCAACGCGATGACGCCAATGGGGCCGCGGTTAAGCTCGATCGGGGTCGCGACGGAGAAAATACTGCCGCCTACCCCATTCAGCCCTGTTCTAAGTTGGGTACGCCCCTCCAACGCGGCCCCAACAAGCATCCGTGCCTCTTCCTCGCCCGAGACGCTTGTCACTTCGATATCCTCGGGACCGACAAACCCTGAGACGGTCTCCCAAACAGTGTTCAGGAAATTCGTTATGATTGTGCTGTTGTCGTCGGGCTGCAGCTCTTCGGTGCCTGCCAGCGCTTCGCGAGGGTCGCCCACACGGCTTGCGATCAACGTCTCGTCAGCCGCAAATACGTAGACCTCGATCCCCGGCGCGATGTCGAGCTTACGCAAGGTCTCATTAGCAATCAGGCTTTCCGTCGCCGTCAAACCGGTGATGGCCGCACCGCCAAGGCTGGCCTCAAACACGTCTGCGATCAGCTCTGCCTCGGACACGAGCCCGGCTTCGCGCTGCGCCACAAGGCTGTCGCGGAAAGGGTTTAGGAACAGGACCCCTGCCACCAGAATGACAAGGGCCAACAGGTTGAAGGTGATAATCTTCCGGGCCAACGGCGACCGGTTTAGCGAAATGAAATTTCGCTTCTCTCGGCTGGATTGAAGCTCCGATTCGACGGAGCCGTCATGCTCTGTCCAATCTTCACCCATCTCCAACTCAGCACTACGCGCTGCTTTGGGGTCCGCCACGGCGATCCTCGACACTAAAATCCCACACGTATGTGGAGGTTACTCTTCGTTATACCTGTAACCGATACCGTAAAGGGTCTCAATCGCTGAGAATGCATCATCCGCAGTGCGCATCTTTTTCCGAAGTCGCTTGATGTGGCTGTCGATGGTGCGGTCGTCGACATAGACCTGATCGTCATAGGCCACGTCCATCAGCTGGTCGCGCGACTTTACGAAGCCCGGCCGCTGTGCCAGCGCCTGCAGCAGCAGAAACTCGGTCACGGTCAAGGACACGTCATTGCCTTTCCAGGACACCGTATGGCGCAGCGGGTCCATGACAAGATCGCCGCGCACCATGGTCTGGGCAACTTCGCCCTCGCCGGCGTCATCCTTGGCGATGGCTTCCTTGCGCCGCAGGATGGCGCGGATGCGTTCGACCAGCAGGCGTTGAGAAAAAGGCTTTCGGACATAGTCATCGGCCCCCATGCGAAGGCCTAGGACCTCGTCAATCTCGTCATCCTTGGAGGTCAGGAATATCACCGGCACCTCGGATTTCTGGCGCAGGCGTTGCAGCAAATCCATGCCGTCCATACGGGGCATTTTGATATCAAGCACAGCCATATCCGGCATCTTACGGGAAAACGCGTCCAGCGCGCTTTGGCCGTCATTATAGGTCTCGACCTCGAAGCCTTCGGCCTCAAGTGTCATTTGTACGGATGTAAGGATGTTGCGATCGTCATCCACCAGCGCGATTTTAGACATGGCGTAACCCTTTGCTCTAATCATGATGTTGTGTGTTGTGTCGACGCATCATCTGGTGCGCCCCACACAGAATCAACTTTTTTGTGCCGAATCATCGGGGCCGCCGGTGAATTAGCGGACACAGCCCCTAATGTTTGACTAATATGCCGCACATTGTTTCCCATGATAACGCTAACTGCCACAATTCCCACGGTTCCGTCACAAAGAAGCCATTGTTATACATGGTCTTGCCGCATCGCGGCGCCGGTTTCCGGCGTATTTGGCGGCAGTTTTTCACCTGCGGGGACTCAGTCATCCCCCATGATCAGGAGCAATTCCAATGGCACATGGACGCGTCAACCCGGCCCACACGCTTGACACTCAAGGCATCACCGGACTTGGGGACGTGTACTACAACTACCTGGAGCCCGCCTTGATCGAGACTGCCCTGAAGCGTGGTGAAGGCACCCTTGGCAACGGCGGGGCCTTCTTGGTGACGACAGGCACGCATACGGGGCGCTCGCCGAAGGACAAGTACGTGGTGCGCACGCCGAGTGTCGAGGCCGGCATCTGGTGGGACAACAACGCACCCATGGAGGCCGCGGCTTTCGATGCCCTGCATGACGACATGCTGGCCCATATGAAGGGCCGCGACTATTTCGTGCAGGACCTGTTTGGCGGCGCCGACCCCTCGCAGCGGCTTGACGTGCGCGTGGTGACGGAGTTGGCTTGGCACGGCCTCTTCATCCGCCACATGCTGCGCCGCCCCGAGGCGTCGGAGCTCGATAGCTTCGTGCCGGAATTCACGATCGTCAACTGCCCCAGCTTCAAGGCCGACCCGGACAAGCACGGGTGCCGGTCCGAGACGGTCATCGCGATGAATTTCGACAAGAAGCTGATCCTGATCGCTGGCACTGAATACGCAGGCGAGAACAAGAAGTCGGTCTTCACGCTGCTGAACTACCTGCTGCCGGAGAAGGGCATCATGCCGATGCACTGCTCCGCCAACCATGCGCCGGGCAACCCCGCCGACACCGCCGTTTTCTTTGGGCTGTCAGGCACCGGCAAGACGACCCTGTCGGCAGAACCAGGCCGCACGCTGATCGGAGACGACGAACACGGCTGGTCTGATCGCGGCTCGTTCAACTTCGAGGGCGGGTGCTACGCCAAGACGATCAACCTCTCCCCCACGGCGGAGCCTGAGATCTACGCCACCACCAGCAAATTCGGAACGGTGATCGAAAACATGGTGTTCGACCCCGAAACCAAGGAGCTGGATTTCGAGGATGACAGCCTGACGGCCAATATGCGCTGCGCCTACCCGCTTCACTATATCTCTAACGCCTCTGACACCGCCCTGGGCGGGCATCCCAAGCACATCATCATGCTGACCTGCGACGCCTTTGGGGTGCTGCCTCCGATCTCGCGGCTGACGCCGGCGCAGGCCATGTACCACTTCCTGTCTGGCTTCACCTCCAAGGTCGCCGGGACCGAACGCGGCGTGACCGAGCCTGAGCCCACTTTCTCCACCTGTTTTGGGGCGCCGTTCATGCCGCGCCGGCCTGAGGTTTACGGAAAGCTGCTGCAGGAGAAGATCGCAAAGCACGGCTCCACCTGCTGGCTGGTCAATACGGGCTGGACCGGCGGGGCCTATGGGACCGGCTCGCGCATGCCCATCCGCGCCACCCGCGCGCTGCTGAGCGGGGCGCTGGACGGCTCCCTCAATAAGGGGACATTCCGCAAGGACGCCAATTTCGGGTTTGAGGTACCGGTCTCCGCCGAAGGCGTGGCCGACGTCATCCTCGACCCGCGCCGCACCTGGGACAACCCGGAGGCCTATGACCGCCAGGCCGCCAAGCTGGTCACCATGTTCTCCGAAAACTTTGAGCAATACCTGCCCTATATCGACGCCGACGTGAAAGACGCGGCCATCGGCTGAGCAGGATGCGATCGCGCCATGAGAGCTCGCCGCTGTTTTCAGGTGGCGGGCTTTTCTGTGAGGTGTAACGCGAATAGGTCCGCGCGGAATATGGATGGCTGCTTTGAGCCCA
>CALHHY010000119.1 GCA_938030665.1 uncultured Litoreibacter sp. | reverse complement strand
GAAGAGGTGGTGATGGCCATGAAGGTGCGCCACGACATCATGCCTTTCACCACCGGCATCGACAGTACCAAACTGATGAATATCTCCCGCCGGGTGGCGGCCGTGTCGGGCTTTGCGGTGCAGTTCAACAAGGCAATTGTCGGCAAAAACGCCTTTGCCCATGAAAGCGGCATCCACCAGGACGGAATGCTGAAAAACGCCGAGACGTTCGAGATCATGCGCCCCGAAGATGTCGGACTGACCGAGACCAATCTGGTGATGGGCAAGCATTCGGGGCGCGCGGCGTTGCGCTCCAAGCTGGCAGAACTTGGATATGAGCTGGGCGACAACCAGCTGAAGGATGTCTTTGTGCGGTTCAAGGCTTTGGCCGACCAGAAGAAAGAGGTCTATGACGAGGACCTGATCGCGCTGATGCAGGTCGGCTCCGATGTGCAGGACCGCATTCAATTGCGCGCGCTCAAAGTCTCCTGCGGGATGGATTTGGAAAAGTCGGCGGAGATGGTTTTGGCAGTTGACGGGGAGGAGCTGAGCACGGTGCAGACCGGTGACGGGCCGGTAGATGCGGCGTTCAACGCCGTGAAGGCATTGTTTTCGCATAGCGCCCGGCTGCAGCTTTATCAGGTAAGCGCGGTCACCGAAGGGACAGACGCGCAAGCCACCGTGTCGGTTCGGCTGGAAGAGGATGGCAAGATCGCCACCGGCCAGTCCGCGGATGTGGACACGGTCGTGGCCTCCGTCAGGGCCTATGTGGATGCGCTGAACCGACTGCTGGTGCGGCGGGAGAAAACCGGCGGCGATACGCCGGAGGTATCTTACAAGGATGCAGGCTAGGGCACCCAGGGAAGGCGCGCCTGTGCCTTCCTTTTTCTATGCTGCGAAGGCTTTTGCCACTTCTGTTGCGGCCACCTCCAGCCCGTAAGGCGCATTGACGACAAATAGGCCCGAGCCTGTCATGCGGTGCCCTTCGCGAACGGGTGGGAAGCGGACCTCGTGACGAAACGCACCGGGCAGGTTGGCGCTTTCGAGCTTGCCCAGCATTGCAGCATGCGCGCCCGAGCTAAGCAGCGGGTACCAAAGTGCGATGACCCCTACGTTCCACTTGCGGTGAAGTTTCAGAATCTGGGTTGGGATCGTCTCATACTCGGATTTCACCTCGTAGCTGGGGTCGATCAATAGTAACCCGCGGCGGGGGTCGGGCGGGGCTACCTTGTGGGCCATGGCAAACCCGTCTTCGTGGTAGCACTTGGCTTTATGCGCCATGACCTCGGCGAGGGCCGCGAATTCCTGCGGGTGTTTTTCCGCGACATGCAGCCGGTCGCCCTTGCGCAAAAGCGTCGACGCCAGAAGCGGCGAGCCGGGATATGCGGTTTCGCCATGCGCCGCGCGGATCTGATCCAAAGCGGCCCTGTAGGGAAGCGCGGCTGCAATCTTGGCCATGTAGGCGGCACCTGCGGCTGCCTCGCCGGTTTTTTGCGCTTCGTCGGTATCAAGATGGTACAGGCCCCGCCCGGCATGCGTCTCCAGATAGCTGAGCGGCTTGTCCTTCGCGGTCAGGTAGCGCAGCATCGCAGCCAGAAGCGCGTGTTTATGCACGTCAGCCGGGTTTGCGGCGTGGTAGATATGTTGGTAGGACAGCATGGAACGCCATTCTAGCCTGTCTGCGCTACGCGGAATAGCGCCAAATCCGCTGCTGCGTCTCTTTAACCTGCGGCCGGGCGTCCTTATAAGGGGTACGGAAACCGGGGCCGACATGAGTCGCCGGGCGCATATCATGAGCAGGAATCCGTGATGTCCATTCTGTCCAGCATCTTTTCGTCTGACATGGCGATCGACCTTGGGACGGCCAACACGCTGGTCTACGTCAAGGGACGCGGCATTGTACTGAATGAGCCCTCCGTGGTTGCCTATCACACCAAGGCTGGCCGCAAGGAAGTGCTGGCCGTGGGCGAGGATGCCAAGCTGATGCTGGGCCGCACGCCCGGCAGCATCGAGGCCATCCGACCCATGCGCGAAGGGGTGATTGCGGATTTCGACACGGCGGAGGAGATGATCAAGCACTTCATCCGCAAGGTGCATAAACGCTCCACCTTCACCAAGCCCAAAATCATCGTCTGCGTGCCGCATGGCGCGACGCCGGTTGAAAAACGCGCGATCCGGCAATCGGTTCTGGGCGCGGGCGCGCGCAAGGCGGGGCTGATCGCAGAACCCATTGCAGCGGCCATCGGTGCCGGCATGCCGATCACCGACCCCACCGGTAACATGGTGGTCGATATCGGCGGCGGCACGACCGAGGTCGCGGTGCTATCGCTGGGTGACATCGTCTACGCCAGGTCTGTCCGGGTGGGCGGCGACCGGATGGATGAGGCGCTGGTCAGCTACCTGCGGCGTCATCACAACATTCTGGTCGGGGAAAGCACGGCGGAGCGGATCAAGACCTCCATTGGGACGGCGCGCATGCCGGATGACGGACGAGGTTCTTCCATGCAGATCCGGGGGCGCGACCTTCTGAACGGTGTCCCCAAGGAGACGGAGATAAATCAGGCTCAGGTGGCCGAAGCGTTGGCTGAGCCCGTACAGGCGATCTGCGAGGCCGTGATGACCGCGCTTGAAGCGACCCCGCCCGATCTTGCCGCGGATATCGTTGACCGGGGCGTGATGCTGACCGGCGGCGGTGCGCTGCTGGGGGATCTGGACCTGGCGCTGCGTGAACAGACAGGGCTGGCCATTTCGGTGGCGGATGAAAGCCTGAACTGCGTGGCTTTGGGCACCGGCAAGGCGCTTGAATATGAAAAGCAGCTACGCCACGTCATCGATTACGAAAGTTGATCCCTCAGCCCTTCTGAGCGGGGCCCGGATCGCGTAAACTTCGCCTTGCACAATAGGGACATGTGTTGTGGCAAAAGACCGGAACGGAAACGAGGAATATGGACGGCCCGTCAGACGCATTCTGATCGGGGTTCTTGTTCTGGCCTTGCTGTCGGTCTTTGCCATCTGGCGCATCGACAACCCGCGGGTCGAACGCTTCCGCGCGGCCATGGTCGACAAGATGATCCCCTCCTTCGACTGGGCGCTGGTACCGGTGACGCGCGTGACGCGCATGGTAGAGGACTTTCAAAGCTACACCAGAATTTATGAGCAAAACCAAGAGCTTCGACGCGAGTTGCAGCAGATGAAATCCTGGCAGGAGGCCGCGATCCAGCTCGGGCAGGAAAACGCACGGCTTCTTGATCTCAACAAAGTTCGCCTGAATGCGGAGCTGACATACGTGACCGGCGTGGTTCTGACCGATAACGGCTCGCCCTTCCGGCGGTCGGTCCTGCTGAATGTCGGGTCGCGCGACGGGATACGCGATGGCTGGGCCACGATGGACGGGCTGGGGCTGGTGGGCCGAATCTCCGGCGTGGGGGAGCGGACCTCCCGCGTGATCCTGCTGACCGACACCAACAGCCGGGTGCCCGTGACGATCCAGCCCTCGGGGCAGAAAGCGTTGCTGATTGGCGACAACACCCTGGCACCGCCGGTAGACATTGCCGACAACCTTGAGGACGTGCGCCCCGGCGACCGGGTGGTGACCAGCGGCGACGGCAAGGTTTTCCCGGCCGACGTGCTGGTAGGTCAGATCGCACAAGGCCCAAATGGCCGCCTGCGGGTGCGCCTTGCGGCTGATTACGGGCGGTTGGAATTCCTGCGCGTGCTCAGAAACCCTGAGATGCCTGCAATCGCCTCCTCCGGCGGCTTGGTGGCCCCTGACGAGATCCCGGCAAGCGGCGTGTTGGAGGCGGCGAGCGATGGTTGATCCGGTCACCCTGCGCAGGTTCCTCTACCGTTGCCTGTTTCTGGCGCTCTGCACCTTTGTCATCTTCCTGAAGATGCTGCCGCTGACGACAGAGCCGCGCCTTGTGCCGGGGCCGGACCTGTTGTTCTGCATCACCGCCGCCTGGGTTATCCGCCGGCCTAGATGGGCACCGGTGCTGCTGGTTGTGCTGGTTCTCGTCGTGGCTGATTTGCTGTTCATGCGCCCCGTTGGCCTTTGGCCCGCCTTGGGGCTGCTTGCGTTCGAATATTTGCGCCGCAAGGGCAGCGAGCCGACGGAGCTGCCCCCGATTGTCGAGGTCGGCATGGTCTCGGCCAGCTTCGCTGCGCTTGTTGCAATGAACGCGCTGGTACACGCCGTCATGGGCATCCCGCAGGCACCTGCATTGCCGCAGGTGCTGCACGTGGTGATGACATGTCTCGCCTATCCGTTTGTCATCGCCTTTACCATGTTCGTGCTGCAGGTGCGTCGGGCAAAAGCGACCGATGTGGACAGCCGCGGACGGGGGGTGATGGTATGAGACGCACGCCGCAAGAGACCGAGGAGGGCGCCGCCATCGTTGGCCGCCGCGGGCTGATACTGGGCTGCGGCATGGCCGCTTTTGCCACCGTTTTGGGCAGTCGCATGCGTTATCTGCAGGTCAATCAGGCCGACCAGTTCCGTCTGCTGGCCGAAGAGAACCGTATCAACATTCGTCTGCTACCCCCTGCGCGGGGTCAGATCTTTGACCGCAACGGGCTGCTGATTGCCGGTAACGAGCAGAATTACCGCGTCACCATCCTGCGCGACGAGGTGGACGACCCCGAAGCCACCTTGCGCAATCTCAGCCACCTGATCCCGCTGACTGACGAGGATATCGCCGAGATCCTGGACGAGATGTACAAACGCTCCCGCCTGGTACCGATCACGGTGGCGGACCGGCTAAGCTGGGAAGACGTGAGCCAGGTCGCGGTCAACGCACCCGCATTGCCGGGGATTACGCCGGAATTTGGCCTCAGCCGGTTCTACCCGCGCGCCGATGATTTCGCGCATATCGTGGGCTATGTGGGCCCCGTCTCTGACTATGACCTCAGCCGGATCGAGGACCCGGACCCCGTGCTGCAAATCCCGAAATTTCAGCTGGGAAAGACCGGGATCGAGAATAAGCTGGAGGACGAGCTGCGGGGCAAGGCAGGCACAAAGCGGATCGAGGTGAACGCCGCCGGCCGCGTCATGCGCGAGCTGGGCCGGGAAGAAGCGACCAAGGGCAACACGGTGCAGTTGACCACCGACACCCGACTACAAAACTTCGTTCAGGCCAGGCTGTCGGGCGAAAGTGCGGCAGCGGTTGTGATTGATGTGACCAACGGGGATATCATGGCTTTGGGGTCTGCTCCCGCCTTTGACCCCAACAAATTCGTCCGCGGTATCTCCGTCGCGGATTACGGCTCCCTGACTGACAACATCTACCGCCCGCTTGCAAATAAGGCGGTGCAGGGCACCTATCCGCCGGGCTCCACCTTCAAGATGGTCACCGCATTGGCCGCCTTGGAGGCGGGGTTGATATCCCCCGGCGAGACCGTTTATTGCCCCGGCCACCTGACGGTTTCAGGGCGGCGGTTCCACTGCTGGAAGCGCGGCGGGCATGGCAAGATGGACCTGCGCAACTCCCTCAAGCAGTCTTGCGACGTCTATTATTACGACGTGGCGCAGCGGGTCGGTGTGGACCGCATCTCGGCTATTGCGCGCAAGCTGGGTCTGGGGGAGCGGCATGACGTGCCGATGTCTGCCGTGGCTTCTGGCCTAATGCCGACGCGGGCGTGGAAGCTGGAAAACCGGGGTGAGGAGTGGCTGATCGGTGACAGCCTCAACGCCTCCATCGGGCAAGGGTTTGTGTTGACTTCGCCTTTGCAACTGGCCGTGATGACCGCCCGGATTGCAACCGGGCGCAGCGTGTCGCCGCGCCTTGTGCGCGCCGTGGATGACCGGCCTGAGGCCGACCGCGCCGGGGTTCCATTGGAAATCGCGACCTCGTCTCTGCGCGCCATTCGCGACGCCATGTTTGCCGTCAGCAACGAACAGCGCGGCACCGCGTTCTCGACCCGGATCGCTGACAAGGACAAGCGGATGGCCGGCAAGAC
Source organism: uncultured Litoreibacter sp. (assembly GCA_938030665.1). GTDB lineage: Bacteria > Pseudomonadota > Alphaproteobacteria > Rhodobacterales > Rhodobacteraceae > Litoreibacter. Next base: position 9,082 of record CALHHY010000119.1, on the reverse strand, counting down.
CGGCACCAGCCAGGTGCGCAACATTACGGCGGCTGAACGGCGCGCCGGCGTGTTCCGCAACGAGGACCTGCCATGGGAGCGGCGCGACCACGCGTTGTTTGTAGGCTTCGCCCCGGTGGAGACCCCGCGCTACGCGATCTCGGTCGTGGTGGAGCATGGCGGCGGCGGCTCGGCGGCGGCGGCACCCATCGCGCGCGACATCATGCTGGCCGCGCAATTTGGATCGATCCCGCCCCTTTCCGCCTACCCTGAGGCGCAGCGCAACCGTATCCAGTCGTCGCTGGAAGAATTGCCGATTGCTGACCCCAGGGACGGCCCCAAGGTGGCGCAGGAAGCATGACCTATCTTGCCCATAACCACAAAGTAGTGCCGACCGGCCCGTCGAAGCTGCTTTACCTGAACTGGCCGATCGTGCTGCTGCTGGCCGCGATTGCCAGCCTTGGGTTCCTGATGCTCTATTCGGTCGCTGGTGGGTCGATGACCCCCTGGGCGGAGCCGCAGATGAAGCGCTTTGCCTTGGGGCTGGCGGTGATGCTGTTCGTCGCGATGATCCCCACCTGGTTCCTGCGCAACGTAGCGGGGCTAGCCTATGCGATCTCGGTCGTGCTGCTGATCATGGTGGAGTTCTTTGGCTCTACCGGTATGGGCGCACAGCGCTGGATTGACCTTGGTTTCATGCGGCTGCAGCCGTCTGAGCTGACCAAGATTACCCTCGTGGCCTTCCTGGCCGCTTATTACGACTGGCTGGACGTCAAGAAAGTCTCGCGGCCCTTCTGGGTGATCATCCCGGTGCTGATCATCGCGCTGCCGACTTACCTGACGTTGCGCCAACCTGATCTGGGCACCGCGTTGTTGCTGGTCTTCGGCGGCGGCGGGCTGATGTTTCTGGCCGGTGTCAGCTGGCTTTACTTTGGCGCGGTGATCGGCGCAGGCGTTGCCATCGTGGCCGGCGTCTTCAGGTCGCGCGGGACGGAGTGGCAGCTGCTGAAGGACTACCAGTACCGCCGGATCGACACCTTCCTTGACCCGGCCTCGGACCCGCTTGGGGCAGGGTACCACATCACCCAATCGAAAATTGCCCTGGGCTCCGGCGGCTGGACGGGCAGGGGGTATATGCAAGGCACCCAGTCACGGCTGAATTTCCTGCCAGAGAAGCACACGGATTTCATCTTCACCACCCTGGCGGAGGAGTTTGGCTTCGTTGGCGCGATCTCACTACTGGCGCTTTACGTGGCGGTCCTGCTGTTCTGCATCGTTTCAGCAGTCAGCAACAAGGACCGCTTTGCCTCGCTTCTGACCCTTGGCGTTGCGCTGACCTTCTTCTTGTTCTTCGCGGTCAACATGTCGATGGTCATGGGGCTTGCCCCCGTCGTGGGGGTGCCCCTGCCGCTGGTCAGCTACGGGGGTTCGGCGATGTTGGTGCTGATGCTCGCATTCGGGCTGGTCCAGTCAGCGCATATACACAGGCCCAGATAACAGATGATCAATGTCCTTTTCTCCGCCCGGTCTGATCTTTGGCCGGACTATGAAGCGCCGCTGCGCCGCGCCTTTAAGCGAAAGGGGCTTGAGTACAATCTGGCCACGGAGATGTCCCCGGAACAGGTCGATTTCATCATCTATGCCCCGAACGGCCCGGTCACTGACCTTGCCCCTTACACGAATGCCAAAGCCGTGCTGAGCCTCTGGGCCGGGGTCGAGCAGATCGTGACCAACCCCACCCTGACCCAGCCCTTGTGCCGTATGGTCGACCATGGCCTGACGGAGGGCATGGTCGAATGGGTGACCGGCCACGCGCTGCGTCACCATCTTGGCATGGACGCGCATATCCTGGGACAAGACGGCATCTGGCGCGAGGGCGCGCCGCCGCTGGCGCGGGACCGCAAGGTCGCTGTGCTGGGGCTAGGTGCGCTTGGAACGGCCTGCGCACGCCAACTGGCCAGCCTGAATTTTGACGTTCACGGCTGGGCGCGATCTTTGAAATCAGTGGAAGGCGTGAGCTGCCATTCAGGTGAAGCTGGGCTGCGCGCGGCCTTGGATGGTGCCGATATCCTCGTGCTGCTGCTGCCCGACACCCCCGCGACCGAGAACCTGATGGACGCCGAAAAGCTGGGCTGGCTCGCCCCCGGTGCCGCAGTTATCAACCCCGGCCGCGGCCCGCTCATTGACGACGCCGCCTTACTTGCAGCGCTGGACGGGCCCCTTGGCCATGCCACGCTTGACGTCTTCCGGGTGGAGCCTTTGCCGGCGGGACACCCGTTCTGGGCGCATCCGAAAGTGACTGTGACCCCCCATATCGCGTCGGAGACGCGCGTGACAACCGCCAGCGACGTGATCGCAGAAAACATCCGGCGCGGCGTCGCGGGGGAACCTTTGCTGCATCTGGTTGACCGTGAGGCCGGGTACTAGGTCAGCTTGGGCGGTTTCGCCGGGTCCATTCCGGGCGCGCGGGGCGGTTGCGGCTCTGCCGGGGTGGGAAGGTCGAAACGCAAGCCTGCCTTGGCAAGGCTTGCCGCGACCGGGTCTTGCGCGCGGAAGAACGCCACATCCAGCGCGCCCGCCTCGATACCACTGAAAACCAGCGCCTCATTGACCGCACGGGCAAGGGCGGGCTCAGAGCCCGGTACGGCGTCGATGACGGCCAGCATATGGGTCTGTGCGCCGCCTTTGTATTTCACCGCGCACAGATAGGCGCTGCGGGCGAGCCCTGCGGCAAGGGCAAGCTTTTGATCAAGCCCGGTGATCAGGGTTTCTGGCAGGCCGGTCGGAGGCAGGATTTCCTCGGGCGTGGCCTCCACGTCTGCAGGGGCCTGTCCCAACGTGTCATTCAACCAGACCATGGCGTCCGGGGGCAAGATGATGGCGGAGGGGGCAACTTCCAGGTTCAGCCCCAGACCGAGGCCCTGTGGGGCCAGCATCTGCGCCAGATTGCGGCCCGACAAGGCGGCGTAGGGGACAGCACCCGCAAACTCTGCCAGCCGTTCCTCCCGGTCGAAGGCCAGAACCAAAGTGGTTTCCTCCACCGGGAAAAGGCGCGGGGTGATCTGGTCGCCTGTGGCCTCAGCCTCCAGCAACAAGAAAAGCTCCGCGTCGGCCAGCCTTTCGTAAAAGCGCAGGCGGGCCGCTTCAGAGGTTTCCATCTCGGCATGGGCGGTATCAAGCGGGGTCATGTCAGCGCCTTTGTTACAGCGGATTTGAGGGCGGGCAATATGTCGGTTTCAAACCAGCTGTTTTGCCGCAGCCAACGGTTATTGCGCGGGCTGGGATGGGGCAGGACGAACACTCCGTCACGGCCGCCACCGGTGGTCCGTACGGCCTCGGCAACCGTCATCCGCTTTAGCGCGGGCCTGTGCCATCCGATGGCGTATGCCCCCAAGATCACAGTAAGCTCGACCTCGTTCAAATCCTCAATCACCGGCGCGCGCCACGTCGCGGCACAAATGGGCGGGGGTGGCAGGTCACCGCCTTTGCCGGTGCCGGGGAAGCACAAACCCATGGGAAAGATGCCGACGCGTGGATCGTGATAGAAACTGTCCCGGCCCAACCCGAGCCAGTCGCGCAACCTGTCGCCGGATGGGTCGTCAAAGGGCCGTCCCTTGGCATGCGTGATGCGCCCCGGAGCCTGCCCGACAATCAGCATCCGGGCGCGCCGGTCGAGCTGAAAAATCGGCCGTGGTCCAAGCGGCAGATCCTTGCACAGGGTGCAGGCGCGCATATGGGATGTCAGCGTGTCGAAATCGGTCACGGGGCCTGCCGGGTTGCTAGGGTAGAGGGCGGATAGCCCCGTCACAACAGAATTGCGTCGCAGTGTCGAGCGGGAGGTGGGGCGCGGCACTCGATTTCGGGTTGGCCGCTTCATCTCACCCGCCGTTCTGGCCGCAAATTCACAGGCTTTGTTCTTTGCGATAAGCGCTTTGCCAGCTACCACGTCATATTGTCGCCAAATTGGAACGATATTGCGCTAATATCTGCCGATTGTCGGCATATCCGTACCAATTTACCGCGTATTAAGTCCGTCTTTACGCCAAGGTCGTTGTACTCTGCTTGGCTGGTCGGACATAACGAAACTGAAAAGAGCCCGAACGGGTCACGGCCTCCTGCGATGTTATGGGGCGCAATCAAGGGCCAGCAACGGCCCAGGCAGCAAGGAGAGGGTCGCGGCCCGATGATCGAGTTTAGGAATGTCAGCAAGTCCTTCTGGACAGGCACACAGCGCAAGGTGATCCTTGATCGCGCGTCGTTCCGCGTGGAGCTTGGTCATTCTATTGGTATCCTCGCGCCAAATGGCACCGGCAAGACGACCGTGATCAATATGATGGCAGGGTTGGAAAAGCCTGACGAGGGGGAAATTATCCGCACCTCCCGCATTTCCTTCCCGCTTGGATTCATGGGGGGCGTCGTCTCCAAGCACACGGCGACAGAGAATTGCCGCTACATCGCCAAGCTCTACTCGCTTGATCCCGATTATATCGAGGCGTTTTGCCGGTATCTGTGCGGGCTTGAGGAATATTTTGACATGCCGATTGGGACCTATTCCGCTGGTATGAAGGCCCGGTTTACCTTTGCGCTGATGCTGGCGCTGGAGTTCGACATTTACCTGATCGACGAAGGCATGCCGTCGACCACGGACGTGGAGTTCAACCGCAAGGCGGGCTCGATCCTCAAGGACCGTCTGAAAACATCAACCCTGGTAGTGGTCAGCCATCAGGCCGAGACGCTGGAAAAATTCTGTCGCTCTGCGGGCGTGCTGTTGAACGGCAAGCTCTACATGTTCGACACGCTGGAAGAGGCAAAAAGGCTCTATGAGTACGAAACCCAAAGCTGAGAAGTTTCGCATCAAACGGGCGGTGCGGTCTGGCGTGGCAGCCGCACCCGTAGCCGATGAGGCGCCGATGCAAGCCGCTGTAGCGGCCGGTGCGGGTGGCGCGGCAGAGCAGAACCTGTTTGTGCCGCCGACAGATGATGGCTTTGGCGCGACGACTTTCCCCAATCAGGCGGCCAACGCGCCTGGGCCTGCGCCTACGGCGGCAGTCGAGCCGGAGGCCTCCAACCCGGCGGAGGCGATTGACGCGATCCGCCGCGAGGGTCTGACCGGTCGGCAGTTGCGCATGGCCCGCCGTGTTGCGCAGAAGCAGGGGCTGACCCCCAGCTCCGACTATGACGCGGTCAGATTGTTGCGCGCGCAAGGCATCGACCCGTTTAAACGCTCCAACATGTTGGAATTGGTCGTCAGCGATCAGGCGAAGCCGACCCCCGAAACAACTGCCGGTGTCGCGACCTCGTCGGCTGCTGTGCCGGCCTCGGCCATGGCCCCTGCGGCCCAGCCGGGCACCCAATTGGCGCCCCATGTGCAGCAGCCAAGCCTGCCCTCGACAGAGGTGCTGCCCGAGGATCAGCGCGCCCGCGATGTGATGAGCATTCAGCGCGATATCGCCCGCCGTCGTCGCAAACGCGCGATGATGCTGTTTGCGCGGGTGCTGACCTTCGTGCTGCTGCCCACTTTCCTGGCGGGTTACTACTATTACATGATCGCCACGCCCATGTACGCGACCAAGTCGGAGTTCGTCATTCAGGCCGCTGATTCCGCGGGTGGTGGGGGCCTTGGCGCGGGTATTCTGTCTGGCTCCCCGCTTGGCAGTCAGCAGGATTCCATCGCGGTGCAGGGCTACCTGCAATCGCGCGATGCCATGCTGCGACTTGACGACGATGAAGGGTTCCGCGCGCATTTCAGCGCGCCGGAGATCGACCCGATCCAGCGTCTTGACCCCGACGCGACGCAGGAAGCGGCGTATAAGAAATTCAAGAAAAGTGTCAAAATTGGCTACGATCCCACCGAAGGGATCATCAAGATGGAGGTGATCGCGGTCGATCCAGAGACCAGCGCGATGTTCTCCAAACAGTTGATCCAATACGCGGAGGAACAGGTGGACACCCTGACCCTGCGCAAGCGTGGCGACCAGATGAAGGGCGCCGATGACAGCCGCAAGGATGCTGAGCGCAAGATGATCGAGGCGCAGGAGCAGATTGTTGAAATTCAGGAAAAACTCGGCGTGCTGAGCCCTGAAAGCGAGGTGCAGGCGGTGTTCGGGCAGATCACCCAACTTGAGACCGAACTTCTGTCAGAACGGATTTCGCTACAGCAGTTCCTGGGGAATACACGGCCGAATGAGGCGCGGGTGTCGGCCTCCCAGAACAAGATTGTCGAGCTTGAGAAGCTGATTGCCGAGAAACGCGCAGAGTTGACAGAGAGCAACGCCAATAACGGTTCGCTGGCGCGCATTTCGGGGGAGCTGCTGGTGGCTCAGGCTGATCTGGAGGTCCGTCAGGGCTTGCTGGCGCAGGCCGAAGCCGCGTTCGAGGCGGCCCGGTTGGAGGCCAACCGGCAGACCCGCTACCTGTCGGTGGCGGTCAACCCGATTGCCCCGGACGAGGCAACATACCCCCGCGCTTTTGAAAACACGATCCTCGCCTTCTTGATCTTCTCCGGTATCTACCTGATGGTGTCGCTGACCTCCTCGATCCTTCGCGAACAGGTGTAGCGACAGATGAAAACCGTTGAATTTGGGCTTACAGGCAAGGGTGTGCAGGCCTCCAACGACCTGCCGCTGACCGTGATTGCGGGCCCGTGCCAGCTGGAAAGCCGTGATCATGCGATGATGATCGCTGAATATATGGCAGAGGCCTGCGCCAAGGCCGGGGCCTCCTACGTCTTCAAAGCCAGCTATGACAAGGCGAACCGAACTTCCCTTTCGGGTCAGCGCGGCCTTGGCATTGACGAAGGGCTGTCGGTGCTTGCCCATGTCCGTGACGCCGTGGGATGCCCGGTTCTGACCGACGTGCACGCGCCCGATCAATGTGCCGCTGTGGCTCAGGCGGTGGATGTGATGCAAATCCCGGCCTTCCTCTGCCGGCAAACCGACTTGTTGCTGGCCGCAGGCGAGACGGGCGCGGTTATCAATATCAAAAAGGGGCAGTTCCTGGCCCCCTGGGACATGCCCAATGTCGTCTCAAAGGTCGAAAGCACCGGCAATGAGCGCATCATGCTGACCGAGCGTGGGGCCTCCTTTGGGTATAACACGTTGGTTGCGGATATGCGGTCGCTGCCAACCATGGCCAAGACAGGCTATCCGGTGATCATGGATGCCACGCATTCGGTGCAGCAGCCCGGTGGCAAGGGTGGCTCCTCCGGCGGGCAGCGGGAATTTGCGCCCGTGATGGCGCGGGCCGCGGTGTCGCTTGGCATCGCGGGGGTGTTTATCGAGACGCATCAGGACCCCGATACCGCGCCTTCCGACGGGCCGAATATGATCCCGCTTGATCAGATGGGGCGGCTTGTAGCTTCCCTGATGGCGTTTGACCGGCTGGCAAAAGAAAATCCCTGCCGCGTCTAAGTTTGGCTTGGCTGGGCTTAGCAGACTTGCCCGGCAACCCAGCCCGACGACCAGGCCCATTGAAAGTTGTAGCCGCCCAGCCAGCCGGTCACATCGACGACCTCGCCAATGAAAAACAGCCCCGGATGTGCTTTGGCCTGCATCGTGCGCGCGTCCAGCGCGGCAGTGTCGACGCCGCCCAAGGTGACCTCCGCCGTGCGGTAGCCTTCGGAGCCTGAGGGCTTTACCTGCCATTTATGCAGCGCTGCTTCCAGACGGGCGAGGTCAGCCTTGCTTTGATCGGCCAGATTGCCCGTCAGCCCAGCGCTGCGCACAATGAGGACCGCAAGCTTCTCGGGCAGATGCCGCGCCAGCGCGTTCTTGATCGACAGTTTGCCGTTGCTCCGACGTTCATCGTTCAGCATCTCCGGAACATCATGCCCCGCAGCCAGATCAACCTGCAGCGCGTCGCCTTCCTGCCAGTAGGAGGAGATTTGCAGGATCGACGGCCCCGACAGCCCCCGATGGGTAAACAGCAGCCCCTCGTCAAAACTTGTCCGGCCATGGCTGACCCGCGCAGTGACCGAGACACCCGGCAGTTCTTTCGTCTGCTCCAGCAGATGTGGGGCGAAGGTCAGGGGCACGAGGCCCGCGCGCGTCGGGACCACCTTGATGCCAAAATCCTCCGCGATCCGGTAACCGAGGCCCGTCGCGCCCATCTTCGGGATCGATTTCCCGCCGGTCGCAACGACCAGCGTATCGGCGTTGACCGGCCTGTCTGAGGTCACGACCTCAAAGCCGGCGCCGTTTGAGCGCACAGCATCAACCTTCGTTTCCAACCAGAGCGTTACGCCCGCATCCGCCAAATCTTGGCGCAGCATGTCAATAATTTCCCCGGCTGACCCGTCACAGAAGAGCTGCCCCAGTGTTTTTTCGTGCCACGCAATCCCGGCCCGGTCGACCCGATCGATGAAATCCCATTGCGTGTAGCGTTTCAAAGGGGAGAGCGCGAAGCGCGGGTTTTGCGACAGGAACTTTTCAGGAGCGATATGGAAGTTGGTGAAGTTGCACCTGCCGCCGCCCGAGATCCGTATCTTCTCCCCCGGTTTTCGCGCGTGATCGATGAGCAGCACGCGCCGCCCCCGCCGCCCGGCTTCGATGGCGCAAAACATGCCTGCCGCACCGGCGCCAAGAATGATAGTGTCAAAATCCATGCCCCGCGGGTACTGGCCCCGTTTGATGGCCGCAAGCATTGATTTTGCACTTGAAGTACGCGTGTCAGCGCATTAAATCACCCCACACTGTTGGGATGTAGCCAAGTGGTAAGGCAACTGTTTTTGGTACAGTGTACCGTAGGTTCGAATCCTACCATCCCAGCCACCCGCCCCTTTGTGCCGTCCGGCGTGAATCGCAACTTGTCCGGCGAGAGTTGCAGCTTTTGTCGGGTAAGAACGCAACTTCCGTCAGATTTGAACGATTTTAGGGCCTTTTGCTTACGGAACTGGTTTGCTTGTTCGTTTACAAAAACTGTTCTTGCACAAGAGTATCCGGTTCGTCGTGGGTTCGGCACCTGCGGCGGGAGGACGAAGCCGCTATCGCGGCAATGGCGCTTGAGGCTAGTGTTGAGCTTTGATCCTGCGATTTTGGAATTTGGCAGACCTGTTTGACGATTGGGGTTTCTCAATCTGTTGACAGGAGGCTCCGATGAAGGAGAA
>CALHHY010000118.1 GCA_938030665.1 uncultured Litoreibacter sp. | reverse complement strand
TCCGTATCTGGGCCATGAAGGTTTAAGACATAATTAATCCAAATCGTATCTTTTTTGATTCCATGCCGGGGCGCTGCCGGGCTCGGTCACATCGCAAAGGATGTCGCTCATGTTGAGAAAACTTGCTTGCCTACTTCTGATCGTGTGTGCGGGGTCCGCCTGGGCGCAGGAATACCTGGTGCAGCCAGGCGACACCTTGGTTCTGGACGTTATGGAAGACCCTGATATGCGGCGAACCGTGCTTGTTTTGCCTGATGGCACTGTGTCGGTCCCACTGGCTGGCACCATGAAAGCGGCGGGTCTGACCGTTCCTCAGATCGAGGCGATGATCCTTGAAGGCATCGGCCAGAACTACGTGAATGCGCCGACCGTCATGGTCTCCGTCTCTCGCCTTGCAAAGCCGCAGACGCCGCGTAGCCGAAGCGGGTCGCGCGCAAGGGCAAGCAGCCGCGCGCCTGCCGGAATTGATATCTACGCGATGGGCGAAGTTGGCAAACCCGGCAAGATGCGGGTGGCGCGCGGGACGACCGTTATGCAGCTGCTTGCGGAGGCCGGTGGCTTCACCCGCTTTGCGGCACCCAAGCGGGTCATTTTGCAGCGCGCTGACATGAAAACGAAGACGATCAAGTCCTACCGCATCAACACAAAAGCAATGATGGAGGGTGGGTCGCAGATGATCGTTCTGCAACCCGGCGACGTCATAGTCGTACCGGAACGAAAACTGTTTGAATAACGGCTGCGGGCCTTATTCGGGCCCAAGGCAAAACGATCGCAGGGGTGCGGTCGCCATGGCGATGAAGGGGACGGCAGCACCGCGCTGGGGCGGTGTCGTCGAACCAGAACCAGAGCTTTGGAGGACCCTACCCCATGAGATCTCAACGAATTTTGGCCGTCGCATCAAAGGGCGGGCATTGGCGGCAATTGAACGCAATGGCCGGAGCGTTCGACGGCCACAAGCTTCATTTTGCCTGCACAGACCCTGAACTGGCGCAATACCATATCGGCGAGTGCAGCCGGTCGGAGTGGTGGCGCGGCGTAATCGTGGCCTGCCAAGTGCTGCGCATCATGGCCGTAGTGCGCCCTCATGTTGTTGTTTCCACCGGGGCGCTGCCGGGGCTTGTGGCCATAATTGTTGCACGCCTTCTGGGCGCGCGAACCATCTGGATCGACTCCATCGCGAATACCGAAGCCATGTCTCTGTCTGGCCGGTTGTCGCGTCCCTTTGCCAATCACTGGCTGACGCAATGGCCTGAAGTCTCCGCCCGGACGGGTGCCACCTATGCGGGGGCGGTGCTATGATCTTCGTCACAGTTGGTACGCAACTGCCCTTCCCTCGGCTCGTGCGCGAGATGAATCGCATCGCGGGCGGCCTTTGTGAGCCTGTTATCGCCCAAACCTGCGAACACGCAAGATACCCCAACTTGATCGTCGAACCTTATATGGACGCTATCCGCTACGGCGACGTGATCGAACGGGCCAGGCTCATTGTAGCCCATGCCGGGATCGGCACCGTGCTTGCGGCGCGGCAGGTGGGTGTACCTCTGATTCTCGTACCACGCCGGGCCGAACTGGGTGAGCATCGCAATGACCATCAGATCGGTACGGTGCGCCAGCTGGTCGGGCGTGACGGTATTCAGGCCATCTGGGATGAACGCAAACTCGCAAGAACGGTGATGAACGACCACCCGCCACCACCTGCAATTGTGTCAGGGCCGGAACTCGACGGGCTGGTCACGACCCTGCGCAGTTATATTGGCTGATGGCGGCCTGTTGGCCATCCCTCGCAGGCTCTGCCACGCGAGTTCAGGGTGACCGGAGCAGAGTAATTGCCCTGCCTTGGCCATCCCGTAGAGCCAACCGACTGGCCAAGACCACGGGTGGTAGCGTTTGAGGTATCGCATCCGGGATCGGTTCTTGTAATAGATCGAAAATGGTGAAGGTGGATTACCTGGCTTTGGCGACCCGATCGCGGAACCTGCCTGATGATAAACTACCGCATTCGCGCAAAGCTGTATGGGTAGCTTTGCACGCCTGGCCCAATCAACCTCCTCATAGTAGAGGAAATAATCCTCTGGCATTGGCCCGGCCGCATTAATGAAAGCGCGGGATGCAACGAGGCTCGCGCCAGAGATGAAATCAGCATGCTCGGGCTGAGCCAGTGGACAGTCACTGGACCGACCGAGGTTCAGGTTGCCGGTGACCCCTGTCCAGCAGTTCACCGTCCCCGCATCAATCTGAACGCTGTGTGGGTGGTCCGCGTAAAGGATGCGGTGACCCATCAGTCCAAACCCGGCCGGCGCCTCGGCTAGTAGCTTTGGCGTTTCGGGTGGCACAAGCGTGTCGGGGTTCAGCAGCCAAATGCGGTCAATGGTCGGGTCGGTAAGGAGCGCCGCGATGCCGATGTTCACGCCGGCCGCAAAGCCCCGATTCTCACCTGCCTCGATTATCTGGAGCGTCTGGTTGTCGACCGGTTTGTGGACGCTCGCACCGGGAAAAGGCAAGGTGCCCGGCTGGTAACCATCCCTGCCGTTCAACCAGCTCACAATGGTTTCTTCGGTGCGGTCGGTTGATGCGTTGTCAACGACGGCGATCTTGCAACGAAAAGGGGCTGCCAGCAGCGTTTCAAGGCAGTCGCGAATGACGTCAGCCGCGTTGAAGGTGACAATGACGACGCCAAGGTTGCTCACGCGGGTTGGACGTCTGGGCGCCGGAACTGACCTGCGAAGGGTCGGCGATACATTCTCAATTCAGGTGATTTAGACCCGGCTTTCGACGCGGCCATCCACTGGCCGGCCCCCAGCAAGAAGAAAACGAAGGAATAGACGGCGGTCCAGACATGGACCGTGGCAAGCGTGAAGGTGATCCCGATGAAGCAGAACACCCAGGCGCGGCGCAAATGGGAAGCGGCGTTACGTGCACGCGCAACGCGCACAATAGCGAGACCCCAAGACAACGAAATTAACGCGAAACCCGGAACGCCGTAGCGCATCCCTTGCACAAGCCAGAAATTGTCGATGCTTCCGGAATACATGAAATGCGGGCGCACCCAGTCTTCGAGGCCCAGCCCGAAAATCGGATTGGCCTGGATATTGTGCAGGCCCCATTCAAAGATCAGCTCGCGCCAGTATGCATTGTGGGCGGAGAACGTGGCATAGCTGAAAAACACCTTCAGCGGCGTGCGGTTGGAGATCGCGTCAATCAAAACATATGCCGCAAGGGTGACCCCGACGAGGAGCCACCACTTGCCTCGGACCGCACGGAAAACCAAGACCCAACAGATCAGGAAAACCTGTATGGCAACCGACAGAATTGCACCGCTGGATAGCGCCAGAAAAGCGGGAATGGAGATCAGGATCACGGCTGCCATCCGCGTGACTGCCGACAGCTGGGCACTGAGTCCGATGAAAACCAAGGATACCGCTGTCGAGCAAAACAGCCCGAAATGGATCGGGTGCGCGAAGACGGCCTGCACCCGTTCCAATCCGAGGCGCGGGGCGATGGTCACAACCTCGACGCTGGAAATGCCGGGAATGGCATGGATCATTGTGACGAGCGGCGGCACGCCTGTGACCGTCTCAAACAGGCTGAGGGGGATCATCAGCAGCACCATTAAGACCAGCAGCTTGATCAACGATAGAAATTGATCTTCCGTCCGGATGAAGCTACGCGCCAGAAAGTAGCCGCCGGCCAGTTCCAGAAACATCGCGCCGGTATGCTCAACCGCCTGGCCGGGTGTGTTTTGCATCATGCAAACACTCACCCAGCCGATAAAGAGCGGCAACAGGATGTCAGGCGTGGCAGGCGGGCGGCGGAACGCAGATACAAGCAGCGGGATTGCCAAGATCAGCATGTAGGCGCGCAGCCCGGTAAACTGCAAAGGCCCGACCATGAAGCGGATGGGCAAGACCAGTAGCAGAAGATAGAGGGTCACCGGAAAGGGCAAAGTACGTAGCGTGTTCATTTCGGTAAATTGACGGTTAACGGTTATCAATTTGTAAAGATTCGAAAGGTTAGGCTGCTTTCTGCGACCCCAGAAGGAGCGACCCTTGAGCGACATTTCACTGGCCAATCCCCCATTTCGAAAAGCAAGCCGTCGGGGCCTGAATAGGGTCTCGTGGCTGCGCAGTTTGCTGGTGGGTACGAGGCGTCTCTGGCTGACGCGGGTCTACGGCATGGACATTGCCGGATCCGCCCAGGTGTCACTGTCAGCGCGGCTGGACCGCACTTTTCCTATTGGTGTCCATATCGGGGCACGTAGTTACGTGGCGCTGAATGCGATCCTTCTGACCCATGATCGGACACGCGGGCTGTACGTTCATACGCGCGTTGGTCAGGATTGCTTCATCGGCGCGGGCAGCATTATTCTGCCGGGGGTAAGCATTGGCCATGGCAGCCTTGTTGCTGCCGGTGCCGTCGTCACGCGGGATGTGCCCAGTGGCTGCGTTGTTGCGGGAAACCCCGCGCAGATCATCCGGTCAGACGTTGTTCTCGGCCCATATGGGCGGATGCTGAGTGCTGACAGGACCGAGCACGACTTGGCGTCGGCAAACCTCACCTAGGTTAACCTATTGCACGGCCGACCCTGCAGAACGGCAACGTGACCCGTGGCTGTGCTAGGTCCGCTTCTGGCCGCTGAGGGCTAAATTTCAACATGAGGTTGCGCGTACCCGGCGCGACGGGTGACCCCTCTGCCGAGCGTCGGAGGTCCTTATCCAGTCGTGCGTCAGCGTGCGGCACAATTAAGGGTGACGCTGATGATCACGATGCTTGGCTTGCCGCTGGCAATTAATTCCAACTCTGAGGGCGAAATTTTTGCGCCGCTGACCGAGATCATGATCTCTGACTTCTCACGCGACAAGACATTGTTCGACAGCGGAGTAGCCTTTGGTCGGAACGAGGCGGAGGTCGTCGTTCAAGGGGAAGGGACCCCCGGCGAGACGGTCGAGTTGCGGCTGCTTTTCGACGGGGCAGCGCCATCGGAATGGCAGCCAGCAACGACAATCGCCGCTGACGGCACGTGGAACACGGTCCTGACCGCTTCTCGCAGCCCGCATTGGATGCGCGTGGAGGCGCGCATCGCATCGGAACCCGTCACCCGCACGGCCACAGCCAACCAGTTCGGCGTTGGGCATGTGGTCGGACTCTGGGGTCAGTCAGAGGTCGTGCGGATATTCTCGACCTTCTACGATCAGCTCACGGCGGAGCCGCTTCTGGCCGATGATGCCGTGCAGGCCCTGTGGTTTGACGGTAGCCCACAGGTCAAGCACCTTACCGCGGCTGACCCCCATACCGCAGCGCTTGCTGCGATGGCCAACGTCTTCATGTCTGAGCGTCCGGGCGACAAGTTTGCGCTGGTCTGCCATGCCGTCGCAGGCACCGGATTTAAAGACCTTGTCGATGATACGGAAAGTTCCCGCCTTTGGTCCGACGATGCGGAGCTTCATGCCTTCGCCACTGCCGATGGCCAGCATGTCGGCCTGCCGTCGGTGTCATGGTTCGCGACACCTGGAACTTTTGCCAACGCCTATGAGGAGGCTCTATTCCCTCTCTTTACCGGCAAAACCATGACGGGCGCGCCGGTCAGCTTCCCGGCTGAGCTGAGCTACGGTGCCAATGACAGCTTCCAAGCGGATCACTGGTTCGGCGAACTATATGACCCCGCGCACACGAAGTGGGTGGCCTTCGGTCCGCATAAGTTCGACATCGACGCGGACATGCAAAGCGCCACAGTCCTGAGCAGCGGGACGACGCAGTACAATCTTCTCAATAAGGAGCATGCGCGCGAAAGCTGGCGGCAGATGGTGGTTAACCCGAACGCCGATGGCCTGTTTCTACCGCTCGGGCTTGAACCGATGAGCTATCAGAACGGCGCGCCTGACGGGGCAGGCGGGTGGACCGATATCAGCCACCCTTCAGCCGGGACCGATGACGGCGCATCTATGTTCGCCCGGTTGATGGCGCACGCGATCTTGCAGGCATCCGGGATGCGCGATTGGTCGGTGCCCGGCTTCGATCAGGCCGAATGGGAGCCGTCCGGCGCCCATATCGATATCTGGTCCAGTGTCGGGCCGGTCACAACGGCGCGCCGCGCGCGTGCCTTAGCATCGCTTGACGATACCCATCCGCATTGGACCGACGTATTTGGCTGGCAGATCAATGGCCGGCCGGCTGAAAGGGCCGAGATTGTCAATGGTCGGGTGCGGTTGTTCCCGAATGACGGTCCGTTCACGTCCTCGGATACGATCCGGTTTGGGGAGGGGGGTGGCACCGGCATGATGCGTTTCCCCGATGACCATCTTGCGCAAACCTATCTGGACTACCCGATTGTCGATCTTGGGCTTTCCGGGGTTGACGGTATTCCGCTGCGGCCCATGCCAAGTAGCGCCGTGCTGGCCAACACCCTGCCAGCGCCCGCGGGCGGGTTCGTCACCTCTGCGGATGGGCCATATTTCTACGACCCGCTAACCTTGGGCGACGGTGTTTCCGCGATCTCTTTCCAATTCGACTTTCTGCCCAGTTTACCCAGTTCAGGGTCAATTATGCTGATGACAAGCACAGGTAACTACCTACGGCTGGAGGCACTGGCAAATGGTCGTCTGCGGCTGGTGGTACGGGACGCGGGCGGGACCTATCACGTAAACTACGCGCAGACGGCGGCAGGAATTATTGTTGATCAGGTGCAGGCTGATGTGCGGGTGGCGGCTGATCTTGTCGCCGGGTATGGCCGCATCTGGGTGAACGGGGTGCTGGTGCTGGACGAGGCTTTCACCTCCGCCAGCCCCACGCTGCCCAACAACCGCCGCTTGCTGCTGCTGGCGACAGCAAGCGGTGCCAATCAAGTGCAGGCCGATGTCACACGGGTCGTTGTTTGGAAAGACGCGGTCGACGATGGCAGTTTGCCGACATCAATGCCCTACAAGGACCTCGTAGGTCCCGCCGCTGCGATCAACCAGGACCCATGGAAGCAGGGCGTTGATGCGAGCTAGGGCGGTTGCGCCAACCCACCCGGAGAGCGGCGGCGGTGGCGCCCGCCGCCTCCGCAATGGTTGCGATGATCAGCACAGCTTGCAGACCGGCCCCATTTGACAGGGCCGTATAGATCACCGGCAACGCCGCGACCCGGAAGATATTGCCGACCGCTGAAGTGAACGTGTCCCCTTGCGCCAGTGCCACCACCGCGACGCCCGTTTTTGCCAGCCGAATGGCATGAAGAAGGGCGAGAAGGGGCATCAGCGGTACCAATGGCGCGAAGTCTTTCCCCAGCAGTGCAGGGACCACAGGACCGATAACGGAAAGCGTCAGCGCAAAGAGCACGGCCACCAGCAAACACAACCCGACTGTCAGTCTAGCCTCAACCCAGAATGAGGACGCTCCGTCAGTAGCCCCGAGCCTTGGCAAAAAGTAGCTTTGCAGGCTCTTTCCGGCCACCAAAGCAGGCGTCAATGTCAGGGAAAACCCCATGGCAAGAAGCGCCAATGCCTCGGGGCCGCGCAGATGTCCGATGAGCAATTTTTCCCCATGGAAAGCGCCCAGCAGCAGCAGGCCATTCAACGCCAGCGGGATGCCGAATCGAAATATGCTCTTCAGATGGGTTATGTTGAACGTGACCAGATATCGCCGCTCCGCCACCAGATGAGACATCAGCAAAATGCCGGCGGACTGCGCGATGATCGCGATCAGCAGAGCCCGGAAATCACTGTATTCATTCACCAGCACTCCAATCAGCATCAGTGCAAAAAGGGCCGGGCCAAGCTGCACTACGATACTGGGCCAAAAACGATGTGCGCGCTGATATCGCCAACTGTCCAGATGGCATAGCGCGGCGAAAACCGGGACGATTGCCAAAACTTCAAAGACCCAGGCAAGCTCGGCGATATTGAGAAGGGCCGCGATGGGATCTGCCAGCAGATACAACACAGCGCCCCCGAACGCGCCCCGCATGAGTTGGGCCAGATGCAGTGACCCTTGAAACGCTGGCTTGTCGCCCCGGTGGTCCTGGACAATCATTTGCTGCGCGCCAAGCGTGGTGCCCATCTCGATCGCGGAGACAACAATGGCAAAGCTGGTAGCGATCCCGAACTGCTCAATTCCGATCAGCCGCGCCGCGATGACGTTGCGCAGCAGTGTGATAACAGCGACACCGCCATGGCCCGCCAGCAATGTGGCAAGAGGGTAGAGCCGGGGGGCGTGTGGCGCCATCTGGGAAGCGAGCATGACCATTTACAACTGCTTAACCAGTGCCGGGTTAACGCTGTGTAAATTTCAACGGGGTTTTTGCTGTGCCACAGATCGAACTGACCGACAGAATCGTGCAGACACAGCTTTGCGCCGGCTGTGGCGCCTGCGCTGCGATTGCCCCTGACATTGTTACCATGACCCGAACCGACGACGGATTCCTGCGCCCGAAAACGACGCGGAAGCTTGACCGCGACCAGCGCCGCGCCATTGCGGAGGTGTGCCCCGGGCAACGGCAGCATGGGCTGAGTGAAGCACCATTCACCCACCGACTCTGGGGCGGGTATCACGATGTGATGACCGGGTGGTCGACTGATCCGGAGCTGCGCTTTGAGGCAGCGTCCGGCGGCGCGCTGTCAGCCACCCTGCTTTGGCTGCTTGAGACCCGGCAAGTAGACGCGGTGTTAAGCGTTGGTGCTGACACTCGCGATCCGCTGGCAAATGTGGCGCGGGTCAGCCGTACGCGAGGTGATATCATTGATCAAGCAGCGTCCCGTTATGGACCCTCCATGCCCTTGGCACATGTGGCTCAGCGGCTGGATGAACCTGACCGCTACGCCTTTGTCGGCAAACCCTGTGACGTTGCAGGATTGCGTAATTGGGCTAAAATAGACCCTAGAATTGACCAGGTTTTCCCAATCAAGCTGTCATTCTTTTGCGCCGGGGTTCCGTCCTTGCAAGGTGCGAGGGACGTTGTTCAGCGCATGGGTATGAACCCCCGCGATGTGGCCCGGTTCAGGTTTCGCGGTCGCGGCTGGCCGGGTCATGCATCTGCAGTGGATCGAGGCGGGGCGTCGGCGCAGCTTAGCTATCAAGAAAGCTGGGGGGACGTGCTGTCAAAACATGTGCAACACCGTTGCCGTATCTGCGCGGATGGGATTGGTCTGGCGGCTGATATCGTCTTCGCAGATGCTTGGGCAACCGATGCGGCGGGCCGGCCGACCTTCGCGGAGCGTGACGGGCAAAGCCTGTTAATGTCGCGTACCTCATTTGGTGCATCGCTTCTATCAAATGCGATTGCGGAGGGAGCCATCGCCGCCCGTCCTACCGACATTTCTGCGATCGCCCCGATGCAACCCGGCCAAAAACGCCGCCGGGAGGAGCTTCTGGGAAGACTCGCAGGCCGTGTTTTGGCGGGATTACCCGTTCCCCGCTACCGGCATCTGTCGCTTTGGCGCAATGCGCGACATGCCGGCGGCTGGCGTACCGTCAAAGCTGCGCTTGGGACCGCGCGACGGTGCCTTAGATGGCGAAGCTCCTACCAATAACTATAGTCTATATAGGCCAGAAATATGATTCATGTCTGCCTGATCCTGCATGCTGTGCATTCATCCAACCTTGGGGTTGGCGCGTTGACGGTGGCGCAGGTCGATATTCTGCGCGGTCTGGCGCGGCGGGCTGGGCTTCCTTTGCGCGTTACCTGCCTCGATTGGCAGGACAAGAACCCGCCCTGCATCTCGGGGCCGGATATTGAGGTAGTGACGATATCGGGACAGGACCTTATTAACCCGGCGGGTGTGTTTTCCCTGATGCGGGCAGCTGATCTGGTCATTGATATCGGGGCCGGCGACAGCTTCGCAGATATCTACGGGCAACGCCGGTTGCGGCGGGTCATGTGGTTGAAGGCGCTGTGCCATCTTGCCCGGCGGCCCCTGATTGTCGCGCCGCAGACACTTGGCCCCTTTACCCGGCCGTTTTCGCGGTGGTTTGCCAAACGGAGCCTCAGACGCTCCACCCTTGTTTTTGCGCGGGATGAGGCGTCTGTGGCCCATCTGCGCGACATTGGTTTTGGGGGGGACATTCTTGTTGCCTCGGACGTCGCGATGAAACTTCCCGCTGCTCCGTCGTCTGCCTTTGGTTCAGGTCCGCATGTCGGGATCAACGTCTCCGGTCTTATGATGTCAGGCGGGTATGGCCGGGCGAATGATTTCGGGTTTCAGGGCGACTATGGGACCATGATTTCCGAACTTATCGAGCGGCTGCTCAGACACCCGCAGAACCCGAAAGTTCATTTGGTCCCCCATGTCATATCGCCCCATATGCCGGTCGAAGATGACCTGACGGCTTGCGAAACTCTCCATAGGAAATTTCCTGACACCATCCTTGCACCCGGCTTTGATACGCCGTCGGAGGCCAAAGGATATATTGCCGGACTAGACTTCTTTGCCGGGGCGCGGATGCATGCCTGCATTGCCGCATTTTCCAGCGGGGTGGCGGTAGTGCCGATGGCCTATAGCCGGAAGTTTGAGGGGTTATTCGGCGCGTTGGACTATCCGCATCTGGTCGATTGCAGGACCCAAAGCCCGGAGGTCATTATCAAGGCGGTTATTGCCGGGTTTGAAAACCGCACGGCCTTGGCCAGCGATGCAGTCGCGGCTCATGGGCGAGGGCTTCACAGGCTGCTGCACTATGAAACCGCCCTGAGCGCTCAGATCCAGCGGGCGGCGCGCCGCAAGAAAATACCCGCCAAACCGAAGGGAATGGCGGGTGACGCAGATGCAATCTATACAGAATAGGCTCTAACGTACTACCACAGGGCCAAAATGCCTGATGCTGTCGTCCCGGAGGCAGCAATCGCGCTCACCCGGATGGGCAATATTGCGCCGCCCGGCACCGCCGTAAAAGTAACCGTGTCACCATCGGCGAGGGTGGCGGTGACGTCCCCACCGAGGCCCACATAAATCGCGCGGCTGACCTGCGGCAGGTCGTTTGTGTCACTTGGGACCACGTTCACAGCGCCGCGCGCCGGAGAGATTGGGGTCGTCGGGAAACTTGAAAATTTGTCCATGTCATCCTGCCATATGTTGGGACGCCAGCGACGGCGCCGAAATCGGTGGTGCTGCGGAAAGATGTCCCGCCTCGCAGGCGAAAGTGATGTCAGGTTGTGCTTAACAAAAACTGTTGGCGCCGCGCGCAGCAGGGGTTGCTACTGCACCTGCTGCAACGGGAAGGAATACCCCTCGATCCAACGACAGATCGCGGCGATGGCGGCATCCTCGTCATGCTGCGCGACGGCGTCCCGTAGCTGCTTCAGGGCCGCAGCCAGCTCTAACTCGGACAGGCAGTCATCCTGCACGCAGAAAATCTTTTCGTGGCTGGTAGTCATTTTTCCACCGCGCCCGGTCAGCTCTTCATGCATCTTTTCGCCGGGGCGCAACCCGGTCGTGATGATTTCGATATCGCCGTCAGGATAATCTGCATTACGCACGCTGTAGCCTGCGGCTTCGATGACCTGTTCGGCGAGCCGCAGAACAGGCACTGGTTTCCCCATGTCGAGGACGAAAATCTCCCCGCCCTGGCCCAAACCACCCGAGGTCAGCACCAGCTGCGCGGCTTCCTGGACCGACATGAAATAGCGCGTTACTTCCGGGTGGGTCAGGGTCACCGGGCCGCCACGCGCGACCTGGTCCTGAAATAGCGGCACAACCGAGCCGGAGGAGCCCAGGACGTTGCCGAAGCGCACGATTGAGAATGCCGTTTCGCACTGCCGGCTGGCGTGGTCCTGCACGATCATCTCTGCAAATCGTTTCGACGCGCCCATGACATTGACGGGTTGCACGGCCTTGTCCGTCGATATCAAGACGAACCGTGCGACCCGTTGCTCCTTCGCAATGGCAGCAAGCGTGGCGGTGCCCAGCACGTTGTTTTTCAACCCAACCAGTGGGTTGCTTTGGACCATGGGCACATGTTTGTAGGCGGCGGCATGGAAGATCACATCAATCTGATCGCGCTGCATCACATCGCGCAGTAGCGGGGCATCGCTGATTGAGCCTAACACTGCCTTAAGCGCGACGTTGTTGCGACGGGCCAAGTCTGAAAGCTCCATTTCGATGTCGTAAAGCGCAAGTTCGTTCTGCTCGAACAGGATCAGGCTTTTGGGATGGCATCGCAGGATTTGCCGGCACAATTCGGACCCGATCGATCCGCCAGCGCCCGTGACCATCACCGACTGGTCAACATATTCCTGAAAGCCAATCGCGATATCTTCATGCAGGTTTTCGCGTCCAAGGAAGTCGTCAAATGTCCCGCGCGCTTCTTCCTGGCCGACCAGCTGCGCAAAGGAAGGCAGCACTTGCAGTTTGACGCCGGTCCGTTCTACCCGGCGTTCGATCTTGGCCACGGCCTTACGAGACGCAGACGGCATCGCGATGACGACACGGTCGGGGTTGGTTTGCACCAAGACCTCTTCCAATCGCGCACCGTGGTAGACAGGCAAGCCCCCCACAGTCTGCCCCCGCAGCGCGAGGCTATCATCCACAAAACCCACCGGAATAATATCGGGATGTGATTTCAGGGCGCTTGCCAGCTGCATGCCGGTCTTTCCCGCGCCATAGATCATGACGGAGGTGACATGTCCGTTTGCCCGATATGCGTTCAATAGTACTTCCAGCATCACGTAGCGGCTTCCCGTCGACAGAAGGAAAAACGCAATGCAGAACGTCATATGCAGTCTGAACGGTATGCCCAATCCGGCAAACATCGCAAGGACCAGCGACGCGGCCCCCAAGAGGGCAGCAAAAGCCATCATCTGCACAACAGCGCTGCGGTCGAAAGCTTTTAGCCGAATCCGGAATATGCCCAACCCGTAGGAGCAGCCCGCCGCAACTGTCATCATCAGCAAGGTGAAGGCCCAATTCCCGGCGAACCACGGCCAGGCGCCTAAAAGGCCGAAATGCAAGCTTGCGGCCGAAAGCAGCGCAACCGGGACCAAGGCGACATCGGTACCGAGCAGCACGGACCGCTTTTGGGCGCGGGACAGATTCAGAAGAAAACTCATTTGCCTCATGTCCTTAACAAGGAGCGCTCTTTTTCGGTAACCTACGCAGCGGTGAATCACTTGCCTAGTTGAATTTCTACAAGCGCCTCAATCGGTTAAACTCCGCCCAATTAGTTAATGGTGGGTTAATCGACGCGTAACTTACTTAATCGCGATTTTTCTTGCCCGTGATAGCCCGTCCGGTGAATAATTTGCGAAGTGTGTGCCAGATGATCCAGTAGTCGAGGCAGGCACGAAAGTTCCGCTGGTATATCAGATCAAGCCGGGCTTTGGCAGGGATGCAGCGCCTGCTGTAGACCGTGTCCGTCTCATCGGCAGTATTGCACGCCTCCAGCAGCTTTGCTTCCTGCTCATGATAGATGAGCGTGGCCAGCCCCGTGACGCCTGGCCGGCTCTGCAAGACCTCCCCATAAAGCGCGGGAAAACGCTCCACATAGTCGCGCAAGGGCGGTCGGGGACCGACAAGGCTTAAGTCCCCTCGGATGATGTTCCAAAGCTGCGGCAACTCGTCGAGCCGATGCTTGCGCAACCGTGCCCCCAATGCAGTGATTTCCGCGCTCTTGTCGCCGCCGGTCACGCCACTTGCAGCACGCGGTCGGTCGGCCATGGTCCGAAACTTCAAAAGCTGCATCGCCTTGTTCGGCGTCTTCATCCGCTCCGAGACATAAAAGATCGGGCCGTCCTTCTGACGCCAGATGTGGAAGGCTATCCAGGCGATGACCGGCCAAACCAACAGCAGCACGGCGGTCGCGGATATCAGGTCAAAGAGCCGCTTTCCGAGGGTCATAGCAGGGCCCGGGCTTTGCGCCAATCCGCCACGATGGCGGCGGCGCTACTTGATGGCCGATCATCACCCCAAAGGAGTTTAGTATCAAGATTCACCATCTTGATCGCACCAGGCGGCGCCGGCCTCGACTGCCACGCCATCCCGGCTTCTTGCAGCAAAGCGGCCATGCTGACGGGTTTTGGCAATGAGACATTGACCACACGGTGGTTCAGCCCCGCGTCGGAGGTGAGCCGACAGATCGCCTTGGCCAGGTCATGTGGGCCGATATAGCTGCGCATCGGGTAGGTGCCGTCGGGAAACTGATCTAGCACAATGTCGCGGTCATCTGTCCCCAGCAGGCTATCGGCCCCGGCTATGTTCCCGATCCGCAGAATGGTGGCATTCGGGGCGTCGGCGGCAAGGTCCTCCATCGCGATCTTCGCGCAACCATAGGGTGAGATAGGCGCGAGTTCGGTATCTTCGCGCAGCGGGCCGGGCTGATTACCATAAACCGCCGCGGTCGAGCACAGCCAGACGGGTTTGCCTTGGGCCGCCAGCAGCACGGCCCGAGCCAAAGCGCTGTTGTCTGACAAGGGGCGGTCTTGACGGTCATGGGTGACGCCTGCCAACAGCAGCACGCCATCAGCTTTTGCAACTGCTGAAAGCAAGGCTGAGGAGCCTTCTAAAATATCGAAGCGCAGTGCGTCGGTGCCGTGCCAGAGCGGGGTGACCGGGCTGGCTTCAGGCCAGCAAACGCGCAAAAACCGCCCGACCCTGCCCCCTGCGCCAAGCACCAGCAATCGCACGACTCAGACCCTATGATAGGGCGCGCCGGCCAGAATCGAGACGGCGCGGTAAAGCTGTTCTGCCAGCATCGTGCGCGCCAGCATATGAGGCCACACCATGGGGCCGAAGGACAGAAGCTGATCGGCCTCTGCCCGGAAATCGGGGTCAATGCCGTCCGCGCCGCCAATGACAAAGCTGGCATCCGCCCGTCCACTGTCGCGCCACTTGGCCAGCAGCTGCGCAAAGGCGGGGCTGGTCATCGTCTTGCCGCGCTCGTCCAGCATGCAAATGACCGAGCCTTTTGGTACGGCGCGGCGCAGCAGCTCGCCTTCCGACGCCCGCCCGCCGCCGCGCTTGTCCTCGACCTCAATGACTTGAGCGGGTCCGAGCCCCATGCCACGGCCGCTGCGGTCAAATCGGGTCAAATAGTCGGTGATCAGATCATGTTCAGGCCCCGCCCTCAGGCGGCCAACGGCACAGACATGAACCCGCATCAGCCCTTGTCGGCGCTCTCCGCCGTCCCGGGAAGCCACATCTTTTCAAGTTGGTAGAATTCGCGGACTTCAGGGCGGAACACGTGGATGATGACGTCGCCCGTATCGATCAAAACCCAGTCGCCGGCGCCTTTGCCTTCAACTTTGCAAGCGCGGCCGAACTCCTCCTTCAGCCTGGCGGTCAGCTTGTCCGCGAGGGAGGTCACCTGACGGGTCGACCGGCCGGAGCAGATCACCATGTAATCGGCAATCTCGGACCGGCCACGCAGGTCAATTTGCGTGATCTCTTCCGCTTTCTCAGAGTCAAGTGAGGTGAGGATCCACTGGAGCAGCGCTTCGCTGGTCAGTGATGTTTCCGCGGTGGCCATGCCGGCCGTGGATTGGGCAGGGGGATCGCCCAGATCAGTTTGTTGAGACAGTGCTCAAACCTCCGTTCTACTGTGCCGCAAACCCCGGCACCAAGGTATGAGTTAACAATAGCAATTTCTGTCTCGGTTCTCAATGTCTGTGGCAATCGGCTCCGGTTCTGGAGCTTTCTTGGCGTAAGGTTGCTCACAATAAAGACAAATGGGCGGTTTGGCCTTTACGTCCGAAGTCGGAGGCCTACCCTATAACCAAACGGAAGAGGAGCGAATCTTATGAAATTCACGACAGTGGCAACCTTGGGAGTGGCGCTAATGGCAGCGCCGGCCTTTGCAGATGGACATGCCTCAGGTGACGCAGGCGAGGGTGAGGGCGTTTTCAAGAAGTGCAAATCCTGCCACATGATTGTTGCCGATGACGGCACCGAAATCGAAAAAGGCGGCAAAACCGGCCCCAACCTTTACGGTGTTTTCCAGCGCCAGCCCGGCTCTTTTGAAGGGTACAAATACGGCGATTCGATCATCGCTGTCGGCGAGCAGGGTTTGCTTGAGGATGGTTGGAATGAGGAACAGTTCGTAAGTTACGTCGCTGATCCGCGCGGCTGGCTGCGCGAGGTACTGGACGATTCCAAGGCCCGTTCGAAGATGTCTTTCAAGCTGAGAGATGAAGAAGACGCAGCAAATGTCTGGGCCTATCTGGTCTCCGTCGGGCCACAACCTGAGTCCTGATCGACCACATCTGTCGCGCATTGAAACGGCTCCTTTTGGGGGCCGTTTTTTGTTGGTTAGACGAAGCTATTGAGTGCGGGCAAGTTCCCAAAGCTCATTAAGCCGGGCATTGGCTGTATCGAAATCAGAAGCCATCGCGTCGGGGGCCATCAGGTCCACCAGATCGCGGCTATCCTCTACCACCTGACCGCTGACCATGATCAGCGCTTTTGGTGCCCAGATGCGAATGGCGACGATCAGTTTTGCCAGGTTGGGCAGCACATGCTCCCCGCCGCCTGACAGCCCGATGATCGGCTGGCCGGATTGTGCGATTCGTTCAACCAATGCATCGTGATCGGAGCCGAGTAGCAGGTCAATTTCCCACCCATTCGTGCGGAGCATATCTGTCGCCATCCGAATGCCGAGGGTATGATCCTCCCCCGGAACGGTCGCAAACAGGGCGGATTTCGCGGTGGCGGTGCGTGTTTCCTGCTCTAATACGGGCTTCAAGCTACGCAGGATGGCATAGATTCTGCCACTACCGATTGTGACCTGTGCGAAGGTGACTTTGTCCTCGTTCCACCAATCGCCCAACCGCCGCGCGGCAGCCGCTAGATAGGAAACGTAAACCGCCGCGTCCCGATGCCGAGTAGTCCGTTCCCGCGTGATAACGGCGGCGGCGGCCTTGGCGTCGGCAGATACAAGGGATTCAGCCAATTCCAGAACAAGCGCTTCCGAAATAACGACCTCAGAGACGGGCTTGGCGCGGATATGACCGGAAAGCCGCGCAAGCACTTCCTTTGCCAAGGAGACTACAACCTCCTCAGGCAACTTGGCTTTCAGCCCGGTAATCTTCTGGTAGCTCTGTTCATACACGTCATGTCTGAACAGATCATCATTCTGGTCGGCCACTGACATAGTCCTCTCGACAAAACTACGTGCCCGTCAACGCAATCCTCTGTTGGCTTGGTTAATAGATTAGCGCGGAAAGGGTTAATGGCAAGGGAGGAGAACCAGACCCTAACTCGGCCGGTGCGTCTGTAGCGGTAAGAATTGCAGCCTACAGCAGGTCGTATTTGCGCAATTTGACGTAGAGGGATTGGCGGGACAGACCCAGCATTTCCGCAGCGGCGACCCGGTTATTCGAGGTCAGCTCAACGGCAGTTTCGATGCACATCTTCTCGACCACATCGGTGGTTTTGGCCACGATATCCTTTAGATTTTGGCTACCTATCAGCTCAATCACGGATCGCATATCGACGTCGGTGACCTGTGGTGTATGCGTTCGCACGGCGTCCGCACGGCTGGCGTCACGCAGAATCAGGGCGTAGATGCTTTCCCTGTTTGCCCCCAGTTTGGTCGTCGAAATCTCTACTGGGCGCTCCGTCCCATGCTCGCTGACAAGCCGTGTGGCATAGAGCCGCATCGCGCCGGTGCGCGAGGTATTCTCCAAAAGGACGTTCAGATCGACGCTGCCCCGACTCAGAAAATCTGAAAGCGACCGACCACGGATCGACTGCGCATGGGTGACGTCGGTGATGTTCAGGAAGGCCTCGTTCGCGGACAGGATGCCGCCGGCCGCATTCATGAAGACCATCGCGTCGACGCCGGTCTGGTAAAGCGCGGTCAGGTTGTCGAACAGCTCGTTCGACTGCATCGCTTGCCCGTCCGTCGCGGCGATCCGACACAGCAAGACCTGTTCCCCGCCAGAGCGGAACAGCGTCGGGCTGATCTGCAGCTCGCGCTTCGCGATCTTGGTCTGCGTGGTCACATGCGCCGGCGCGGAGGCGGAGCCCGCGTCAACCAGAGACCTGATCAAATCGGTGGTCTGGCGCGCGTCAAACAGCTTGGCAAAAGCGGTGCCGATCAGGTCATTGCGCGGCTTGCCGAAGAACGTCGCCGCTGCCGCGTTGCAATCGGCAATGGCTCCGCTGCTGACCGTGACAAAGACCGTCACCTCGCTGCTTGAGCTCATCAGCACCCGGAAGCGCGTGTCATATTCGCGCTGCGCCTCGTAGTCCTTCTCCAACGCGATCTGGGCTGCGACCAGCTGCTGCTGCATCTCGGCAATCGGGCGCAGGTCGCGGCCGATTAGAAGGATCGTGCCGTCACTGCCGATCTTGTGAAAGCTGTATCGGATCGGGAACTCGGGGCGATTGGCCTGGGCTGCATGGTTCAGCTCAACCGGTTGGACATTGCCCTGCTTGTGGAGAAACTCGTCCAGCCGTTGTTGAAACTTCGGCACGCTTTCCACCGTCAGCTGTTCCGCCAGTGGCGCACCTTCCCAGGGTGCGAAATGGTCCTTGGGCAGGAAACCGGGGCTTACCATGGCGCCCATGACCATGCCTTCTTTCGATATAACAAGCGCGAGGTCGGACACCCGCGAAATGATCTCGGTCACGACATCAGGCTCGATCATCGGGATCAGGCCGCTGGTCCAGGTCTCGCCACCATGAGACATCATGTCCGCATACCTTCGATCAAGCCCATGCACCTTTCCATCAACTGTCCGCCACGATACGCAGCATACGCGCATCAAAGCCGCAGAACCTGATGGCTTCCTCTAATGCGCAAGTAGCCAAATCTGCCCCGGTCACGCGCGCAATGTCTTCGTCTAATGCCAAGATATTGCCCCCAACCACCACCGGGACGTCACGCCTGACTGAACGAACTCTCTGCACAATACAACCGATGACGGCAAGGCTCTCCTGCGCGGATGCGGAAATCATCACCGCGTCAAACGGCGCTTGTTCCACCATCTGATGCAAGTCGTCCACGCTGCGCCCGATTTCGAGGCTTACCGAAAGACCCGCCCGGCGCATTTGGCCGGCCAGAATGGTCGCGCCCAGAGTGTGCTGCGCGTCGGGCGGCACGACGACAAGGCACCGGGGCGCATCTGCTGCGACATGCGTATCCTCCGCACACCATTCCGGGCCAAGTCCCCGCAGCATGCCTTGCAGCCGTGCGGCGCCGATGGTGACCTTGGCAAAATCCAGGTTGTCGCTACACCAGGCATCGCCCAGCCGACGCGCAACTTCCGGGATGTAAAGATCGGCGATCTCGGTCGGCTCGAACCCGTTGGCCAGCATCGTCTGCACCAAGGAAGGCGCGGCTTGCTTGTCGGGGGAGGAGACAGCGGCGTACAGCTCTCTCACGAAGAGCTCCATCCTGCGCTGTTTCAGTTTGCCAACCATACGTAGTTCTTTAGCGAGAAGTGACAGTGCCCTCAAAGCGAATCTGTCTAGGTTCGCACGCAGATCGTCCACGCTCTTTTTTGAGCTTTGTGGCATTTTGCGAACCCCCTGAGGCTCAGAGCGCCCGGTTCAAGCCCGGGTGGCAGGTGAAACAGCTTTCGGGTTCGCATCGTCCAGTAATCAACTAGGCATGTCAAATCATATTGACAATTTTCCAGCGCTACTGGCGATTTTGGCCGGAAACTTCTGTAAATAACCTCATTTCGTCATCGGCCCTACAGATGCATATCTGTAAATCAAAGTTGACACTTGAGGTTTGTCCTGCGACAAATTTCATCATAATAAGACTGTGGGGGACGCTATGCCCGACGCATTGGAGCGTCATCATTCGGCCGGAAGCCTTTACACGCCGCAACAGCGTGCGCGACGGGATCAGACCCGTTGGACGCTCGTGCAAGGCATACTGGCACCGGTCCAGTTCCTGGTCTTTCTGGT
Organism: uncultured Litoreibacter sp.; assembly: GCA_938030665.1. GTDB lineage: Bacteria > Pseudomonadota > Alphaproteobacteria > Rhodobacterales > Rhodobacteraceae > Litoreibacter. The sequence goes on along the minus strand of CALHHY010000118.1, from coordinate 6,075 downwards.
CTCCTTGTGGCTCGTGCTTCGCTACTTGACGACGGGTCTGGGATACGAGGCCGCGACTGTTTCCATCCTTATCAAGACCGGATTTCTGTACCTCATCATGGTCACCGGCGCGATCTGGGAGAAAACCGTGTTTGACCGCTGGCTTTTCGCGCCGGCCTTCTTTTGGGAAGATGTCTTCAGCTTCTTCGTTATTGGCCTGCACAGTCTTTATTTATATGGGCTTTTCGTTGCCGGCTTCGCGCCCGACGCCTTGATCGTCATCGCGCTGGCGGGCTATGCGGTCTATGTCGTGAATGCGGGCCAGTTCGTGTGGAAATTGCGGCTCGCCCGCCTCCAGGCGGAGGCCGAGGCATGACCCAGCAATCGCCCCCTCCTCCGGCGCTTGGGTGTCGATCCTCCCCCGTCCTGAAACAACGCGGTCAGCGAGAAGTGTTCTGCGGTCTGACCGGGATCATCTGGCTGCACCGCAAAATTCAGGATGCGTTCTTTCTGGTTGTTGGCTCACGCACCTGCGCGCATCTGCTGCAAAGTGCAGCTGGCGTCATGATCTTTGCAGAGCCGCGTTTTGGCACTGCGATTCTCGAAGAATCGGATTTGGCGGGCCTCAATGACGCGCATAGCGAGCTGGACCGCACAGTGGCCCAACTGCTGGAGCGTCGCCCGGATATCCGCCAGCTTTTCCTCGTGGGCTCCTGCCCGTCTGAGGTGATCAAGCTGGACCTCGCCCGCGCGGCGGAGCGGTTGACGCAAGTCCATGCGCCCAAAGTACGGGTCCTCGATTATTCCGGCTCCGGGATCGAGACGACGTTCACCCAAGGCGAAGACGCCTGCCTGGCCGCTATGGTCCCCGTCCTGCCTGCCACGGAGGCGCGGGAACTGGTTGTTGTCGGCGCCCTGCCCGATGTTGTCGAGGACCAGATGCTGGGTCTTCTGGACGCGCTCGGCATCGGGCCTGTGCATGTCTTGCCGGCGCGCAGTGCCGATAGCGATCTGGCGGTCGGACCCAACACGGTCTTTGCCCTGGCACAGCCTTTCCTTGGTGACACGCATGCCGCGCTTGAACGACGCGGCGCGCGTCATCTGCCCGCGCCGTTCCCTTTCGGCGAAGAAGGCACAACCGTCTGGCTTGCCGCCATCGCGCAGGAATTCGGCGTCACGCCGGACCGTTTCGCGGAAGTGACCGACGCGCCCCGCCGCCGCGCGCGGCAGGCCATCGCCCAGGCGGCAGCACCGTTGGCGGATAAGTCGGTGTTCTTCTTCCCTGACAGCCAGCTTGAAATCCCGCTGGCGCGCTTCCTGACCCGCGAATGCGGGATGCTGGCGTTGGAGGTCGGCTCCCCCTACATCCACGATGCGCTGCATGGCCCCGATCTTGACCTGCTGGCGCAAGGGCCGCAAATCTCAGAAGGCCAAGATGTAGACCTGCAACTGGATCGCTGTCGCGCGGCACGACCTGACCTGACCGTGTGCGGGCTTGGCCTTGCCAACCCGCTGGAGGCCGAGGGGCTCAGCACAAAATGGGCGATCGAGCTCGTCTTCACCCCGGTCCATTTCTACGAACAGGCCGGCGATCTTGCGTCCCTCTTTGCCCGGCCTTTACGCCGCAAATCCATCTTGGGGGTTGCTGCGGAATGAGCGTCGTTTTGGCAGAATTACTCGAATCCGGTGATCAGCCATGAAGCTGACCGTCTGGACATATGAGGGACCGCCCCATGTTGGCGCAATGCGCGTGGCGACGGGCATGAAGGGTTTGCACTACGTGCTGCATGCGCCGCAGGGCGACACCTATGCCGACCTGCTTTTCACCATGATCGAGCGGCGCAACCACCGCCCGCCGGTGACCTACACGACCTTTCAGGCGCGCGATCTGGGCTCTGACACGGCCGGATTGTTCAAAACGGCCTGCCAGGATGCCTTTGACCGGTTCAAGCCTGAGGCTATCATTGTCGGCGCTTCCTGCACCGCGGAGCTGATCCAGGATGATCCCGGTGGTCTGGCCGAAACCATGGGCCTCAACATCCCCGTGATCCCGCTGGAACTACCATCCTACCAGCGGAAGGAGAATTTTGGCGCGGACGAGACCTTCTTCCAGATCGTTCGTCATCTTGCCAAACCGATGCCTCGCACCACGCGCGTCACATGCAATCTGCTGGGTCCGACTGCCCTGGGCTTCCGTCACCGCGACGATATCCAGGAAATCACCAACCTGCTTTACGAGCTGGGGGTGGAGGTCAATGTCACCGCGCCCATGGGTGCCACCCCGGCGGATATCGCGAAGATGGGGCAGGCGCATTTCAACGTGCTTCTCTACCCCGAAACCGGCGAACAGGCCGCGCGCTACTGCGAACGGACATTCGATCAGCCCTTCACAAAGACCGTCCCCATTGGCGCTGGCGCAACGCATGACTTCATCGCCGAGGTGCAGGCGTTGACCGGCATTTCGGCAGACATAGACACGGATCGGCTGCGTCAAACCTGGTGGTCCCGCTCCGTCGACAGCACTTATCTGACCGGCAAACGCGTTTTCATTTTTGGCGACGCTACCCATGTCAAAGCCGCCGCCCGCATCGCGCGCGACGAGATGGGGTTCGAGGTTGCTGGACTGGGCTGCTACAACCGGGAATTTGCCCGCGATATCCGCGCGTTAGCCAAGGATTACGGTGTCGAGGCATTGATCACGGATGACTACCTTGAGGTGGAGGCCGCGATAGAAGCCCTGCAGCCCGAGATGATCCTGGGCACCCAGATGGAGCGTCATATCGGCAAGCGGCTTGGCATCCCCTGCGCCGTCATCTCTGCCCCCGTCCACGTGCAGGACTTCCCCGCCCGCTACTCCCCCCAGATGGGGTTCGAGGGCGCGAATGTGATTTTTGATACGTGGATCCACCCGCTGGTCATGGGGCTGGAAGAGCATCTGCTGCACATGTTCCGCGAGGATTTCGAGTTTCACGATGCTGCCGGCCCAAGCCATCACGGTGGTCACGCGCCTCAACCTATAGGGCCGGCCGCGGGCGAGGCGGGCTCGATGCCCGCTAAGGCCGCCCCCCTCCCGGATCCTGACAATGACAACGTGATCTGGCTGATGGATGCAGAAAAAGAGCTGAAGAAGATCCCATTCTTCGTGCGCGGTAAGGCCCGCCGCAACACCGAGCATTACGCAGCAGAACGCGGTTTACAAGAAATCAGCATCGACACTCTTTACGAAGCGAAGGCTCATTTTGCGCGATGACGTAATCCATAAGCCCTACAACGTCGTGCTGATGACGTTGGACCGCCACGCGGCGGGGCCGGTCGCGCGTGTCACGCCTAGATTGGCACGCGACTTCCCCGGTCTTCAGCTTAAAATACATGCCGCTGCTGAATGGGGCAAGGATGCGAACGCCCTGCAAGCTGCCAGGGACGACATTGCGAGTGCTGATATCATCGTCTCCTCAGTCATCTTCCTGGAGGAGCATATTCAGGCCATCTTGCCTGACCTCAAAGCGCGCCGGGATCAGTGCGACGCGATGGTCGGCATCATCGCGGATCAGGAGATCGTCCAATTGACCCGTATGGGTGATCTGGACATGCAACGCCCGGCAACCGGGGCGCTGGCGCTGCTGAAAAAGCTCAAGCCAGCCAAGAAAAACGGCAATGCGGGTGCCGGCCAGATGAAGATGCTGCGACGCCTGCCCAAAATCCTAAAGCTGATCCCCGGCAAGGCACAGGACCTGCGCGCCTGGTTTCTGTCGATGCAATATTGGCTGGGCGGCAGTGACGAGAATATCGATGCGCTCGTCCGGTTCCTGATCTCGCGCTATGCCTCTCGGTCTGAGTGGCGCGACACCCATGCGGAATGCCCGATCGAATATCCGGAAACGGGTCTGTATCACCCCGATCTGCCCGGTTCTGGCATCACAACGCATCTGGAGAACCTGCCTTTCGGAACGGGCGACGCGACAGTCGGGCTGCTTATGCTGCGCAGCTACATTCTGGCCGGGGACACGGCGCATTATGATCATGTGATCCGCACGCTGGAGGCGCGCGGCCTTCGGGTCATCCCCGCCTTTGCTGGCGGTCTGGATGGGCGGCCCGCGATTGACGCTTATTTCAAAACCCGCATTGACGCGATGGTCTCGCTGACCGGGTTCAGCCTTGTTGGCGGCCCTGCCTATAATGACAGTGATGGCGCGGTCGCTGCATTGTCGGAGCTTGATATCCCCTATATCGCCGCGCAGCCGCTTGAGTTTCAGACGCTCGATCAATGGGCCACAGGCGGTCAGGGTCTTAGCCCCGTTGAGGCCACGATGCTGGTCGCCCTGCCGGAAATTGATGGCGCGACCAATCCAACCGTTTTTGCCGGGCGCCACAGCGCGGGCGGATGCGCGGGCTGCGCTGTCCGGTGTCAGGCCTTTGGCGACGTCAAAGCCATGGCCCCTTGCGTCGAACGGGTGGAGGCTTTGGCCGACAAGACACGCCGCCTTGCCCTGCTGCGGCGCAAAGAAATTGCCGCGAAGACAGTAGGCATCGTCCTGTTTGGTTTCCCGCCGAACGCCGGGGCCGTGGGGACGGCCGCTTACCTGTCGGTCTTTGAAAGTCTGTTTAACACGCTGCACCGCATGGCGCGGGACGGATATGATCTGACCCCGCCCGCATCCGTCGACGCGCTGCGCGACGCTGTCCTGCACGGAAACGCGACTGTTTACGGACAAGAAGCGAATGTCGCCGCGAAGGTCTCTGCCGATCAAATCGTCTCTAACACGCCCTGGCTTGATGAGATTGAAGCCAGTTGGGGCCCCGCACCGGGCCGCGTTCTGTCCAACGGGCGGGAGGTTTTTATCCTCGGCGCGCAGTTCGGCAAGGTCTTCGTAGGCGTTCAGCCGGGCTTTGGCTATGAGGGTGACCCGATGCGCCTGCTGTTCGAGCATGGTTTCGCGCCGACGCATGCGTTCAGCGCCTTCTACCAATATCTCAAGCACGATCTGAAAGCCGACGCGCTGCTGCATTTCGGTATGCATGGCGCGCTGGAATTCATGCCGGGCAAACAGAACGGGCTGGGCGGCAATGACTGGCCGGAACGCCTGATCGGCAACATGCCGAATGTCTACCTTTATGCGGCCAACAACCCCTCGGAGGCGACGTTGGCCAAGCGCCGGTCCAACGCGGTCACGGTCACCCATCTGACGCCGCCGCTGCAAAGCGCGGGGCTGTATCGCGGTTTGGCCGACCTGAAAGATAGCTTGACCCGGTGGCGCGAAATGCCAGCCGATGCAGACCGGATGGAGCTGGAACAGCTGATCCGCGCGCAGGCGAATGCGGTTGACTTGAACGCGCGCGACATTGACGGGCTTTGGCTGAAACTTCTGGAAACCGAAGACGCGCTGATCCCCGACGGTTTGCACATCGTCGGCAAGCCACCGTCTGAGGCCGCGATTGTCGACATGCTCAACCTGATGAGCTTTGACAGCCCCGAGGCCCGGGAAGCCACAAAAGCGCATCTCAGCGAGGATCACGAACTGACCGCCCTAATGCGCGCCCTGAACGGTCAGTTCATCAAGCCGGTTCCCGGTGGCGATGTCATCCGCGCGCCGGAAATCCTACCCACGGGGCGCAATATCCATGCGTTTGATCCATTCCGCATGCCCACAGCCTTTGCCATGGCGGATGGAACGAAACAGGCGCAGGCGCTAATTGACGCGCATGAGACTCTGCCCAAAACCGTTGCGCTGGTGCTTTGGGGATCGGACAATATCAAAAGCAATGGCGGTCCGATTGGCCAGGCTCTGGCACTTATGGGTGCGCGCCCACGCTTTGACAGCCATGGGCGGCTCTGCGGGGCCGATTTGATCCCACTTTCGACCCTAAACCGGCCCCGAGTGGACGTGATCATGACGCTCAGCGGCATTTTCCGGGACTTGTTGCCGCTGCAAACGAAGCTTCTGGCCGACGCCGCCTTGAAATGTGCGCAGGCCGATGAGCCGCTTGAGATGAACCCGATCCGTGCCCACGCGCTGGCCTTTATGGAGGCGCAGGGCGGCGATTTGGAAACGGCGGCGCTGCGGGTCTTTTCGAATGCGGAAGGGGCCTATGGTTCCA
>CALHHY010000117.1 GCA_938030665.1 uncultured Litoreibacter sp. | reverse complement strand
GCGCTGCGCACCTGTGCGTTCTGCCACACGGTGATCGTGAAAAGCCCGGTCACCCCGTCCACGTTGGCCGCGTCCTGAAACCGCAAGACGCGCACGTCATTGCCTTGGTAGGTCGCGTCGTAAAATAGCGGTTCCGGCAATTCCGGATCAGCGGGGCGCGGCGCAACGGGCGGGGTCGCGTAGCCGGTGACAAACACCCCGTCCGGCGCGAAAACGTGGTAAAACAGCTCTCCGCCCGAGGTGCCGCTAATCAACCGGCGCGTGTCCGGGCCAAGCGCGTCCCCACCCGAGACGGCCACGTCGCGCGAGATGGCCAATGCCGCAGAAAGCAGCCCGCGGTCAAAAATATCCTCCGCCCGTTGCGTGGCGTTGCGAAACTGCCAGGCCGCCGCGACCAGCGCGATCAGCAACAACGGAGTCAGGATGATTACGATCAGCCGCATGCGCAGCGATTGCGGCCTCATCCCTCCCCCTCGCTCAGCAATTGGTAGCCCAGCCCGCGCTGCGCCTTGATGGTGATGCCGTAGGATTTCAACCGCGCGCGCAGGCGGGAGACATAGACCTCGATCACCGTCTCCTCCACATCCGCGCCGACGCCGTAGACGTGATCGAGCAGCGCGGATTTGGAGACCAGTCGCCCGTCGGCGGAGATCAGACGCTCCAGCATCGACAGCTCCCGGCGCGGGATATCCAGCGGCGCGTCGCCTGCAAAAACCTGCCGCGCAGCGGGGTCAAAGCGCAAAGGCCCAAGGCTGAGCATCTGCCGTTCCGGCGCGGGCCTGCGGCGCGACAGGGCGCGCACGCGGGCCTCCAGCTCGGCCATCTCGAAAGGTTTGATCAGGTAATCGTCGGCACCCGCATCCAGCCCGCGCACCCGATCCTCGGTCTCTGCCCGGGCGGTCAGAAGGATCACCGGGCGCAGGTCGCCGCGCTGCCTGAGCGTTCGCAGCAGCGCCAAGCCGTCCAGCCCCGGCAGGTTGATATCCAGAATGACCAGATCGGAGCCGTCGCCGTTCAGAAACGCGTCCGCCTCCGCACCGTCATGCAAAAGATCCACGGCATGGCCGGCATCCTGCAGCCGGTAGGCGATGCCCTTGGCCAGCCCGATATTATCCTCCACCACCGTGATGCGCATTTTTCGTGGCCCAACCGCCCAAGCAAGTTTCGTGCAAGCTTCGTGCAAGCTTCGCAGGGGATGGTAGCGGCATCAACCGGGGGCGGACACCCCCGGAAAGAGCATTTGGCCGGCCCTCAAAGAAGGACCCGGCCCTTTCAAGGGAGGAACATATGTCCACTTTCAAAACCACGCGCCGCGTGGCCGTTGGCCTTGTGGCCGCTGCCGCCGCAAGCTTTTCGCTGCAAGCCCAGGCCGGTGGCCACGGCATCGATCTGGAAGGCAAGACCGTCGAATGGATCATCCCATTCTCTGAGACCGGCGGCTCGGCCAAATGGGCCAATTTCTACGCCCCGCTGCTGTCTGAGGCCTTGCCGGGCCAGCCCACGGTTGTCGTGAAATTCATGCCAGGTGCGGGCTCCACCAAGGGCGCGAACTTCTTTCAGGAGCAGGAATATGAGGACGGCACGCTGATCTTCGGCTCGTCGGGCTCCACCCAATTCCCGTTCCTGCTGGGCGACCCGCGCGTGAACTACAATTACGGCGACTGGAATGTCGTGCTGGCCTCGGGCACCGGTGGCGTGGCTTACCTGCCGCCTGAACTGGCCGCCAAGATGGACGGGCTGAACGCGGCCCCACTGCAGGGCGAAGATTTCATCTACGGCAACCAGGGCGCGACCCGTCTTGACCTCGTGCCGACGCTGGCATGGGAGATGCTGGGCCTGAACGTCGAAAGCGTCATGGGCATCAAGGGCCGCGGCGACGGCCGGCTGATGTTTGAGCGGGGCGAGGCGAATATCGACTACCAAACCTCGTCGTCTTTCCTGTCGGGCGTCACCCCGCTGGTTGAGGCCGGCACCGCCGTGCCAATGATGAGCTGGGGCGCTTTGGACGCGGATGGCAACATCGTGCGCGACCCGACCTTCCCCGACATGCCGACCTTCAAAGAGGTCTGCGAGGCCACCGATGGCTGCGAAACCTCGGGCGAGAAATGGGACGCATGGAAAGCCTTCTTCATCGCGGGCTTCCCCGCCCAGAAGATGGTGTTCCTGCCCAAAGGCGCCTCGAACGACGCGATTGTGACCTACACCAAAGCCTTTGAAGAGGTGAAGGCGCGGGCCGATTTCGCCGAGATCTCCGGCAAACGTCTGGGCAAATACCCGCAGATGACCGGCGCGGCCGCGCAGACGGCGCTGGCAAGCGGTACCTCGGTCACGCCTGAGGCGAAGTCCTTCGTGGTCAACTGGCTGCAGGAAAAATACGGCGTTTCGCTGAACTAAGGCTTTGCTTTGCGAGCGCCCCGACCATGATGTGCCGGGGCGTTTGCCAAAGCAAAGCCGGGAGGATTTTCCGTGGACATTCTCATGGAAGCGCTGCCCGCCCTGGGTGACGCCTGGGCGCTGATCTTGCAACCCATAGTCCTCGGCTATCTGGTGCTGGGGGTCGTGATGGGCCTGTGCATCGGGGTCTTTCCGGGCTTGGGCGGCATCGCCGGGCTGTCGCTGTTGCTGCCCTTCATGTTCGGGATGGACCCCATTCTGGGGCTGGCGCTGATGGTGGGCATGGTCGCGGTGGTGCCCACGTCGGACACATTCGCCTCCGTGCTGATGGGGATACCGGGGTCATCGGCCAGCCAGGCCACGGTGCTGGACGGCTTCCCTATGGCCAAGAAGGGGATGGCCGCACGGGCGCTGTCAGCGGCCTTCGCGTCGTCGCTTTTCGGCGGGCTGGTGGGGGCGAGCTTCCTGACGATCTTCATCCTGGTCGCGCGGCCCATTGTGCTGGAATTCCGTACGCCTGAGCTGCTGATGATCACAATATTCGGCCTGTCCATGGTGGGCATCCTTGCGGGCCGGGTGGCGATCAAGGGGATCGTGGCGGCGGGGCTGGGCATGCTCATCGGCACCATTGGGGAGGGGGCGTCGTCGGGCGACCTGCGCATGTCCTCCTACGACTTCCCGTATCTGACGGACGGGCTGAAGCTGGTCATCGTGGGCCTTGGCATTTTCGCCATCCCCGAGATCATCGCCCTTCTGCGACAGGACCGCGCCATCAGCCGGGAGCCGCAGCTGGGCGGCGGCTGGATTGACGGGGTGCGGGACTGGTTTGCCAATATCTGGCTGTCGGTGCGCTGCTCGATCATCGGGGTTGTGGTCGGCGTGATACCCGGACTTGGCGGGTCGGTGGTGGACTGGATCGCCTATGGCCACGCGGTGCAGACCACCAAAGACAAATCGAACTTTGGCTCGGGCGAGGTGCGCGGCGTGATCGGGCCGGAAAGTTCCAACAATGCCAAGGAGGGGGGCGGGCTCGTCCCCACGCTTTTGTTCGGCATCCCCGGCTCCGGCTCCATGGCGATTTTCATTGGTGCCATCGCGCTTCTGGGGTCCGGCCAGATTGAGGTCGGTCCAGCGATGCTGAAAAACAACCTCGACATCACCTATTCCATCGTCTGGCTACTGGCGCTTGCCAATGTCGTGGGCACGGTGATCTGCATCGCGGCCTCGGGCGGGATTGCAAAGCTGACCACCATCCGCTTTGCGCTGCTGGCGCCGTTCCTGTTCATGATCATCAGCTTTGCTGCTTTTCAGTCGGGTCAGAACCTGATGGACCTTGTGGCCCTGTTTGGCATCGGCCTGCTGGGCATCCTGATGCGCCGCTTTGACTGGTCGCGCCCTGCCTTTCTGATTGGCTTCGTGCTGTCAAACCCGGCGGAGAATTATGCCAACCAGGCTTTGCAAATCGCGCAGTCGCGGTTCCGGCGCGGGTTCGAGGAGGGGCTGGATTACATCTTCACACCGATTGTCCTGGTGCTGCTGGTGATCACCGTTGTCTCTATCGTGCTGGGCATCCGGCAGGCCAAGAACATAATGGCGGAGGGGGACGTGAAATCGGGCAGTAAGCGCGCGCCTTTCATCTTCATGCTCGCCGTTACGGGCTACATCGCCTACGCGTTCTACGACGCGGCCTCCATCCCCAGCTTCAGCCGCGACCGTGTCTTTCCGATGTTTGTGGCCGGCGTCTGCCTGCTGGGCTGCGCCATCCTGATTATCCGCATGATTCTGAAGCCCGAGACGGACGTGATTTTCGCCGACCGCGAGGCGCAAGGGGATGACGCGCAGGCGACCTTCGGGTTGTGGCCGACGCTTGCCTGGTTTGCCGGGCTGTTGATACTGACCTCGCTGCTGGGTTTCATTCTGGCGCTTGGGCTGTTCCTCTTTGCGTTCATGGTCGTCCGTGCCCGCGTCAGCGTAGGTTTCGCGGCAGCCTACACCGCTGCCGGCATCGCCTTCATCTGCGCGATGGCCTGGACCCTGAACCGCGATTTCCCGCCGGGATTACTGCAAGAATACGCTGACCTGCCATGGCCTTTCACATGACCCAGACCGCGATCCCCTTTCTGTTCATGCGCGGCGGCACGTCGCGGGGGCCATACCTGAACCGCGCTGACCTACCCGAGGATCTTGACCAATTGACGCGGGTGCTGGTGGCGATTGTAGGCTCCGGCCACCCGCTGAATATCGACGGGATTGGCGGCGGGGCGGCGGTGACGACCAAGGTGGCGATGCTATCACCGTCAGATGACCCGTGGGCGGATGTGGATTACTTCTTCGCGCAGGTCAGTGTGGAGGACGGGCTGGTCGACTTCAAACCCACCTGCGGCAACATCCTGTCAGGCGTCGGCCCCGCCGCCATCGAAATGGGGATTGTCACGGCCCATGAGGGCGAGACGCCCGTTAATATCCGCGCCGTCAATACCGGGGCGCGGGTGGCGGCCCGTGTGCAGACCTCCGGCGGCGCGGTCGTCTATGAGGGGGACGCGCGCATTGACGGCGTGCCGGGCAGCGCGGCCCCCATTGCCCTGCAATTTATGGAGACCGTAGGCGGGGTTACCGGGGCCTTCCTGCCCACGGGAAACCTGGTGGATGAGATCGACGACATTGCCGTCACCTGCATGGATGTGGCCATGCCCATGGTTATCGCCCGTGCCGATAGTTTCGGGCTGACGGGTTATGAAAGCGCGGCCGAGCTGGAGGAGAACGCCGCCTTCTTCGCGCGGATGGAAGCCATTCGGATCGAGGCGGGCAAACGTATGGGGATGGGCGATGTCAGCCAATCTGTTACGCCGAAATTCGGGCTGCTGGCCCCGGCCACCCAAGGCGGCACCATCGCCACGCGCTACTTCATGCCGTGGAAATGCCACCCGACCATGGCGGTTACGGGCGCGCAATGTCTGGCCTCCTGCGTGCTGACGCCGGGCACCGTGGCAGATGGTATGGCCGCCACGCCGAACGAGGCGCCTGCGACCATCGTGCTTGAACACCCTTCCGGCGGGATCGAGGTGGTGGTGGACTATGCGCAGACAGCTGCGGCGTTCCAGATCAGCTCGGCTGGGTTGGTGCGCACGGCGCGCAAGCTGGCGCAAGGCTCGGTCTTTGTGCCGGCCTCGGTTTGGGACGGGACGTAGGCCCATGAAAGTGCACATCCTGGATGACTGGTTTGACACGCTGCGCGGCCTGCCCTGCTTTGAGAAGCTCGCCGGCCATGACGTGACCGTATGGACCGACCACGAACCCGACCCCACAGCCCTGGCCGCGCGGGTACGGGAGGCAGAGGCGCTGGTGCTGTTTCGCGAGCGCACCAAGATCGGGGCCGCGCTGGTTAAACGGCTGCCCAAGCTCAAACTGATCTCCCAACGCAGCGTCTACCCGCATATCGATGTCCCGGCCTGCACGGCTCAGGGCGTACTGCTGTGTTCGAACATGCATTCTGACACGCCGTCCTATGCGGCGGCGGAACATACGCTGGCGCTGATCCTCGCAGGCTACCGGCAAATCCCTGAGCAGGTCGCGTCATTGAAAGCGGGCGACTGGCAGGCCGGTGTCGGGCGCACCTTGCGGGGTCGCACGCTGGGGCTTTACGGCTACGGGCGGATTGCGCAGGCCGTCGCTGGATATGCCGAAGCCCTTGGTATGAAGGTCATCTGGTGGGGGTCTGACGCCGGGCAGGCGCGAGCGAAAGCAGACGGGCAGGCCGTGGCCCCGTCGCGGGAGGCGTTTTTCGCCGATGCCGACATTGTCAGCCTGCATGTACGCTTGAAGCCTGAAACGCGCGGCATCATCACGGCCGCGGACCTGGCGCAGATGTCGCCACGCTGCTTGCTGGTGAACACCTCCCGGTCAGGGCTGATTGCACCGGGCGCGTTGGAGGCCGAAGTGGCGCGGGACCGGATATTCGCAGCCGTCGATGTGTTCGAGACGGAGCCGCTGACCGACACCGACCACCCCCTGCTGACCGCGCCCAATGTGCTGGCGACCCCCCATATCGGCTATGTGACGGAGGACGAGTTCGACCTGCAATTCTCTGACATTTTTGACCAGATCAACGCCTATGCCGAGGGCGCGCCGATACACATGATCAACCCTGAGGTTTGGAACGACACATGACGAAAATCATCATCGCAGGCTCAGGCAACGCGGCCCTTTGCGCGGGCATCGCAGCCCTTGAAGGCGGAGCTGAGGTTTTGATGTTGGAGAAAGCCGACGCAGCGCTGGCAGGCGGCAACACGAAATACACGGCGGGCGCGATGCGCTTCGCCTATAGCTCTGGCGAAGAACTTCTGCCGCTGATCAAGAACCGCGCGGATCCCCGGTTGGCTCATACCGATTTCGGCAGCTACGACACGGCGAAATTCGCCAGTGACCTGCTGGGCTTCAATGACGGCAGGTCGCTGAGTGTGGAGCAGCAGGCGCTGGTCGAAAACAGCTATGACACGCTGCGCTGGCTGGGCAGCCACGACGTGAAGTTCGAGCCGATCTATTCCCGCCAAAGCTTCGAGAAAGATGGCCGCCACGTCTTTTGGGGCGGGCTGACCTTGGCGTCTGAAAACGAGGGTGTCGGCCTTTTTGATCAGGAGCTTGCGGCCTTCAAACGCTTAGGCGGCGACATCCGGTATGAGACCCCCGTGACCGATCTGGTGACAAATGGCGGGCGGGTGACAGGCGTTGTGACCGGCGATGGCACGCAGCTAGAGGCCGACGCGGTGATCCTGGCCAGCGGCGGTTTTGAGGCCAGCCCGGAGCTACGCGCGCTCCATATTGGCCCGAACTGGGACAAGGCCAAGGTGCGCGGCACGCCGCATAACACCGGCGACGGGCTGGTGATGGCGACCAGGCTGGGCGCACAGGAGCACGGGTTTTACGGCGGCTGTCACGCGACGCCAATGGACCTGATGATGGCCGATTACGGCAACCTTGACCTGCCCCCGTCCGAGCGGAAGAATTACCGCAAGATCTGCTACTTCCTCGGGGTGATGCTGAACGCCCAAGGGGCGCGCTTCGTGGATGAGGGGATCAATTTCCGCAACTACACCTATGCCCAGTTCGGGGCCGCGATCATGGCGCAGCCGGGGCATGTGGCCTGGCAGATTTTCGACGCGAAGGTGCTGGAGCTGCTTTACGGGGAATACCATTTCCACGACGCCCATTTCTTCGA
>CALHHY010000116.1 GCA_938030665.1 uncultured Litoreibacter sp. | reverse complement strand
GGCTCGAAATTCATGCGCTACCACAAGACGGAGCCGCAGGCCCATCTGGACGGGCGCGCCCATGATATACCGCAAGGCCATGTGCTGGGCGGCGGCTCATCGGTCAATGCGCAGGTCTATATGCGCGGACGGCCCGCCGATTACGACGCCTGGAACGACACGCTTCGCGGCGCCAATGACGGCGTCGGCTGGGCTTGGGACGACGTACTGCCCTATTTCCGCGGGATGGAGGGGAATAACCGCTTTGCCGATGATCTTCACGGCACGGACGGTCCGGTTCTTGTCTCTGACCCCGGCCATATCAATGAGATGTCGCGCTGGTTTGTGCAAGCCGTGCAGCAACTGGGAGAGCCGTTTAACCCTGATTTCAACGGCCCCAGTCAGCGCGGCGTGGGGTGTGACCAGTTCACCAACCGGCATGGGCGGCGCAGCTCGTCGGCCTATGCGTTTCTGGAACCGCTAAAGGCCGACCCGAACCTGACTGTGAAACTGCATGCCGAGGTGGCGCATATCACGCTGGAAAAAGGGCGGGCCACTGGCGTCACCTACCGCGACCGCGCCGGCCTGCAATCGGTGGCGGTTTCAGGGGAGGTGATTTTGGCAGCGGGCGCGCTCGTCTCCCCCAAGTTGCTGATGCAATCGGGTATCGGCCCCGAAGACCACCTGCGGGATCAGGGGATAAAACCCATTTTGGCGCTGCCCGGCGTCGGCCAGAACCTGATCGACCACCCTGAGGTGCCGGTGACCGCTTTTGCCAACGGCCCTTACGGGTATTTCAAGCAGGGCGATGGCTGGCGGATGCTGCGCAACGGCATTCAGTTCAAGCTGTTTGGCACCGGCCCCGTGACCTCCGCCGGGGTGGAGGCTGGGGCGTTCATCAACCCCGACAACCCGGAGGCCCCGCCCACCATCCAGGCATTTTGCGTCCCCATCGTCTATCTGGACCGCGACGCGCTGCAGGAGGTGGAGGATGATTACGGCCTGACGGTTACCACCGTCGTGGTGAAGCCGAAGTCGCGGGGGGAGGTACGCCTGCGCTCCGCCGACCCGTTCGCGATGCCAAGCGTGTCGCCGAACCTGCTGAAAGACCCCGCCGATATGGCCGAGATGATTAAGGGGCAACGCTTCTTCCGCCGCGCTTTTGAAACCAAACCGTTGTCAGATCGCATCCGCCGCATCGTGATCCCCGAACGCGACGACGACGACACGTTACGCGCCCATTGCAAACGCTTTGTGAAAACAAACTACCACCCCGCCGGTACCTGCAAGATGGGGGCGGATGGTGACCCGATGGCGGTGCTCGACACGCGGATGCGGGTGCGGGGCGTGGACGGCTTGCGGGTCTGCGACATGTCAGCGGTGCCCGATATCAACGCGGGCAACACCAATGCGCCTGCCATGATGCTGGGCGCGCGCTGCGCGGATTTGGTGATCGCGGACGCCTAGACCTCGCCCGCATAGTGGCACAGCACATCCGCCCCGGTCAGCCGCCTCTTGGGCGGCGTCTCAGCACGGCACAGATCGGTCGCATGGGGGCAGCGCGAGGCGAATTTGCACCCGGTTTTGGCCACCGCTCCATCACTTAACGACTTGCGCTTGCCCGCCTTCTTGCGTGCGCGAGGATCAGGGATCGGCACCGCCGATAAAAGCGCGCGGGTGTAAGGGTGTTTGGGGTCGCGAAACAGCGTGTCACGATCCGCCAGCTCGACGATCTGACCTAGATACATCACTGCGATCCGTTCGCAGATATGCTCCACCACCGCCAGATCATGAGCGATGAAGATATAGGTCAGGTCGAACGCCTCCTGCAGGTCCTGCATCAGGTTGAGCGTTTGCGCCTGGATCGACACATCAAGGGCAGACACCGCCTCGTCCGCGATCACAAGCTGGGGTTTCGTGGCCAGCGCCCGCGCAATGCCAAGCCGCTGCCGTTGCCCGCCTGAAAACGCGTTCGGGTAGCGCATCAGGAATTCGCGCTGCAGGCCGACCTGTTCCAGCAAATCCCCGACCCGGTCCGACAGGGCCTGCCCGGACAGGCCTTCCGATTTGCGCAGGCATTGGCCCACCAGTTCCAGCACCCGCAGGCGCGGGTTGAGGGAGGATTGCGGATCCTGAAACACCATTCGCATGTCGCGCCAGATCTCGGTTAGCAACCGGCGATCTGCGGTGGTGATCTCATCGGGGGCCCTGCCCTCGCGATACAGCCGGATGCTGCCCGCACTTGGATCAAGCACCCGCATGATGCAGCGCCCCAGCGTGGTTTTGCCGCTGCCGCTTTCGCCGACGATACCGAAAGTCTCGCCGCGTTTCACATCAAAGCTGACATTGTCGACCGCCTTCACGACGTCATGAGACTTGGAAAAAAATCCGCCGCCAATGGGAAAATGCATCCGCAGGTCACGCACTTCAAGGATGCTCTCAGCCATTCGCGACCTCCGTATCATGCAGGAAACAAGCCACTTGCGAGCCGCCCACTTCGGTCAACTCGGGCACTTCCACGTCGCAGACACCCGCCATGGCGTGATCGCATCGCGTCCGGAAAGGACATCCCGAAGGCCGCGCCAGCGGATGCGGCACCATGCCCCGGATCGCGGGCAATCTTCGACGGCGCTCGCCACCAATGCGCGGCACGGATTTCAGAAGCGCTTGGGTGTAAGGATGCTGCGGGTTCTCGAAGATGGAGTACACATCCCCCTTCTCGACCACACGGCCCATATACATGACCGCCACATCTTCGGCGACTTCTGCGACGACCCCCAGGTCATGAGTGATCAGCATCACCCCCATGGCCAGCTCGTCTTTCAACTCTGCAATCAGGTCGAGGATCTGCGCCTGCGTCGTCACATCCAGCGCGGTCGTGGGCTCGTCGGCGATCAACAGGCGCGGCTCGCAGCTCAACGCCATTGCGATCATGGCCCTTTGGCGCATGCCGCCTGACAGCTCGAACGGGTAGGCCTCGTAACGCTCCGCCGGGTTGGGGATGCCGACCTTGTTAAGCATCTCAATGGCGATCTCTTTCGCTTCGGCTTTGGTGATTTTGCGGTGCAACAGCAACGTCTCGGTGATCTGCTTCCCGATCTTGGTGATCGGCCCAAGCGAGGACATCGGTTCCTGAAAGATCATCGCGATGTCTTGACCGCGAATGCCGCGCAATTCTTTTGAGCCCAGCCGCGCCTTAGCCAGATCAACCGTGCGCCCATCTGCGGCGCGATAGGTGATCGAGCCATCAACGATGCGGCCGGGACTATCCACGATCCGGAGCATCGAACGCGCCATGATCGACTTGCCGCATCCGGACTCCCCCAGAATGCACAGCGTCCGGTTGGCATGCACATCCAGATCAACTCCTTCCACCGCTTTCACAACTCCATCGTCGGTGAAGAAATGCGTGCGCAGGTCACGTATTTCGACCAGCGGCAGATGGGTGGGTTTTAAAATGGCATCACTGGGCATGGGGGTCAGCGGCGTCACGAAGGCCGTCCCCTAGGAAATTCAGGGCTAGCACCGCAATCACGATCATCGTGCCGGGGGCGATCAGAAGCCAGGGCGCCTCGATAATGGTGCGGACGTTCTGCGCCTCTTTCAACAGCGTGCCCCAGGACACAATGGGCGGCTGCAACCCGATGCCAAGAAAGCTAAGCGAGGTCTCCGCCAGGATCATCAGCGGCACCGCCAGCGTCAGCGAAGCAATGATATGGCTGGAGAATGAGGGCACCATATGTTTGCGGATTACCTCCCAGTCGCTGAGGCCATCCAGCCGGGCGGCGGTGATGAAATCCTCATTGCGCAGCGACAGGAATTTGCCGCGCACCTCGCGGGCCAGCGACGTCCAGCCGATCATCGAGACGATAAGCGTCACGATGAAATAGGTCCTGAGCGGCGGCCACCCCAGCGGGATTGCGGCGGCCAGCCCCATCCAAAGCGGGATTGTCGGGATAGAGCGCAGAAATTCGATCACCCGCTGGATCACATTGTCGATCCAGCCGCCGTAATAGCCCGAGATACCGCCAAGCGAGACCCCGATGACCAGCGACACCGCGACGCCCACCAGACCGATGGACATGGAGATCTGCGTGCCAATGATGATGCGGCTCAGAATGTCGCGCCCCAGCCGGTCGGAGCCCAGAAAATAGGCCACGTCGTCGGGATTTTTCGGCCCGAAGAAATGACGGTCGGCCTTGATAAATCCGAGCAGCTGGTAGGGGTGACCTTTGACGAAGAAACCCAAGGGGATGATCTCCCCCTCACGCGCCTCGTAGCTGCGCCGCATCGTGGCCTGATCGACCTTCATCCTGAGCGCGTCAACATGCAGCTGCAATCTGGCGGAGCCGTCCTCCGCCCGGTGAATGAACTGGATCGCCTGCGGCGGCACAAAGATGCCGCGCCGGTTGGTCTCGTCATGGGCCTGTGGCGCGAAGAAGTTGCCGAATAGCGCAAGCACGTAGATGAACCCGACCAGCCAGAGCGAAGCATAGGCGATCCGGTGCCGCTTGAATTTGCGCCACATCAGCGCCCACGGGCCAAGCAAAATAGGGGCGGCGGGCGCGTCGGCAATCGCTGCGGGGCTGTGATCAATCGCGCTCATTGGTAACGTATCCTTGGATCAATCCATGCCAGCAGCAGGTCGGAAATCAGGGTGCCCAGCACGGTCAGCAGGCTGACGATCAGGATCAGGGAGCCTGCAAGATACATGTCCTGCACCAGCAGCGCGCGCAGCAGTAGCGGGCCGGTCGTGGGCAGGTTCATGACGACGGCCACGATGATCTCCCCCGAGACCAGCGTCGGCAAAATCCACCCGATGGTGGACACAAACGGGTTCAGCGCGACCCGCACCGGGTAGCGCATCAGCAGTTGAAACTCGCTCATCCCTTTGGCGCGGGCGGTGACGACATAGGGCCGGTACAGCTCGTCCAGCAGGTTGGCGCGCATGATGCGGATCAGGGCCGCGGCCCCGGATGTGCCGACCACGACAATGGGCATCCAGATATGTTTCAGCAGGTCGACGACTTTGTCCCAGGTCCAGGGCTGGTCGATATATTCGGGGCTGACCAGCCCGCCCACGCTTTGTCCGAAATACTTGAAAGCCACGTACATCATCACCAACGCCAGCAGGAAATTCGGCACCGCCAGCCCGATGAAGCCAAAGAAGGTCGCGACATAATCGCCGACCGAATATTTCTTGACCGCCGAATAGATACCAATCGGCAGTGCCGTCATCCAGATGAACAACAAGGTCAGGATCGAAATGGCGAAGGTCCAGCCAAGCCGGTCCCAGATCAGGTCATTGACGGGCACATTCTTCTCGAACGAGATGCCGAAATCCCAGTGAAACAGGATGCCGCGCATCCATTTCAGGTATTGCACCCAGATCGGCTGGCCCAGCCCGTATTGATCCGCCAAGGCCTGCCGTGTGCCTTCGTCCAACCCGCCTGCATCGGCCAGCTCCGCGGCCAGCGTGTCCAGATAATCGCCTGGCGGCAGCTGGATGATCGCAAAGGTCACCACCGACACAAGGAAGACCGTCGGGATCATGTAGGCAATGCGTCTGATGAGAAACTGTAGCATGGCGCTTTCTGGGTCAGGCCCGGGTGGCATGGAATCCGGCGGAAAGTGGAGCAGCGCCAAGGGAGAAAGCGCTGCTCCGACGCAAATGCAGACCAGGAGGAGATTACCCCGGCCCGCACCCTACCCGTTACGGCAGGTTGGTGCCGCCTTCGAAATAGACTTGCGCTGTATAGGGCGCGGGCGTCCAAAGCTGGCCTGCAATCGGCATCGGGTCGACATAGTTGCGCACGTTGTTACGCACCACCCCATAAGCCCCGTCGCTTTGCACCATGCCGATGGTCAAAAGCTGGCTGGTAGCCTGTTCAATCAGGTCCGTCAGCGCCGCTTCCTGCGTGGCCGCGTCGGCATTTGTGGTCACACCGTGATAGGCCTCAAACAGCGCCTTGATATTTTCCGGCGGCTCAACCCCGGTGCTGTTGTCAACGCCCCAGGCAGCCCATTTGGGTGCCCAATAGACGGCCTGCCCGCGCGGCAGGTAGCAGTCGGGGTTCGTGTAGGCATCCGCCAGCCCGCCGCTGCAATTCCAGATATAGGCGTCATGATCGCCGGCTGACGCGATCTCCTGCAGGCGGGACCGATCGGAGGCGCGCACCTGGAAATCAAGGCCCACATCCTTGGCGTAATCCGCGACCAACTCCATCACGTCGGGGTATTGAAATCCGAAGACGTCGGCGACCAGAAAGACCAGCGTGAAGCGATTGCCATCCGGCCCAAGGCGGTAGCCGTCACCGTCCCTCTGGTCCAGCCCGATGCCATCCAGCAGCGTATTGGCCAGGTCGGGGTCAAACTCGGTGTATTGGGTAACCCATTTCTCGTTATAGACGGGGGAGCTTTCATGCGGGGCGGTCTGCCCCGGCCTGCCTGCGCCCAGATAGACCAAATCGATGATCTCCTGCCGGTCCACCGCGTGGCTGACGGCTTGGCGGAACTCGAATGTGTTGACGATCTTGTTCTTGATCGGGTCGGGGTTGTTCAGGTTGAACATCAGGATGGACTGGTTTGCCGGGATGTCGCCTACCCCGAAGAAGCCGTATTTGCCGCGGTCCTTGTTATCGGTCAGCGCTGCCAGATTTGACGGCCGGCCGATATGGCGCGCCATGTAGTCAATCTCGCCGTTGAAGGCCTTCAGCAGGATGGTCTCAGGATCCTCCACCTGATCCCAGGTGATCCGGTCGACATAGGGCAGCTGGTTGCCCGCCTCGGCGACCTTCCAGAACTAGGGGTTACGCTCCGCCACCACCCGGTCGGAAGAACCGTAGGCGTTGGTCGTCTTCCACGGATGCAGCGTCGGGCGGTCCGGGTTCTGCCAGAACAGCGGCGTGTGCATTGGCCCGGCCTTGAGGTTGAACAACTGCACCCAGTCGGAGGCCGCCGGTTCCGCGTCGATCAGCGCCTGAATGTCGTCGTTATACGCCTTGTGAAACTGGCTGAGGTAATGCTTTGGGTAAACCACCGGGTAGTAGCCAAACCCGTAGGCCATGTTCTGCAGGAACAACCCGTTTGGCGCGCTGAATTTGAATTCTACGGTGGTGTCGTCAACCTTGGTGACTTGCACCGGCCCACCGGCATCAACGTAATTTGGGTGTTTGGACGGCGTCAACGTCTCGTCCATGAAAATCTCGTACCAGAACATGATGTCGTCGGCAGTAAACGGCGCGCCGTCCGACCAGCGCATGCCCTCGCGCAGCTTGAATGTGTAGGTCGCCGCGTCGTCCGACACCCTCCAGCTTTCGGCGATGTTGGGTTTGACCTCTGACCAGTCATGGCTCCAGCGGACCAGCAATTCGGTGCCGATCTGGCGCAGCATGTTATGCTGATCGCCCCCGCCAAGAATGGCCCGGCGCAAAGTACCACCATACTCGCCAATGCTATCCAGGGTTTCCATGACCATCGGTTCGCTTGGCATCCGTTCCGCGACCGGGGGCAATCCACCAGCGGCGACCTTGTCGGCCAGCATCGGGGCCTCCTCAAACGCCCAGGCCTGCGCTGTCATGGCAAGCATTAGGCCCGCCCCCGCGACGCTGGACCGCAATCCTTGGTAATTCCCTTGTTTGATCATCATTCTCTCCTCCAAGATAATGTCGATTGCCGCCTACCAGTTGGTGACGGAGCCATCGGGGCGCCTGAGATGTGGCGCTTCGATATGGGTCACCGTCTGCTCGGCGATCAGGTCTTCGTTCACAGACACCCCAAGACCCGGCGCGTCCGGGACGCGGTAGACGGGCCCCTCCATCGTGATCTGGACGGGGAACAGTTCGGGGTCGTGAAAACCAAGCTCTTCAACCGGGGATTGACGGGTCTCGGCCCAGCTGAAATTCGGAACCGCCGCGCCCAGATGGACGGTCGCGGCCGTGCAGATCGGCCCCAAGGGGTTGTGCGGCATAAGGTCGATATAATGACGCTCCGACCAGCCGGCGATTTTCATCGCCTCGGTGAAGCCGCCCACGTTGCAGACATCAAGGCGCATATACTGGGCCAGCCCCCGCTCCAGATAGGGGGCCGCTTGCCATTTGGAGGCGAATTCCTCCCCCACGGCGAAGGGGATATTGGTCATCCGGCGCAGCGTCTCGTAGGCCTCGGGCGTCTCACACCGAATGGGCTCTTCCAGAAAGTTCAGGGTGCCGGCTGGAAGAAGATCGCAGAGGTAGGCGATGTCAGGCACCGAATAGCGGTGATGCAGATCGACGCCCAGATGGACGTTTGGGCCTACCTCTTCACGGACCGCGATGAGCTCTTGTGCGGTTTGGGCCAGCGTCGCGCGCGGGTCAAATACGGCCTCGCCGACAAAGCTGGCGGGATAGGTGCGGATGCAATCCCAGCCCGCATCCACCAATGCCCGCGCCTCGGAGACCAACCCGTCTTTCGTGGCCGCCATGGTTGTTGCAAAGTTGGGCACAACATCGCGCTGCCGCCCGCCCAGCAATTGGTAGACCGGCACGCCCAGCCTGTTGCCAAGGAGGTCATAGAGCGCGATATCAATGGCCGATATGGCCGCCGTCAGCACGCGGCCCCCTTCGAAATACTGGCCGCGATAGCATTCCTGCCAGATGCGCCCGATCTGCCGACTGTCTTGGCCCAGCAAAAACCCGGCGAAATGGTCAATAGTGGCGGCGACTGCACCTTCGCGGGACGACATGCCGCTTTCGCCCCAGCCTACCAGCCCGTCCTCGGTCACGATCTTCACCAGCAGCTGATTGCGCTTGCCGACACGCGCGATGATGGGGCGGATTTGAGCGATCCGGGCAGCCCGTTCCTGCGACATCAAGCGACCGGCCTCAGCCTGCGCTACCGCGCCTACCGCTGTGCCTTCTGCTCCGGCCATTGAACCCTCCCGATCAACGAATCCTAGTTAACCATTTCATAGCACATCAATCATATTATAATAGTTTATTTTGTATTTTTCATATATTATATATGAAGTAGTCCAGTAAGGCGTTGTTTAAACTTTATATTTCTGAGAAGTGAGAGAAGGCTGAGGATTGCCCAGTTGTACGGCAAGCGGATGACCCTGTAGACACGTGCCATTGCCTCCCGGCGGGCCGAAGGCGGATAAATTGGACCTGTGGACCTGAATGGCTGACCCAAAAAACATCCTGTTCATCATGTTCGACCAGCTGCGCTGGGACTATCTCAGCTGCTACGGCCACCCGCATCTGCACACGCCCCATATCGACCGGCTGGCGCAACGCGGCGTGCGGTTTGACCGCGCCTATATTCAATCGCCGCTTTGCGGACCGTCGCGGATGTCGACCTATACCGGGCGCTACGTGCACAGCCACGGAGCGGTTTGGAACAACGTGCCGCTGAAAGTGGGGGAACGGACGATGGGGGACCATCTGCGTGATCTCGGCATGGAGTGCTGGCTGGTCGGCAAGACCCATATGAAGGCCGATGCCGAAGGCATGGCGCGGCTGGGGCTGGAGCCTGACAGCGTGATCGGCGCGCGCGTGTCTGAATGCGGGTTTGACGTGTTCGAGCGCGACGACGGGATGCGCCCCGAAGGCCCAGACGGGTTCTATGACGCAGGTGGCGCGCTGAGATATAACGAAGACCTGCGCAACAAGGGATATGACGGCGACAACCCATGGCATGACTACGCCAACTCCGCCAATGACGGCGCGGGCAACGTCCTGTCGGGCTGGTTCATGGAGAACAGCGACAAACCCGCCAACATCGCGGAAGAGGATAGCGAGACGCCCTATCTAACCCGGCGGGGCATGGCGTTCATTGAAAGCCATGGCGACGCGCCCTGGTGCTGTCACCTGTCCTACATCAAGCCGCATTGGCCCTATATCGTGCCCGCGCCCTATCACAACATGTTCGGGTCCCAGCATTTTCTGCCGGTGACCCGCAGCAATGCGGAACGCCAGACCACCCACCCGGTTTTCGGCGGCATGATGAATGCCCCGGTCGGGCAGGCATTTTCGCAAGACCATGTCCGCGACAAAGTTCTGGGCGCCTATATGGGGCTGATCAAACAGTGTGACGACCAGATGGGCTTACTGTTCGGCTGGCTGGAGGAGACGGGCCGGATGGAGGACACGATGATCGTGGTGACCTCCGACCATGGCGACTATCTGGGCGACCATTGGCTGGGCGAGAAGACCTTTTGCCATGACACCTCCGTCAGGGTGCCGATGATCGTCTACGATCCGTCGGCAAAGGCAGATGCCACGCGCGGTACGGCCACGGACGCCCTGGTTCAATTGATTGACCTTGCACCCACTTTTGTCGATGTGGCGGGCGGTGATGCGACAGCGCTTGATCATGTGCTGGAGGGGCAGTCGCTGCTGCCGCTGATCCGCGGGCAGGCGCAGACGCGCAATCATGCCTTTTGCGAGTACGATTTCTCCATGACCCCGTTGTCGGACAAGCTGCAGCTCGACACCGCTGAGGCGCGTTTGTTCATGGTCAGGGACGCGCGCTACAAGCTGATCCAGTTCGGCGGCGGCATAAGGCCCATGCTCTTTGATCTGCAAGAAGACCCTGACGAGCTGGTTGACCTTGGCGAAAGCCCCGCCCACGCCCCGGTTCTGGCCCGGCTATCCACAACACTCGACACCTGGGCGCGGCGACCCGCGCAACGCACCACAATCAGCAACGAGACCTTGCGGACAACCCGGACGAGCAGAAGCACCAAGGGGGTCATCCTGGGGGCGTACAGCCAAGACGACGTCGACGCCGACCTGACGGAGCGCTACCGCGATCGCAAAGCGCCACCCATCCGACCCAATTAGCGCTGGCAGAACATCAGCACGCGCAGAGCGCCGTCACCCCCGTGGCTTCGGAATGTCACAGGTGAAGACCGCGCCAAACTGTGCGTCCACGATGATCAGGCGTTGCGGGTCTGCGGGATCGAAGGTAACCGACGTGGTCCATAGTCCGCGCGGCAGGCGGATGTCGCTGATAAGGTCGCCTAAGGCGTCAAACACATAGGCCCGCCCCGCCTGCGCCTGCGCAACGGCAAGCCAGCCATGGGTGTTGCAGGCGATCCCGTCAGGGCCAAGACCACCCGACAGCTGCAGATAGGTCCCGATCAGCGGCGCGCCGGTCGCGGGCAATCGTGGCGAGAACTTCCAGACCTGATTTGCCCGCGTTACGGCTACGTAGACCCAGGCGTTGTTGGGCGAGACCGCGATGCCATTGGGTGCCGGAATGCAGTCCAGAACCAGGCGCAGCTCCTCCCCCCACCAGCGGTAAACACGTCCGCGCGGATCGCTGAGGCTGGTGCGCCCTGCATCGGTGATCCAAAGCGCGCCATCGGGGCCATAGGACATGTCCGACAGGCCAATAAACGGCTCCACCGCTCCGGTGCTCAGGGTTTCAAAGGTCGTCTCCGCCTTCAGTTCGATCAACCCGTGGCGATGATCCACCGCGAGGCGGCGCTCGTCCGGGGCGATCCGCATCGCACGCGGCTCCCCATCGATCTGGTGCGCAAGATGCCACTCGCCTGCAGGCGAGACGCGGAAGACACGTCCATAAGGCACGTCGGACAGCCACAAACTACCGTCGGCGTCAAAGAACGCGGCCTCCAGAAACGAATGCACCTTCTGACCGGGGCGAGTCATCTTTGCCCAGGCAGACGGCGTGCCTTCGTGGCGCAGGTTATCAGGCAAGGTGGTCCAATGGGTTGCGGTGAGCCGTGTCATGTTACAATCCCCGTGTAAAAATCGGCCGGTCCGGCCGTTACTCGATATAAGTCCAAACAGTGCTGCGCCGGTTTCTGATCTAAGGGAGGGCGCAGCAGCCCGCAGTTTGGCTTGTTAACCAGGTTAAGGGAAGACGGTTATGCGCGCCGCCGCTCACGCTTTTGCGAGCGATAACCGGCCCGCCCTGTTGCATGGCGTCCCGCTTCGCGTAGACATGGGTCTGGATCGTGGGACTGAATGCCAAACGGGGTGGAACTTGCTGACAAATAGCGATCTCGTCGAACTGACCGAATTTCGGCGCGCGCTTCACCGCTGGCCTGAAATCTCGGGCGAGGAGAAGGAGACCGCCCGGACCATTGTTGCCGCACTTCAGCCGATGTCACCGACGCAGGTGTTGACCGGATTGGGGGGCCACGGGGTTGCCGCCGTCTTTGATAGTGGTCAGGTTGGCCCGACGGTGTTGTTTCGCGCCGAGCTTGACGCCCTGCCGATTGCAGAACGCAACGACAGCATTGCCTGGCTGTCAGAGGTCCCTGGCAAAAGCCATGCCTGCGGCCATGATGGCCATATGACGATGCTGCTGGGATTGGGTCGGCTGATCGCCCGCAAACCGGTCGCGCGGGGCCGGGTCGTCTTGATGTTTCAACCGGCCGAAGAAGATGGAAGCGGCGCGAGAGCCGTTGTCGCCGACCCGGCCTATCAAGACATCAAACCGGATTGGGCCTTCGCAATTCATAATGAACCCGGCACCCCGTTCGGATGTGTCGCGGCTCGGGCCGGGCTAATGAATTGTGCGTCTCTTGGGCTGAAGGTCGCGCTGACCGGCAAGACGGCCCATGCGGCCGACCCGCAAGATGGTGTCTCGCCAGCCTTGGCGGTCGCAAAGCTGATCCCCGCGCTGGACGGCCTTGGGCACGGGGATGGCGGGCCGCGCAACGACAATTTCCGTCTGGTTACCGTCACGCATGTCAGCATGGGCGAGCCGACATTTGGCATCGCACCCGGTGACGCCCGGATCTTCGCCACGTTGCGCACGGCGGGTGATGAGGGTCTCGCGCAGCTCGAAACCGCTGCCCGAAAGCTCGCCTGCGAGGCAGCCGACGAATTCGGGTTGAGTGTCGCGTTCGAAATCCACGATCATTTTGCAGCCTCCGTCAACGACCCGGAGGCCTATGCAGTAGCCACCAAAGCCATGACGGCCATCGGCGTGCCCAATGGGGAAGAAAACTTGCCGATGCGCGCATCTGAAGATTTCGGCGTGTTTGGATGGGGCGCGAAGGCGGCGATGCTGTGCCTGGGGCCGGGCCAAGACCATGCCGCGCTTCACAACCCGGATTATGACTTTCCTGACGATCTGATCCCCGTGGGCTGCGCCATCTTTGAGCGCATTGCACGCGACATGTTGGGGACAGCATAGGCGTGGCGACATTAATGCCTCCGCTTCGCAGCACGGAATGTCGCCACAATCAGCCCGCCTTTAGCGCAAGTTTTGTTTTCGTGATTTGCTATCGCGCGGCTATCGGTTATGGACGACCGGCGATAACAACAAGAAATGCAGGCAGATGACCATTGCCCCAGATGTTTCCGAGGCCCAACCCGACGTCGCGGATGCGCGGCAATGGGTCCGGATTCTTGCCGAATACCGTGAGCCAAGCACATGGCGCAGCTGTACCGAGTTGCTCATCACTATTGGCCCCTTCATCCTGCTTTGGGCCATCGCGTGGTGGTCATTGTCCTACAGCTACTGGCTGACCTTCGCGATTTCGCTTTTCAACGCCGCGTTCCTGCTGCGCCTTTTCGCTATCCAGCATGATTGCGGGCATGGCGCGTTCTTCTCCAGCCGCAACACCAGCGACTGGATTGGGCGCATGATCGGTGTTCTGACACTGACGCCTTATGACGTCTGGCGGCGGGCGCATTCTATCCACCACAACTCGTCAGGCAATCTTGGCCGTCGCGGGATGGGTGATATCAACACGCTCACCGTGGCGGAGTATCGCGATCTCTCGATGAAGAAACGGCTGCTCTATCGGCTGTACCGGCATCCAATCATCCTGTTTGGCCTTGGGCCCGGCTATTTGTTCCTGCTGCAAAACCGGCTTCCCCTCGGGTTCATGGCCACGGGGAAATACTGGCTGAGCGCCATGAGCACCAATGCCGGGATTTTTGCGGGGCTGGCGGCCATCATGTATTTTGGCGGGCTGATGCCGATCCTGCTGATCTTCCTGCCCTCGACGCTGCTTGCGGCCACCGCCGGGGTCTGGCTTTTCTACGTTCAGCACCAGTTTGAAACCACCCATTGGGATGACGACGCGGATTGGCAGCTGCATGACGCCGCCCTGCACGGAAGCTCGCACTACGTGATGCCCGCCGTCCTGCAATGGTTTACGGCCAATATAGGCATCCATCACGTGCACCATCTTTACAGCCGCATCCCGTTCTACCGCCTACCCGAAGTCCTGCGCGATCACGACGCGCTGGCAGAAGGCAGCCGCATGACGATCCGCGAAAGCTTCGCCAACGCCCGGCTGCATCTGTGGGACGAGGACTCGCGCACGCTCGTCTCCTTCTCCAAAGCGCGGGCGCTGTCAGCCTGAGGATCAGATCAGCTATCGGCGCGACATGACCACACATGGCACCGACATGGCAGATGAAAACGTGTGGCCGAAAATGGACGGCAAATCCATCCGAACGCAGGAGCGGCCCGTGACCAAACGTATCAGCGCCCTGTATTAAGCGCTGATCGAGGCTGAGGTGTCGCGCTAGACAGGCCATCCAAGGATCGGCAGTCCGCAACAGAAAATGTTTTTGACGTCAGCCACACGGCCCGTAATCCTGTCCACACAAATTCACCGGCCAAGGATACCTGCCATGACAAGTGTGACCCTGGATCCGTCAGGCAGCTATCTGACGCTCAAAACCGCGCATGCCACCCGCCGTTTCCACGCGATCTGGCTGCGAGACAATGCCGCCGACGCTGAGACACGCGCCCCCGGCAACTGGCAACGCCTCATCACCCTGCGCGATATACCCGTTGAGACCCGCATCAAAAACGCCACTGTGAAGGATGACACGCTGGAGGTCCGCTTTGACCCCGAGGGAAAGGTGGTGTCCTACGGCTTGGCCTGGCTTGACGCGCATGCCTATGACGACGCCCCGCCGCAGGCGCGCGGGTGGACCGAACCGGGTGTCGATCTGTGGGATGCCGGGTTGATGGACCATGTTCCAACCGGCGACTTTGCAGAGTTGTCTCAGAGCCGGGGCGCGCTCAGCCAATGGCTTGAAGGGATGAACCGCTACGGGTTTGGCAAGGTGGTGAACGGACCGATTGAGGACGGGGCGCTGTTCAGGATTGTCGATCTTTTCGGCTATGTGCGCGAGACCAATTATGGCCGCCATTTCGAGGTGCGGACCGAGGTTAATCCGACGAACCTTGCCTTCACCGGCGCTGGCCTTCAGGCACACACGGATAACCCATACCGCGATCCCATTCCCACGGTGCAGGTGCTTTACTGCCTCGAAAGCTCCGCTGCGGGGGGCGAAAACATGGTCGTTGACGGCTTTGCCGCCGCCCGCCGGTTGCGGGATGATAATGAGCGGTATTTCGACCTGCTGGCAGATCACTGCGCGCGGTTTGAATATGCGGGCGAGGCCGGTGTGTGCCTCACGTCACGCCGCCCTATGATCGAGCTTGCACCGGATGGCGAGTTGACGGCCGTGCGGTTCAACAACCGCTCCATGGCCGCCGTGACAGACGTGCCCTTTGACAGGATGGCCGATTACTACGCGGCCTACCGCCGGCTGGGCGAGATCATTGACGACGAGGCGATGGCAGTGACTTTCCGCCTCAATCCCGGCGAGGCCTTCGTGGTCGACAACACCCGCGTTCTGCATGCACGCAAAGGGTATTCAGGGCAGGGGACACGCTGGCTTCAGGGGTGTTACGCCGACAAGGACGGGCTACGCTCGACCTATGATGCCATGCGGCGCGCGCAAACACAGGAAGCGGCTCAATGAAACCCGATATCGCGACCCTCACCCACGAGACAATCGTGGATTTCATCGGCTCCATCTTTGATCGGCGCGGCGGGGAGGAATATCTGGGCGAGCCGGTCAACATGGGCCAACACATGCTGCAAGGGGCCACCATCGCCGAACAGAATGGCCAGCCCGAAGAGATCATCGTCGGCGCCTTGCTGCATGATATCGGCCATTTCACCAGCGAGTTCGGGACCTTCACCATGGAAGACACCGAGGACCGCCACCACGAGGATGCCGGCGCAGAAGTGCTGCAGCGCTTCTTTCCCAGCATCATCACCGATTGCGTCCGCTACCATGTGGCCGCCAAACGCTACCTCTGCGCGACCCGGCCGGAATATCTACGCCGGCTGTCAGAGGCGTCCATCCATTCGCTCAACCTGCAAGGCGGGCCGATGCGCGCCGATGAGGTCACGGCGTTCGAGCAGAACCCAAACCTCGACCAGATCATCGCGGTGCGCTATCTGGACGACGCGGGGAAACGCCCCGATATGGTGACGCCCGACTACTGGCATTTCGCGCCGATGGTTCAGCGGATGGTGGACCGTCACCGCAAAGGCCAGACCTAGCAGCGCAGGGTGGTCCGATTGGCCGCACCCTTGCATTAACCTGTTTACCCCCGGTGCCGTTCACCTCTAAGGCATAAGGCTCGGAATCAAACCAACGCCGGAGCGAAGCATGATGCAGGAATGGTGGCGAAGCGCCGTGATCTATCAGGTCTACCCGCGCTCATATCAAGACAGCACCGGCAACGGTGTCGGTGACCTGGCAGGCATCACGCAGAGGCTGGACCATATTGCGGGCCTCGGCGTGGATTGCATCTGGCTGTCCCCCATTTTCATGTCGCCCCAGAAGGACATGGGCTATGACGTGTCCGATTACCTGGCGATTGACCCTCTGTTTGGCGATCTGGCCGCCTTTGATGCGCTGATCGACGGCGCGCATGCGCGGGGGTTGAAGGTGATCACCGATCAGGTGTTGTCGCATACCTCGGACCAGCATGAATGGTTCAAACAGTCCCGCCTAAGCCGCGACAACGACAAGGCCGATTGGTATGTCTGGGCCGATCCGCTGCCCGATGGCTCGCCACCGACCAATTGGCACAGCCATTTCGGCGGCCCCGCGTGGGAGTTCGATCCACAGCGCGGGCAGTATTACCTGCACAACTTCCTGGCCTCGCAGCCGGACCTGAACTTTCACAACCCCGATGTCGTCGACGCGATCCTTGAGACCTGCAAATTCTGGCTGGACCGGGGGCTGGACGGCTTCCGCCTGGACACGGTGAACTACTATTTCCACGACCAGAAACTGCGCTCCAACCCGCCAGCGCAGGCGGCGCCCCAGGTGATGGCAACCGACCTCTACGGGATGCAGAACAACATCTACAACAAAACCCGGCCCGAGAACCTTGGCTTTCTTGAACGGCTGCGCGTGCTGACAGACCAATATCAGGATATCATGATGGTCGGCGAAGTGGGCGAGATGGGCCGCCGGTCTATCGAGATCATGGGCGAATACACTGAGGGCCGCGACCGGCTGCATATGGCATACAGCTTTGCCATGCTCGGCCCCGACTTCAACGCGGAGCATTTCCGCACCTGCATCGAAGGCTTT
The DNA here is from genome assembly GCA_938030665.1 of uncultured Litoreibacter sp. Taxonomy (GTDB): domain Bacteria; phylum Pseudomonadota; class Alphaproteobacteria; order Rhodobacterales; family Rhodobacteraceae; genus Litoreibacter. The sequence continues at coordinate 12,576 of CALHHY010000116.1, read as the reverse complement.
CAATCCGGCGCAGCGGACGGGCATCCTTACTGGTCCTTCAGCAACCACGACGTGCCGCGCCATGTCACCAGGTGGGGGGAGCATGCGGTATCCGAGGACAGCATCGCCCGGTTCGGCTGCGCCATGCTGATGGCGTTTGAAGGCACCATCGGCATCTATCAGGGCGAAGAACTGGGCCAGACCGAGACAGAGCTTGTCTTCGAAGAACTTACCGACCCGCCTGCGATCCGCTTCTGGCCAGCGGTGAAAGGCCGCGACGGCTGCCGCACGCCGATGGTCTGGGAGAAAGACGCGCCCCATGCCGGATTTTCGACAGGCAAGCCGTGGTTGCCGGTGAAAGCGCCGCAAGCCGCCAAGGCCGTGGATCAGCAGGGCGACAGCGGCATCATGGCCTATTACAAAGAGATGATCGCCTACCGCCGCGAAACGCCCGCGCTGGCACGCGGCAAGACCACGTTCATCACCCTGCCAGAGCCGCTGCTGGCCTTCACCCGCCATGACGACACGCAATCGCTGACCTGCGTTTTTAACCTGTCGAAGGACGCCCAAAGGATACCACTGAAGAGCACGGCGGAGATCGCAAAAGGCGCGGCGGCCTCAATCGCGGATGGCGCGTTGGTCCTGGACGGCAACGGTTTTGCCTATCTGGCCCATGGGGCGGAGGGGCCTTTATAGGCGTCAGAAGCGCTCAAGTAATCACATCGGGCGCATCGCGACCGGTGATGGCAACCAGATCAGACAGGATCAAAGCGGCTGCCCGCACCTGTTTCAGCATCGTCTCAGGGGCCTCCTGCAGCCGTGCCGGGTCGGTTTCAAGCTGTTCGAGGTAAAGCCGGATCGTGGCTCCTTGCGTCCCCGTGCCGGACAGCCGGAACACCGCCCGCCCGCCGCCCTCAAAAGCCACCCGGATGCCCTGGCCTGTGGATTGAGACCCGTCAACGGGATCGAGATAGGCAAACTCATCCGCCGCTTCGACGGTTAATGCGCCGATGCGAGACCCGGCAAGGCCGCCCAGCTTTGCGCGCAGCCCGTCCATCATGACCGACGCCTTGTCGCCATCGACATCCTCGTAGTCATGGCGCGCGTAGTAGCAGCGACCATGGGCTTTCCAGAGGTCGGCCATCAGCTCGGATACGGGCTTACCCGTCTCTGCCAGAATGTTGAGCCACAAAAGCACCGCCCAAAGCCCGTCCTTTTCGCGCACGTGGTCGGAACCAGTGCCCGCGCTTTCCTCCCCGCATAGGGTAACCTTGCCCGCATCCAGCAGGTTGCCGAAGAATTTCCATCCGGTTGGGGTCTCGTAGCAGCCGATGCCAAGGCTTTCTGCGACCCGGTCCGCCGCGCGGGAGGTCGGCATGGACCGGGCAACGCCCGCAAGGCCACCTTTGTAGCCCGGTGCCAGATGCGCATGGGCGGTCAGAAGGGCGAGGCTGTCGGAAGGCGTAACATAGGCACCCCGCCCCACGATCATATTGCGGTCGCCATCCCCATCGGACGCGGCCCCGAAATCAGGCGCATTCGCGCCGTGCATTTTATCCATCAGGGTCTTCGCCCAAATGGGGTTCGGGTCGGGGTGGCCCTTGCCGAAATCAGGGCTGGGTTGGCCGTTGATAACGGTACCTTTGGGCGCCCCCAGCATATCCTCCAGCACGGCATGCGCGTAAGGCCCGGTCACGGCGTGCATGGCGTCAAAGCACATCGTGAAGCCACCTTCAAAAAGCGCCCTGATCTTGGCGAAATCCACGATGGTTTCCATCAGCGCGGCATAATCGGCGACCGGATCGACAATCTCGATCACCATATCCTGCAGCTTGTGGGTGCCCAGCTGACCCAGATCCAGATCCTCCGCCGCCGCGATTTTGTAAAGCGCCAGCGATTTGGTGCATTCGAATATTTTGTCGGTAACCGCCTCGGTCGCGGGTCCCCCGTTTGGGCCGTTATATTTCAGTCCGAAATCGGCATCAGGCCCGCCCGGGTTATGGCTGGCCGACAGGATCAAACCGCCATCGGCCTCGCGCAGACGGATCAAATGCGACGCGGCAGGGGTCGAGAGCAGGCCGCCCTGCCCCACAATGCATTTGACCGCCCCGTTCGCGCAGGCCATGCGCAGAATGATCTGGATCGCCGCGTCATTGAAGAAACGCCCGTCGCCGCCAATGACCAGCGTTTTCCCCTCGACGCCGCCGATCCCGTCAAAGATCGACTGCACGTAGTTTTCAAGGAAACGCGGACGCCTGAACACGGCCGTCTTCTTTCGAAGCCCGCTGGTGCCCGGCTTTTGCCCGTCGATTGGAGTTGTCCGCACGTTCTGCATCGGCATCTGTCTTCCTCCTCGGTTTTCCTTTTTACTCACCCATTTGCGGTCTCGTGTGAAAACACGACAACGCTGTTGGCGGCCACGGCCATGCCGGCGGTGACCTTGATGGCGTCTTCCTGGCTGGTGTCGAACCGGCGCACCCAGGCCTCCCCGGGGGGCAGGTCAGGCGCCGCGATTTCAACCGCCGCCCCACGGTTGAGCACGACCAGAAGCGCGCCTTCGCGTTGCACATATTCAGGCGCTCCCGACGCCATGCGCATCTCGGCGACCAGCGTATCAAGGGCCGGATTGTCCCAATCCTCCTGCTGCATCGCGTCACCATTGGCCCGCCGCCAGAACAGGTCAGGCTCCCCGTCGATGAGCCGCTGGCGGGAATGCAGGAAACGTGTCTGGCGTAGCAGCGGGTGCATCTTGCGAAACGCAATCGCCTGCTGGCAGAAGGTGAAGAACGGGTCCTCCTGATCGGGCCAGTTGACCCATCCGATCTCGTTGTCTTGGCAATAGGCGTTGTTATTGCCGTTCTGCGAATTGCTCAGCTCGTCGCCCGCCAGCATCATCGGCGTGCCCTGGGACAGCATGAGCGTCGCGATCATGTTGCGCTTGCGGCGCAGGCGGGCGGCCTTGATTGCAGGTTTTTCGGTCGGCCCCTCGACCCCCATATTGTCGGAATGGTTGTTTGAATGGCCGTCGCGGTCACCCTCCCCGTTAGCCAGATTATGCTTGCGGTTGTAGCTGACCGTATCTTGCAGGGTGAAGCCGTCATGCGCGGTCAGAAAATTCAACGACGACGTGGCCGCACGCCCGTCGTGGTCGAAATAGGGGGCGGAGCCTACGAGCCGTTCGGCCAGCACCCGCACCTTGCCGGGGTCGCCGCGCCAGAACTCCCGCACGTTGTCGCGATATTTGTCATTCCATTCCGCAAAGGGGGAGGGGTACGCCCCCAGCTGATAGCCACCCGGCCCAATATCCCAGGGCTCCGCGATCAGCTTGACCTGATTGAGCACCGGGTCTTGGCCTATGGCGCGGAAGAAGGGGCCGTCCCGCTCGAATCCGCGGGCTGTGCGACCAAGCGCGGAGCACAAGTCGAACCGGAACCCGTCGACGCCCATGACCTCCACCCAGTAGCGCAGGCTGTCCATGACCAACCGGATGACAAACGGGTTCTCGAAATCAAGCGTGTTACCGCATCCCGCATCATCAATGTAGTAGCGAGGGTTATCCGCCAGCCGGTAGTAGCTGGCATTGTCCAGCCCCCGGAACATCAGCGTCGGCCCCAGCTCCGAGCCTTCCGCGGTGTGGTTATAGACCACGTCCAAAATCACCTCGATCCCGGCGGAATGGAAGCGGCGCACCATCTGCTGGAATTCGGCGATGTCGCCGTTCTGCATATAGCGCGGCTCGGGCGCGAAGAACCCGTAGGTCATGTACCCCCAGTAATTGGTCAACCCCCGGTCGAGCAGGAATTTCTCGTTCAGGAAGGCCTGCACCGGCAACAGCTCGATGGTGGTCACGCCCAGATTGTTCAGGTGCTCAAGGATCGGGTCGGAGGCCATGGCCAGATAAGTGCCGCGCTTCGGGATATCCGACCGCCCGGCAGTCAGCCCTTTGACATGCGCCTCGTAAATGACGGAGCTTTCCAGCGGGTGCCGCGGCTGGGCTGCGTTTTCCCAGTTGAAGGACGGGTCGACCACGACGCAACGCGGCATGTAAGGCGCGCTGTCGGTCTTGTCGAAACTCAGGTCCTTGTCCTTGTGGCCGTTCTTGTAGCCAAACAGCGCGTCGTGCCATTTCGGGTGCCCCGTCAGCCGCTTGGCGTAGGGGTCGACCAGCAGCTTGAATGGGTTGAACCGGTGCCCTTGCAGCGGCGCGTAGGGGCCGTCCATCCGTACCCCGTATTGCTGCCCCGCCTTCATGCCCGGAAAGTAGCCGTGCCAGACATGGCCTTCCCGTTCGGGAAGGGTGATCACCTGGTTCTCGTTGCCGTCTTCGTCGAACAGACAAAGCATCACCTTGGTCGCATGGCGCGAAAAGATCGCGAAATTCACCCCGTCCGGGTCCAGCGTCGCGCCAAGCGGCGTGGGCCTGCCCGGTCGTATCTCGAAAGGGCCAAAATTCACGGACGCGCCTCAAGCACCGATCGATACAGGCCCGCATAGGTGGTGGCGGCGGTTTCCCAGTCGACCGGCTGACGCATGGCGTTGCGTTGCATCGCTTTCCAGGTCTTGCCGTCCTCGAACAGGTCAGCAAGCCGCACAAAAGCGTTCGCCAAAGCCTGCGCTGTGACCGGGAAGAATTGAATGCCCGTCGCGACCCCGCGTGCCAAAGCAGCCGGATTGGCGTTGATGACGGTATCGGCCAGCCCGCCTGTCAAAGCCACAAGCGGCAGCGTGCCGTAGCGCAACCCGTAAAGCTGGGTCAACCCGCAGGGTTCAAACCGCGACGGGACGACAATGGCGTCGCCACCCGCCATCATCTGATGCGACAAGGCCTCGTCATAGCCGATCTTGACCGACAGGTTTTCATGCCGGTCGGCGGCCTCCAACAAGGCGATTTCCAGTATCGGGTCGCCCGATCCCAGAAGCGCAAGCTGTCCACCCCGATCCAGCAAGGCGGGCAACGCGTCCAGCAGTAAGTCGATGCCCTTCTGTTCGGTCAGGCGTGACACAAGCACACATAGCGGGCCGTCTGCCGCGCCCAGCCCAAAGGTTTTGCGCAGAGCCTTCTTGTTCGCCGATTTTCCGCCCGGTGTTTTGTAAGGCGTGATGTTCGGATCGGTCGCGGGGTTCCAGACCTCAAGGTCGATGCCGTTCACGATGCCCGACAGGTCCCCCTGCCTTGCGCGCAAAATACCGTCCATGCCGATGCCGAATTCCGGGGTCAGAAGCTCCTCCGCATAGGTTTGGGAAACGGTGTTGATTTTCGCCGCCCCCACCAGACCGGCTTTCAGCGCTGAGATCTTGCCCCAGAACTCGAAATTCTCGGACGTGAACCGCGTGGCGTCGAGGCTAAGCGCGTCAAGCTTGCCTGCATCCGCAATGCCGTGAAATGCGATATTGTGGATCGTGAAGACGAAAGGCGCGGCCGCGTCCAGCTTTCGCATATATTCCGGCGTCAGTCCGGCCTGCCAGTCATGCCCATGCACGATATCAGGGGTCCAGCCATTAACGCCCCCTGACGCGATCTTCGCCGCGGTCATGCACAGGGCCGCAAAACGTTCGGCGTTATCAGGCCAGTCCGCACCCGTGGCATCGCCGTAGATGGAGCCGTCCCGATCATAAAGATGCGGCGCGTCCAGAACCAGCAGGTCAAGCCCGGCCACAGTGCAGGCCAGCAGCTTCGCCGGGCCACCAAACAGGTCCTTGTAGCGCGCGGCGGTCTTGGTCTTGCCCAGTTGGCCCATCACGGTCCGGTAACCCGGCAGCAGCACCCGCACTGCGGCGCCTTGTTTGGCAAGCGCGGCAGGCAAGGCACCGGCCACATCTGCAAGCCCCCCGGTCTTCACCAGCGGGGCGCATTCCGAGACGACAAAAAGCGCCTTGATCATAAGGCCGCGGCCCTTTTGTCCAGCATGGTTTGGGTGATCAGGGTGATGCCCCTGTCCGTGACGCGGAACCACTTCGCGTCCTCGGTCGAGTCCTCGCCCACGACGAGCCCTTCCGGGATGACCACCCCGCTATCAACGACAACCTGCCGAAGACGTGCGGACCGGTGAACCACGACATTCGGCAGGATCACGGCGTGATCCAGTACCGCGTAGGAGTTGGTATGCACATTCGTAAACAGGACGGAGTTACGAACCTCGGTCCCTGAGATGATGCACCCGCCCGCCACCATGGACGAGATTGCCATGCCACGCCGATCGCGCTCGTCATGGATGAATTTCGCGGGCGGCACGGCCTCGTTATAGGTCCAGATCGGCCAGTCGGTGTCCCACAGGTCCAGCTCCGGGGTGAAGTTGGTCAGATCGATATGCGCCTCCCAGAAGGCGTCCACGGTGCCCACATCTTTCCAATAGGCAGGCGCATCCTCGGCGCGGACGCAGCTTTCATCGAAACGATGCGCCATGGCCTTGCCGTTCTGGACGATGCTGGGGATCAGGTCATTGCCGAAATCATTGGTCGAATCCGGGTCCTGGGCGTCCTTCAGCAGCAGGTCGCGCAGGAAGGTCCAGTTGAAAACATATATCCCCATCGAAGCCAGCGCCTTTTCGGGGTCTTCCGGGGTGCCGGGCGGGTCAGCCGGTTTTTCCAGAAAGCTGGTGATGCGTCCGTCATTGTCGGTGTCCATCACGCCGAAGGCCGTGGCCTCCATCCGTGGCACCGTCAGGCAACCAACAGTGACATCGGCGCCAGTGTCGACATGCTGACGCAGCATGATCTCGTAATCCATTTTGTAGATGTGGTCGCCGGCCAGGATGATCACGTAATCCACATTGTAGCTGTCCACGATGTCGATGTTCTGGGTGACCGCGTCGGCCGTCCCCTTGTACCAGCTTTCATTGCCGCCACGCTGCGAGGCGGGCAGAACGTCGAGAAATTCGTTGCGCTCCGCCCGGAAGAAATTCCAGCCGCGCTGCGTGTGCCGGATCAGGCTGTGTGCTTTGTACTGGGTGGCCACGGCGATTTTTCGGATGCCGGAATTGACGGCATTGGAAAGGGCGAAGTCGATGATCCGGGCCTTGCCGCCGAACGGCACCGCTGGTTTGACGCGGCGGTCCGTCAATTCTTTGAGGCGACTGCCCCGGCCCCCGGCAAGAACGAAAGCCATGGACCTCTGTGTGATACGTTTCGTCGGCACGCTATCTCCCCTTCTTGTTGATCAACCAAAAACTTAACTTTGCAAAACGACGACAGACAGTGGCGGCAGCGTCAGTGGGACGGAATGCCCGTACCCATCTGCGGGCACCTCTTCGGCGTCGCGCCCGCCCAGATTGCCGCGATTGCCGCCGCCGTAAATCTCGGCGTCAGTGTTCAGAACCTCTGTCCAATAACCGCCACTCGGCACGCCCACCCGAAACTCCGTCCGCTCCACCGGGGTGAAGTTGCAGACGATAAGCACGTCGCGGTCCCCGCTACTGCCCTTTCGCAGATACCCCATCACGGATTGCGCGGGGTCGTTGCAGACCCATTCGAACCCGGAATGTTCACAATCCTTGACGTGAAGCGCCCTGGTGTCGCGGTAAAGCGCGTTCAAATCCTGCACCAGCCGTTGGATGCCCATATGCGCAGGCCGTTCTGCCGCGCCCCAATTAAGTTCCGCGTCGTGGTTCCACTCCTCCGGCTGAGCAAATTCGCAGCCCATGAACAGCAGCTTCTTGCCCGGCTGGGTCCACATGAACGCGTAATAGGCCCGCAGGTTGGCGAATTTTTCCCATTCATTGCCCGGCATTTTCGAAAGCATGGAGCCTTTGCCATGCACAACTTCGTCATGGCTGATCGGCAGGATGAAGTTTTCGGAAAACGCCCAGTCAATGGGGAAGGTCATCAGGTGGTGGTCATGCTGCCGGTAGATCGGGTCCTTCTCCATGTAGCGCAGGGTGTCATTCATCCAGCCCATGTTCCACTTGTAGCCGAAGCCTAGGCCCCCGGTATGGGCGGGCTGCGAGACGCCGGGGAAGGAGGTGCTTTCTTCCGCCACCGTCATCACTGACGGATCCGCGCCGTAGGCGGCGATATTCATCTCCTGCAGAAAGGCAATCGCCTCGTAATTCTCGCGCCCGCCATCCTTGTTGGGGACCCATTCGCCGTCATTGCGAGAGTAGTCGCGATAAAGCATCGAGGCCACGGCATCCACGCGCAGACCGTCCAGATGGTATTCCTCCAACCAGTAAAGCGCGTTGGCAATGAAGTAGTTCTTCACCTCCCTGCGTCCGTAATTGGGGATCAGCGTATTCCAGTCCTGATGAAACCCCTCTCGCGGGTCGGCATGTTCGTAAAGCGCGGTGCCGTCAAATTGCACGAGCCCATGCGCATCGGTCGGGAAATGACCCGGCACCCAATCCAGCAGCACGCCGATCCCCGCCGCATGGGCCGCATCAACAAGGTCGCGAAACTCGTTCGGCGGGCCAAACCGGATGGTGGGCGCGTAAAGGCCCACGGGCTGGTAACCCCAGGACCCATCAAACGGGAATTCGGAAACGGGCAGCAGCTCGATATGAGTGAAGCCCATATATTTAACGTAGGCGATCAGATCGCGGGCGAGTTCCTGATAGGATAGGGGCCGCCCACCATCATCATAGCGTCGCCGCCACGACCCCAGATGCACCTCATAGATGGAGATCGGCTGCCCGCGCTCCGTCCGCGCAGCCCGGCTTTTCATCCACGCGCTGTCGCGCCAGCCGTAGCCCTCGAGATCGCGCACGACGGAGGCCTGTTCCGGCGGGTGTTGGGAGCCGAAACCAACGGGGTCAGCCTTGTCGCGCGCCTGCCCGTCCGCCCCCACAACCTGATATTTATAGGCCGCGCCTTCGGTAATCTCTGGAATGAAAATCTCCCATATGCCGGTCTCACCCGCTGGGCGCATGGGGTGGCGTCGTCCGTCCCACATGTTGAAATCGCCAATGACAGAGACGCGCCGGGCATTTGGGGCCCAGACCGCAAAATGAACCCCGTCGCAGCCCTGATGTTTGGTCACATGGGCCCCCACGGCGCGCCAAAGTTCCTTATGGGTGCCTTCGCCGATGAGGTATTTGTCCATGTCCGACAGCACCGGCACAAATGAGAACGGGTCGCGGGTCTCATGTTCGGTCCCGTCGGGGTAGCCTATGGTGAGCGTGTAGGTCTTGCCCGGCACCCTGCCGCTGAACACATCGCCCTCGATACGCGGCAAAACGGTCCGCTTGCCTGCCACGGTCGCGATAACCTCGGTGGCGCCGGGCTGGAATGTGGTGATCCACCGCCGGTTCTTGTTTTGGTGCGGGCCGAGGATGCTGAAAGGGTCGGGATGGGTGCCGGCGTTAAGGCCCGCCAGCGCATCGGCTGTCAGAAAATCCGGCTTGGGGAGAATATCTGTCTTGGCCAATCTGGACACTCCGATAGGTTTTGCCGGTCGCGCGAGGCCCTTAATTCGCCGGAAAAACGGTTCGCGCTTGAAACAGTAGCTGTTTGTTAACGCCAACGGAAATGGAAAGGTTCATTGACCTGGGCGGTCTGAAGTTTTTGGATGCACCACCTCGCAAGATGACTGGCAGTGTGGGCTACCCCAGAAATTCGAACACTGACATAGGCTGCGACTTGTAGTCTGCTGATCTTCAACATGCCGACCGATCTACACCGCGATCTCTCGCACAGAGATCTTGGCATTCAACATATCTTCAATCGCGCGCCGTTCACGCAGGTTTGGCTCTGTATGAGCCATCGTTCATTCTCACTGCTTTCCAGCAAGATAGGAGAAACTTCGCAAACCGGTTTAGAATCTGCCCAGCTACACGATTAAAATCGCACGAGGTTCATTCTTTTAATTTTATCTCAAACAGCTCGATACTGACTGGCGCGCGATGGCGCCAGTTGCATTGCCATGACCAAAATCTCAAAAGATGGAGCCAAAACGTGGCTGTAAAGGTCGATTTGCAGGCCTATGCTCCAAATCCGCACTCATATGGTCCAATGACAACAAAACCAGAAAAGTGGTGAGCCCTGATGGGTTCGAACCATCGACCTACTGATTAAAAGTCAGTTGCTCTACCAACTGAGCTAAGGGCCCACGAGGGGTGCTTCTAAGAATGCCCGGCGGGGCGGTCAACCCCAAAATCGGCGTCTTGGCTTCCAAAACCGGGGCAGGCCAACTATATGCGCCTGCATGCGACACGACACCGCTCCTGAAGGCCTGCCGTTCATGAAGATGCACGGGCTTGGCAATGACTTCGTGGTCATCGACCAACGGGGCGATTCTGCGCGGGTGACGTCTGGGCTGGCCAGGGCGCTTGGTGACCGGCATCGGGGTGTGGGGTTTGACCAGCTTGCGGTGCTGGATGACGTGCCGGGGGCCGATGTCGGGCTGACCTTCTACAATGCAGATGGCAGCACAGCTGGCGCATGCGGCAACGCGACCCGCTGCGTGGCGCAGTTTGAAATGGCGCGGCGTGGGATGTCAGAACTGTTGCTCAGAACCGAACGCGGCGTCCTGCAGGCGGTGCAAGCTGCGCCCGGGCTGGTCAGCGTCAACATGGGCGCGCCCCTGACCCATTGGGCAGACATCCCGCTTTCTGAGGAAACGGATACGCTCAAGCTGCCGATTGACGGCGCACCAACTGCCACCGGGATGGGCAACCCGCATTGCACGTTCTTTGTGGACGACGCGGAAGCCATCGACCTCGAAACCCGTGGCGCGGAGATGGAACATCACCCGCTTTTCCCGCAGCGCACCAATGTGCAATTCGCCCATGTGATCGCGCCGAACCACCTTCGGATGCGCGTCTGGGAACGCGGGGTCGGGGTCACGCTGGCCTCCGGCTCCTCCTCCTGCGCGACGGCCGTGGCGGCGGCGCGGCGCGGGCTGACGGCGCGGCGCGTGGCGATTGACCTGGATGGCGGCCGGATCGAGATTGATTGGCGCGAGGATGGCGTCTGGATGACCGGGCCGACGGCGCATGTGTTTTCGGGCCATCTGACGCCCGCCTTTCTGGACCAGATAGATGACCGCTAAGCCGCCGATTTTTACAACCTTTGGCTGCCGGCTCAACAGTTACGAGACGCAGGCCATGAAGGAGCTGACGGCGCAGTCCGGGCTGGAGAACGCGGTCATCGTCAACACCTGCGCGGTCACCGCAGAGGCCGTGCGCAAGGCGCGTCAGGAAATCCGCAAGCTGCGACGCACCAACCCCGACGCGAAGCTGATCGTCACCGGTTGCGCCGCCCAGATCGAGCCGGAGCGGTTCGCCGACATGCCCGAGGTCGATCTGGTCATGGGCAATACCGAGAAGATGAACCCCGAGACATGGGCCGGTCTTGCCGGCGACTTCATCGGCCAGACCGAAAAGGTCATCGTCGACGACATCATGTCCGTGACCGAGACCGCCGCGCATCTGATTGACGGGTTCGGCACCCGGTCGCGCGCCTATGTGCAGGTCCAGAACGGATGCGATCACCGCTGCACCTTCTGCATCATCCCCTATGGCCGCGGCAATTCCCGGTCCGTCCCAGCGGGGGTGATTGTTGATCAGATCAAGCGGCTGGTGCAGCAGGGTTTCAACGAGGTGGTCCTGACCGGGGTCGACCTGACCAGCTGGGGCGCGGACCTGCCGTCAGAGCCGAAGCTGGGCGATCTGGTCGCGCGCATCCTGAAACTGGTGCCGGACCTGCCGCGGCTGCGCATTTCCTCCATCGACTCGATTGAGGTGGATGATGCCCTGATGCAGGCCATCGCGACGGAGCCGCGCCTGATGCCCCATATGCACCTGTCACTGCAAGCCGGCGACAACATGGTGCTGAAACGCATGAAGCGCCGGCACCTGCGCGACGACGCCATCCGCTTTTGCGAAGAGGCGCGCCGCCTGCGGCCTGACATGACCTTCGGCGCGGATATCATCGCGGGCTTCCCGACCGAGACGGAGGAGATGTTTGAAAACTCCCTCAAACTGGTCGAGGAATGCGACCTGACCTGGCTGCATGTCTTCCCCTACTCCCCCCGTCCCGGCACGCCGGCGGCAAAGATGCCGCAAGTGGATGGGCGCGCGATCAAGTCCCGCGCGACCCGGCTGCGGGCGGCGGGCGCGGCGCAAGTGGCACGGCATTTGCAGGGACAAGTAGGCCAGCCGCACCGCGTGCTGATGGAGAACCCTTTGATGGGCCGCACCGCGCAATTTGCCGAGGTGGCGTTCGACGCGCCCCAACCCGAAGGCCAGATCGTGGATGCGGTGATCAAAGCGGTTGATGGCCAGCAGCTGGTCGCATGACCCCGGTTCTCTACAGCTTCCGGCGCTGCCCCTACGCGATGCGCGCGCGCCTGTCGCTGGCCTCCGCCGGGATCAGGGTCGAGCTGCGCGAAATCCTTCTGCGCGACAAGGCATCAGAGTTTCTGGCGGCCTCCCCCAAAGGGACGGTTCCGGTTCTCGTCGCCGATGACGAGACCGTCGAGGAAAGCTTCGACGTCATGCTCTGGGCCCTATCGCGCCAGGACCCTGAACACTTGCTGGATTTCCCGGGTGGTGGCCGCGACCTGATCGCGGAGAATGACGGCCCGTTCAAATCGGCGCTGGATCGGTACAAATACCACACCCGCCACGGCTCCGACCGGGAGGGGGAGCGGGAAAAGGCCTGCCT
>CALHHY010000115.1 GCA_938030665.1 uncultured Litoreibacter sp. | reverse complement strand
GTGCACAAAAAACAACCTTCGAGGGAAAACGATGAAAAAAGTTCTCTTCGCATCGACCGCTCTGGTAGCCTTCTCCGGCGCCGCAGTTGCCGATGTCGCCCTGTCCGGCCGTGCCGAAATGGGTATCTTTGACAATGACGTCGAAAGCGCGCAATTCTTCACCGATATCGACGTTAGTTTCACCATGTCTGGCGAAACCGATGGCGGTCTGACCTTTGGTGCGTCTGTTGATCTGGACGAAGGCGGCGACGGCGCTGCTGCTGTTGCGGACAACACCGATGACGGTGGCGCGACCATCTTCATTGCAGGCTCCTTCGGCACGATCACCATGGGTGACACTGACGGCGCTCTGGACTGGGCACTGACCGAAGCCGGCAACGTCGGCACCCCGGGCTCCATCAACGATGACGAGACATCGCATGACGGTTATGTTGGCTCCTACCTTGATGGTGGCAGTGACGGCCAAATCCTGCGCTGGGACTATTCTTTCGGTGATTTCGGCGTCGCAGCTTCGATTGAAGAAGACAATGGTGGTGACGGCGAGATTGGTTATGCAATCGGTCTGCGTTATAGCCTCGACCTGGGCGGTACAACCGTAGCACTTGGCATTGGCCACCAGGAAGCAGCATCTCTTACTGCAGGCGACCAAGATTCGGCAACGGGTGTGTCGGCATCCGCAACCCTTGCTAACGGTTTGTCCATCGGCGTAGTTTATGCTGACTGGGACAGTGCAGCAGTTGATGGCGCCGACAGCAACTTTGGCATCGGTGTTGGCTACAGCACTGGCGCATTGTCGCTGCATGCTAACTACGGTGAAGTTGACACCAATGATGGTTCCGCTGACACCGATGGCTTCGGTCTGGCTGCTGCTTACGATCTCGGCGGCGGCGCAGTTGTTCACTTGGGCTACCGCAACGACGACACAGCTGACACATACTCGCTGGGTCTTGGCCTGAGCTTCTAATCCAGAGCTCCCAAGCACTATGTATTTTAGAAGAGCGGGCATTAGCCCGCTCTTTTTCGTTCTGGGTCACGTTGCAAAAATGTGCCGAAAACAAGGAATTAAATTCTGCTTGCTATGCGCCACCGAATTTCTGGCATAAGGATGGTGATAATGAGACTGACTCAAAATCTTATCTGCCATATCCAGCCGTGAGGCCAATACAATGAAAAAAATTCTCTTCGCATCGACAGCACTGGTCGCCTTTTCCGGTGCCGCCGTTGCTGATGTCGCTTTGTCCGGTCGTGCCGAGATGGGGCTTTTCCAAACCTCCGATGATGAATTGCAATTCTTCACCGATATCGACGTGACCTTCACTATGTCCGGTGAAACTGATGGTGGTCTGACATTCGGCGCGTCTGTTGATCTGGACGAAGGCGGCGACGGCGCTGCTGCTGTTGCGGACAACTCAGACGACGGTGGCGCGACCATCTTCATCGCTGGTTCCTTCGGTACGATCACCATGGGTGATACTGACGGCGCTCTGGACTGGGCCCTGACCGAAGCCGGCAACGTCGGCAACCCGGGCTCGCTGGCAGATGACGAAACCTCGCATGCGGGTTATGTCGGTTCCTACCTTGACGGCGGTAATGACGGCCAAATCCTGCGCTGGGACTACTCCGTTGGTGACTTCGGTGTTGCCGTATCCCTTGAAGACGACAACGGTGGCGACGGCGATATCGGTTACGCCCTTGGTCTGCGCTACAACCTCGACCTTGGCGGCACGACTGTTGCACTGGGTCTTGGCTACCAGGAAGCCGCAACCGCTGCTGCCGGCCCACAGGCTGACGCAATCGGTGTGAGCGCAAGCGTTACGCTGGCAAATGGTCTGTCGATCGGCGCGGTTTATGCTGACTGGGATGATGATGACGCAGCAGCCGTTGGCCCAGACAGCAACCTGGGTATCGGTGTTGGCTACAGCACTGGCGCATTCTCGATCCACGCCAACTATGGCGTTGTTGAAGACGATACAGGCGCTGAATCGGCCGGCCTTGGTCTGGCTGCGGCCTATGATCTTGGCGGTGGTGCTGTGATCCATGCAGGCTACAGCACCGATGACATCGACGGTGCTGCTTTCGACCGCCAGCGTGCCTCCATCGGCCTCGGCCTGAGCTTCTAAGCAAACCACCTTTTCAAATTTCGATGAGAGCGGGCCTTGTGCCCGCTCTTTTCTTTTGGGCGCTGCTGTGATGTGGAAGGGGTGAACCACTAGACGGAGGCAGCCTTATGTCCTTGCAGGAAATTCAGGACCGCATCGCAGCGGAGGAAGCCCGGGCGGGGCGCGCGCAAGGTGAAACGCGGCTTATCGCCGTGTCCAAGGTGCAGCCCGATGCGCGGGTTGAAGCGGTTCTGGAGCAAGGCCACCGCATCTTCGGGGAAAACAAGGTGCAGGAGGCCGCCGGCAAATGGCCCGACTTCAAGGAACGTTTTGATGGCGTCGAACTGCACCTGCTGGGTCCGTTGCAGACCAACAAGACCAAGCAGGCGATGGCGCTTTTTGACGTGATCCATAGTCTGGACCGGCCCAAGCTCGCCCAGAAGCTGGCCGCCTTGTCACAAGAGCTTGGCCATTGCCCCGACCTGTTCATCCAAATCAATACCGGCAAGGAAGCGCAGAAAGCCGGCGTCATGCCGGATGAGGCGGATGCCTTCATAGCGGAATGCCGCGAGCTGGACCTCCCCGTCATTGGGCTGATGTGCATCCCCCCCGCCGAGGAGGAGCCGTCGCTGCATTTCGCCCTGCTGGCCAAGATCGCAAAGCGCAACGAGCTTGAGGGGCTCAGCATGGGGATGAGCGGTGATTTCGAGCGCGCCATCGCGCAAGGGGCCACGCATATCCGCGTGGGCTCTGCCATTTTTGGGGCGCGTGACTACGGCTGAACGATCAGCCGTGTTTGATACCTGATCCGTGAGGCGATCCAGCACAAATGGTCCGGGCGGAAGGCCACGCAACCCTCGGTCGGATGGCGTGGCTTGCGCCAGGCATGGATGAAAATCGCGGAACCACGGCCTTTGACCGCGTAGGGCCAATTCCAGTCCGTGAGGATCACCAGATCATAAAGCGGGTCAGCGCGGGACAACTTTTCGTGGCTGTGCGGGTAGGGTGCGCGTACCATTAGGTTGTAGTCTTCATGCGCCGCGTCGTCGGACCACAGATCGCCGGGGCCAATGGGCAGCGCCCAATCTGTAGGCCGGGCCATCCGGTCAGGGCGATACAGCATGCCCACGACCCGGTGCGTGCCTATCGGGGTGGCACCGTCCCCCTCCTGCTTTTTCGCGCTGAACCCGCCTTTGCCAATGCTGCAGGGGAACTGGTGTCCCTGAAAGCGGCAGCCCCACCGGGTTACGACGAGATCATGAGGCGTCACAGCAGATGCCCCGACTTGGCAGCCTTGGTCGCCAGATAGGCCGCGTTATGCTTGCCTTCGCCAACCTTCAAGGGCACGCGTTCTGTCACCGCCAAGCCGCAGCTTTCCAGCATGTCGACCTTACGCGGGTTATTGGTGAGCAGCCGGATCTGGGTAAATCCCATCTGGCGCAGGATCTCTGCCCCGATGCGGAAATCACGCTCGTCATCCTCAAAGCCCAGACGGTGATTGGCCTCGACCGTGTCAAAGCCTTGATCCTGCAGCGAATAGGCGCGCATCTTGTTTGCCAGCCCAATGCCGCGCCCTTCCTGGTTGAGGTACAGCAGCACGCCTTCCCCATCAGTCCCCATCTGCGCCAAGGCACTTCGCAGCTGCGGGCCGCAATCGCATTTGAGCGAGCCGAGCAGGTCGCCCGTAAAGCAGGCTGAATGCAGCCGAGTCAGTACCGAGCCCCGGCGGCTGGGGTGGCCAATCTCGACCGCATAATGTTCCTCCCCGCCATCGTCAGGGCGAAAGACATGCAGCCGCCCGGCCTCGGAAACCTCTAGCGGCAGGCGAGCATGGGTCGCGCGGTACAGCTCCAATGGCGCGTCATCTGCGATAAAGGCAGGCTGCACCAAGGTCAGGTCATTGTCGTGGGCGAAGCGCGCAGGGTCATCGACTTCTATGCTAACCACGGTTGGCAGTAGGCGGGCGGCTTTGGCCAAGGCGATGGCCTTGCGATGTTGGCCAGCCGCGCCGTCGCGGATGGTTTTCAGCGGACCTTTCAGCGGGTGGTTCAGGTCGTTTGACGGGTCCGCAATCGACCGGACCCAGGTATGGGTTGCACCGTCTGGCAACATGATGCGCGCAATGTCGCCGTCATAGGCCCGCGCTTTGAGCGTCTGCGCGCGCCAATCGGTGACTGTGATGATCGGCGGTGTGCCGATCTTTGACAGGGCATCAAGCCGCGAAGGGGTCAGCGTTTCGACCGCCACAAATACCAGACCATCGGTAAAAACCACCGGCACGCCCATGCGAAGGTCTGCGCGCGCACGCGCAATCAGTTCAGATTTATCCGGTGAAAGGTTCATTGTGACACATATTGTAACATTCGAGGCCCATCCTTACGCCGATTGGCGGGAATTTGAAACAATTGCCGTTTGGGTGACACGTCGGCGTGAATAACAGCGCCGTGAGTTGTTCATTTGCCCGCCTGTCTCCATTTTCATTCCAACGAAGGAGAACCGCAACATGTCCAACCTAAAGAAGATTTTGCTTGTCGACGACGATGATGACCTGCGTGAGGCGCTCTCCGAACAGCTGATCATGACTGAAGATTTCGATGTGTTCGAGGCCGATAATGGCTCCAACGCGATGGAGAAAGCCAAGGAAGCCATTTACGATCTGGTTGTTCTGGATGTAGGCCTTCCTGATACTGATGGACGTGAGCTGTGCCGCCTGATGCGCAAGCAGGGTGTCAAATGTCCGATCCTGATGCTGACCGGGCATGACAGCGATGCCGATACCATTCTGGGTCTTGATGCGGGTGCGAATGACTACGTGTCAAAACCATTCAAATTCCCGGTCTTGCTGGCCCGTATCCGCGCCCAGCTGCGCCAGCATGAGCAGTCCGAGGATGCGGTATTCCAGCTCGGGCCATATACGTTCAAGCCGGCGATGAAGATGCTGATGACCGAGGACGAAAAGAAGATCCGTCTGACCGAGAAAGAGACGAACATTCTGAAGTTCCTCTACCGCTCCACCGATGGCGTGGTGGCGCGCGATGTGCTGCTGCATGAGGTCTGGGGCTACAATGCCGGGGTCACGACCCACACGCTGGAGACCCACATTTACCGGCTTCGCCAAAAAATAGAACCAGAACCGTCAAATGCTCGCCTTCTTGTGACCGAATCTGGTGGCTATAGATTGAATGTCTGAGGAATTGACGACGGTTGGGAACCAATTGAACGCAACCGCTGTTACCTAGGCATAAGTTCCCCTGGCTACATCGGGGTTATGATGTAGCAACCTCCCTGTTGGACTGCCCGGGCCTTGTGCCCGGGCGTTTTTTTTAAGGCAGACGTAAATTCGTCGCACCATAGAGGGCGATCGCCACGGACCCTGCCGCGCCAAGGATATAGGGCGTGCGCAACGCGGCCTCCCGTCCCAGCTCTGCCTCCAGCCCGCTAACGATCAGGCCCGCACAGATGGCGCCCAAGGGGATCGTGCCCCAGCCAAAGAACCGGTA
The DNA here is from genome assembly GCA_938030665.1 of uncultured Litoreibacter sp. GTDB lineage: Bacteria > Pseudomonadota > Alphaproteobacteria > Rhodobacterales > Rhodobacteraceae > Litoreibacter. The sequence continues at coordinate 73,044 of CALHHY010000115.1, read as the reverse complement.
GATTGCGTTCACCCGGCCCAGAAGCGCATCCGGGATCAGTCTTTGGCGGAGGGAGACTGTGACGATGTTCCACGTCATCCCGGCAAAGGTTTCGATAAACAGCGCGACGGCGGCGATATAAGGGTTTGACGTCCAAGCCAGGATCAAAAACGGCAGCACGAAGACGAAAAGCGCGATGATCACCGTCCGCTGGCCACCCAGCCCTTTGGCGATCTTCGGGCCAAGCAGCCCGCCCGCGACGCCACCGGCAGCGCCTGCCGTCAGCAACAGACCGTGTCCGTAGGCGGCGAGGCCAAACACCTCTTGCGACAGCAGCACCAGAATTGTGGCAGACATCATAAACACGAAATTGACGAGGCCAAGCATCACCGCCAGCCGCAGGATCAAGGCGTGCGCTCGCATCCAGTCGATCCCCTCCTTCATCTGGGACCAGAAACCCACAACAAGCGTGGGGCGCACGCGGGGTGCCAGCGACACCTGCCACATGAACCACGCGGCGACGCCAAACAGCACCGCGTCGAAAAGAAACGGGACCGGGATCGCATAGGCAATCAGCAGCCCGGCAACAGGCGGACCCACGAATTGTCCCATTGCCTGCTCGATGCTCCACAACTGGCCGTTGGCAGTTTCCAGCTCGGATTTCTTGACGATCGAGGGCATCGCCGTTTGCGCAGCATTGTCGCGGATGACCTCGGCGCAGCCCAGCAGGAAGGCGGCGGCGCATAGCCCTGTGATCAAGGGCAGCGTGGCGCTTGCCTCGTCCTCCAAGGGCAGGGCGGGGGCCGCAAAGATAAGGCCCAGCACGCCCATGGTCAGCACGCAGCGCAACAGGTCGGCCTGCACCATCAACGACCGCCGGTCATATTGGTCCGTGATGACCCCGGCGGGCAGGGAGAATAGCAACCAGGGCAGCCGGGTCGAGGCGGCGACTAGTGCGATCAGCGTTGCGTCGCGGGTGATCAGGGTGGCCAGCCACGGGAAGGCCAGCGTGGCAATGCCATCCGCAAGGTTTGATGCGCCGGCCGCAGAAAACAGCAGCCGGTAGTTTCGATTCCGTGCAAGCAGTGACATCGGGCCAAACCTCCGCTGGCAACCCGTGCAGCGTCGGATTAACGTGGGGCAAAGTCAAACCGGAGCCGCCATGCCCTTCACCATCTGCACCTGGAACATCAACTCCGTCCGGCTGCGTGAACCCATCGTTTTGAAGCTGCTGGAAGAAGAGGCACCGGACGTGTTGTGCCTTCAGGAATGCAAAAGCCCGGTCGACAAAATCCCGGTCGAGGGGTTCCAGAAGCTGGGCTACACCCACATGGTGGCGCGCGGGCAGAAGGGCTATAACGGGGTGGCCATTCTGTCGCGTATGCCCATGGTCGAGGCCGGCGCCGAAGATTTTGCCCAGCTTGGCCATGCCCGCCACATCGCGGGGCGGTTGGAAAACGGGGTCACGATCCACAACCATTATGTCCCCGCAGGCGGCGACGTGGCGGACCGCGAGGTGAACGAGAAATTTGGCCAGAAGCTGGACTACCTGACCGATATGCGGGACGCCTATACCGCTGAAAAGCCTCAGAAATCCATTCTGGTCGGCGATCTGAACATCGCCCCGCGTGAAGATGACGTATGGTCCCATAAACAGCTGCTGAAAGTGGTCAGCCATACCCCGATTGAGGTCGACCATCTGTCGGAGACAATGGAGGCCGGAAAATGGGTCGACATCACCCGGCAGGACATCCCCGAGGGGCAGCTTTATTCTTGGTGGTCCTACCGCGCGCGGGATTGGGATGCGGCTGACAAGGGCCGGCGGCTTGACCATGTCTGGGCCACGCCTGATATCTCCAACGCGGCGCATGGCAGTCGGGTTTTGCGCCCCGCGCGCGGGTGGGAGAAACCGTCAGACCACGCGCCGGTCTTCGCGACATTTGATCTTTGAGGCCCGCGCCCTCATATAAGCGCCAAACCCAATTGAACCGAGGCTGATATGCTCGAACTGAACGCTGGCAACGCTGCCGCCCCCGCAGGCGACCTGATCAAGGACGGGTCCGAGATGACCTTCATGGAAGACGTCATCGAGGCGTCGCAACAAGTCCCGGTCATCGTTGATTTCTGGGCACCGTGGTGCGGGCCGTGCAAAACCCTGGGCCCTGCTTTGGAAGCCGCGGTCACCGAAGCCAAGGGCGCGGTGAAGATGGTCAAGCTGGATGTTGACCAGAACCAGGGCATCGCGGGGCAGCTGCAAATCCAGTCAATTCCCACGGTCTACGCCTTCTATCAGGGCAAACCGGTGGACGCGTTTCAGGGCGCGTTGCCTGGTTCCGAGATCAAGGCCTTCATTGACAAGCTGGTCACGCTTTCGGGCGGGGACGCCAGCGGCGGGCTGGATGAGGCGCTGGAAGCGGCTGAGGCCATGTTGGAAGAAGGGGCGGCCGTGGACGCGGCGCAAACCTTTGCCGCCATTCTTGGCGAGGATCCGGCAAGTGCCGCAGCCTATGGCGGTCTGATCCGCGCCAATCTGGCATTGGGCGAGGTGGACCAAGCCGAAGCCATGCTGAACGGCGCGCCTGACGAGATCAAATCCACCACGGAATACGAAACGGCGAAGGCGCAACTTGATCTGTCTAAGCAGGCTGCAAATGCGGGCCCCTTGGCCGAGCTTGAGGCGGCTGTCGGGGCAGACGGTAACGATCACCAGGCACGGTATGATTTGGCCATTGCCATGCACGCCGCTGGAGACGCAGAAGGCGCGATCGAGCATCTGTTGGAGTTGTTCCGTCGGGATCGCGAGTGGAATGACGGTGCCGCAAAAACGCAGCTATTCACCGTTTTTGACGCATTGAAACCCGAAGACCCGCTGGTTTTGAGCGGACGCCGCAAACTGTCGTCGATGATATTTGCCTGACAGGGGTGGCGGGCTAGGTCTAGCTCATGTTTTCAGCCGCTGATCTTCCCGACACGATCCCCGTCTTTCCGTTGCCGGGAGCGCTGCTTTTGCCTCGCGCCCGGCTGCCGCTGCATCTGTTTGAGCCGCGCTATCTGCAGATGTTCGAGGACACGCTTAAAACCAACAGCCGGCTGATCGGGATGGTGCAACCCCATGACGGGCCGGACGGCAAAAGCAAGCTGCATGCCATCGGTTGCGCGGGCCGGATAACCCAGTTCTCCGAGACCGAAGATGGCCGCTACATGATCACGCTTGGCGGCATCTCCCGGTTTCGCGTTCAGAATGAGGTGACCGGGTTCAGCCCCTACCGCAAGGCCAAGGTCAGCTGGTCCGGTTTCGAACGCGACCTTGGGTTTGTCGAGAAAGACACCTGCTTTGACCGGAAAAAGTTTTTGGACTTGTTGGGCCGATATTTTGCCAATCAGGACCTAAAAACGGACTGGGACAGCCTGAAAGAAGCGGAGGATGAGCTGCTGATCAACTCCCTTTCCATGCTCTGCCCCTTTGAGCCGGAAGAGAAGCAGGCGCTGCTTGAGGCTCCTTCGCTTTCAACCCGGCGGGAGACGCTGGTCACCCTGATCGAGTTTTCCCTGCGGGGCGGCGACGCGGAGGAGCTGCTGCAATGACGGACACGACAATTGACCGGCGGATGCTGGATGGGCTGTTCTGCCCGGTGACCCAAGGCACGCTCAGCTATGATGCTGACCGGCAGGAACTTGTGTCGAAGGCCGCAAAACTCGCCTTCCCGATCCGCGACGGGATCCCGATCATGTTGGCGGACGAGGCCCGCCCGCTTGAATAGCTGTTAGAGCGGCCTGCCCTGCAGCAGCCGGGGGCGATCTCCGGTCAGACCGGCAGCCTCCCGCATGAAACCGCGCCGTAGGGTAGGGCTCGCGTTGACAAGGCCCAGACCGATATCCCTCAGAGCCCTTACTGTCTGGTTGTTGTTTGAAAACAGCGTATTGAATGTGTCAGTCGCGCGGGCCAGCAGCGTCGCATCAAAACGGCGCCAGGCGGCGTAGCGCTCCAACACATCGGGTGCGCCGATATCCTCGCCGCGCCGCAACGCGTCGGTTACCACCTCCGCCAAGGCCGATAAGTCCCGCATTCCCTGATTAAGCCCCTGACCTGCTATCGGGTGAATGCCATGCGCGGCGTCACCAACAAGTGCCACGCGCTCCGCGGTCAGGCTGCGCGCCTCGGTCAGGTTCAGCGGATAGGAAAAGCGCGCCCCCGCCACATGCAATGGGCCAAGAAAGTCGCCAAAAGCCGGACGCAGAGCGTCGATAAAGGCGCCGTCCTCAAGCGCGCTCAACTCGGCGCCACGGGCAGTGCTTTCGGCCCAAACGATGCTGCTGCGATTGCCCGTCAGCGGCAGGATCGCAAGCGGGCCGGCAGGCATGAAAAACTGATGGGCGATGCCGTTATGGGGCTTTTCGTGGCCGATGGCGGCAACAAGGGCCGTTTGGCCGTAATCTTTCAGTGTACGCGTAATGCCGGCGCGTTCCGCGACCCCGCTTTTGCGGCCGTCGCAGCCCACCAGCAGCCGCGACTGGATGCGGTCTGATCCGGCCTGCACCGTGACAAAGGCGCCATCGACCTGCTGCGCGGTAACCGTTGCGGGCGCGAGATGGGTGATGTTGGGGGAGGCCTCAACCGCATCAAGATAGGCACGGCGCAAGTGGCGATCCTCAACCATATATCCCATCGGGCCATCTTCCAGCTCCGCATGGTCGAAATGCATCCAGAAGGGTGCGGGCCCTTCGCCGGGGCGGCCGTCGGTGACCTTGATCTCCAGCATCGGCTGGGTCTCATCCGCGATTTTCTGCCAAATATCAATGGCTTGCAACGCCTGCATCGACGCTCGCGCAAGGGCATAGGACCGCCCGTCAAAGGCAGCAAGGCTGCGCTTGTCCTGGGGCAGACTGTCGATCAGCGCGACCTCAAACCCGCTTGAGGCCAGCGCCAAGGCCAGCGCGGTGCCATTCAGCCCGCCGCCGACGATGGTGATATCCGTTTCAATAATCATGCCCCGCAATATGAGGGTGCGACCGGGATTGTCCATGCGCTGTTGCGCCGCTACCGTCTGGCGAAACCGACGGGAGAATGCGCATGTCAGAGCAATGGTTAACCATGACCGCAACGGAGCTGGGGCAGCGGATTGCCGACGGGAAGATCGACCCGGTGGCATTGACACGCAGCTACCTTGATGCGGCAGAAGGCCATCCGATGGTCGACCGCATCTACGCCCGCATGACGACAGACCGCGCCATGGCGGAGGCGCAGACCGCCGCAGAACGCGCCAAATTGGGTTTGCGCCGCAGCGCGCTTGATGGGGTACCGATCTCCTGGAAGGATTTGTTTGATACGGCGGGCGTGGCGACGGAGGCGGGATCGAAGCTGTTGGCGGGTCGGATCCCTGACACTGACGCCGAGGTTTTGACGAATGCGACCGGGCAGGGGCTCGTCTGCCTGGGCAAAACGCATATGTCCGAACTCGCCTTTTCCGGCCTTGGGCTGAACCCGATGACGGCAACCTCGCCCTGCGTCAATGATCTTGAAGCCGTTTCCGGTGGGTCTTCTTCCGGCTCTGCGGCCTCCGTTGCGTTTAACATTGCGGCGGGCAGTATTGGGTCGGACACCGGCGGGTCGGTGCGCATCCCGGCCGCCTGGAATGATCTGGTCGGGCTAAAAACCACCATCGGGCGGATCCCGGTCGCCGGCACCGTGCCGCTCTGCGCGGGGTTTGACACTATCGGCCCTCTTTGTCGGTCGGTTGAGGACGCGGCGCATTTGCTGGCAGCGCTTGAGGGCACGAAGCCCGCCGATCTGCGCGGCGCGGATCTGTCAGGCGCCCGGCTGATGGTGCTGGAAACCAGCGCCTTTGACGACATTCGCGATGCACCGATGGACGGCTTCAAAGCCGCCCGCAACCGGCTGCAGCAGCAAGGCGCGCAGATCGTCCAAGCCGACATTCCCGAGGTCAGCGAGGCGCTTGATCTGTCTGGGATCCTGTTCGCCACTGAGGCCTACGCCCAGTGGCAGGCTGAAATCGAGGCCAACCCGGATGCCATGTTCCCCGAAATCCTGAACCGATTCCGGTCCGGCAAGGACACGCTGGCACGCGATTTCCTGGGCGCCTGGCGCAGGCTTGAGGAGCTGAAAGCCATCTACCGGGAAACAACCGCCGGGTTTGACGCGGTGATCATCCCGACCTCCCCCATTCTGCCACCGAATCTGGAACGGTTAATGTCCGACAGCGACTATTACGTCACCGAAAATCTGCTGGCCTTGCGCAACACGAGGATTGGAAACCTGATGGGGTTGGCAGGGCTGACCTTGCCGACATCGGTGCCGTCTGCGGGGATCATGTTCTTGTCTGCCCCCGGCTCGGAAGAGCGGTTATTGCGCTTGGGCGCGGCGGCAGAGGCCGCCCTGGGCTAAAAAGTCACACGAAATCCTGCGCATGGGGCGAATTTGCCTTGTTTTGCTGGACCGGGGCCCCCCGGCTGGGTACGTTTGGGAAAACGGGGCAAAAGATCCCGTTCCCTGAGGCAGTAAAGTTGGTCCCCATGACCTATCCAGAGCGGTTTTCGAACCTGCCCCCATACGCGTTTCCGCGTCTTCGTACCCTGCTTGCCGGGCTCGAGCCGGGCGGCACGCCTGTTGACATGACCATCGGCTCGCCGCTGCATGATTTCCCGGCGTGGATCACCGATATTCTGGCGAGAAACACCGCTGGCTTTGGTCCCTATCCCCCCAATGACGGCACGCCAGAACTGCGCGCGGCAATCGCCGACTGGCTGATGCGGCGTTATGGGGTCAGCTACGATCCTGACAGTCAGATCCTGCCTCTGAACGGCACGCGCGAAGGCTTGTTCAACGCCTCTGTCGCGCTGTGTCCGGAAAAGAAGAACGGCGAAAAACCTGTTATCCTGACACCCAACCCTTTCTATCAGGTCTATGCGGTTGCGGCGCTGGCGGTGGAGGCCGATCCGGTTTACGTGCCCGCCACCGTTGAGACAGGGTTTCTGCCCGATTTCCGCAGCCTGCCGAAAGACGTGCTGAACCGCACCGCGATATGTTACATCTGCTCGCCCTCCAACCCGCAAGGCGCGGTGGCAACCCGGGAGTATTGGGCGGATCTGCTGCGGCTGGCCGAGGAATATGATTTCAAGATTTTCGCCGACGAATGCTATTCGGAGATCTACCGCAGCATGCCGCCCATTGGCGCGCTGACCATCGCGCAGGAGGTTGGTGCGGACCCCGAACGGATCATGCTCTTCAACTCTCTCTCCAAACGCTCCAACCTGGCTGGTTTGCGCTCTGGGCTGGCGGCATCCGGTCCCGGCAACATCGCCGCGATGAAATCCCTGCGCAACTACGCGGGCGCGCCATTGGCGCTGCCCTTGCAGCGGGTGGCTGAAAAGGTTTGGGCCGATGAAGCGCATGTCGAGGAAAACCGCGCGCTCTACCGCGAGAAACTGGAGTTCGCCGACACGCTTTTTGCAGGCATTCAGGGTTTTCAGGCGCCCGAGGCCGGGTTTTTCCTTTGGCTGCCCGTCAGCAACGGCGAGGAAGCGACAAAGAAGCTCTGGACAGAGACCGGCGTGAAGGTGCTTCCCGGTGCCTATCTGGGTCGCGACGGCGACGGGACCAATCCGGGCGAGACATATATCAGGGCCGCTTTGGTGGCTCCAATGGAAGAAGTGCAACCGGGGCTGCGCGCCCTGAAAAATTGCATCTACGGTTAAGGCAGGAACGAGCACATGGCGTATCAGGCAAGGCAACGCGACCCCTTTTTGGACAGCGACATGCAAGCGGCAATCGAGCGGCGCGGCAAAGAGCTGGCCGGGCTCGCCTTACTGGCATTCGGCGTGCTGGTCACCTTGATGCTGGCCTCCTACGTGCCAGAAGACCCAAGTTGGCTGTCGGCCACCGATGAGCCTGCGAAAAACTGGCTGGGGCGTTTCGGGGCATCGCTGGCCTCGCCCCTGTTCGTGATTGTGGGGTTCGGGGCCTGGGGCATCCCGGCGATCGCATTGGTCTGGGGTTGCCGCTTTCTGTTCCATATCGGCGAGGACCGGGTTCTTAGCCGGCTGATCTTTGCGCCGATCGCTATCGCGCTGGCCTCCGTCTATGCGTCGACCCATGTGCCGGTCAGCGAATGGACCCACTCCTTCGGGCTGGGTGGGTTGTTTGGCGACACCGTTCTTGGGGCCATCCTGGGCGTCATTCCAGTCAGCGCGGCGCTTGGGTTGAAGATAATGGCTTTTGGGGTGTTTGCCGCCTTGTTGATCCTGTCGGTCTTCGTGCTGGGCTTCAACAAGGAAGAGCTGCGCACCGGCGCGCGCTACGTCTTTGTGGGCATCATCTTGATCTATGCCAATATTGCCCGCCTCTTTGGTGCGACCGCTAAAGGGGCGCTGAAAGGCATGGTCATTGCCGCGCGCAAGGCCGCCGACGTCCGCATGGTGCGTAAGGAAGCCAAGGCAGCGGCCCACGCGGAGGCCGCAGCGATGACAACGGAGGAGCCGATGCTCAGCCGCCCGGCCATGACTGCGACCCCCGATATGTCGGAGCCAGCACCCGCCGCGTCGAGCAAACCCAGCCTGCTGACTGCGTTGGTCAAACGGGTGACGGAATCCGCAGCGGATCCTGCACTGGACGAGGTCGAAATCCACGAGCTTGACCCCGAAGACCGGATCAAATCGCGTATCTCCGACGTCATCAAAAACCGTGCGCGCCGGGTGCCGGTCCTGCAGGCCGATACCAGTCGCAGGGAACCGCACCGGGCAGAGCCGCAGCTGACCCGGCCTGCACAAGATGTGCCAATGGGTGACGACGTCTACGACGACACGCCCGAGATTGACGCGGCTGACCTGATGGTCGAGCCGGAACCGCAAACCTACGTACCGCAAGGCCGCCCCTTGCAGACCAAGCCGGTGGTGCAACAGCCGGTGCGCAAGCCGCTCGCGCCATCGACCCGCGCCAAGGCCGAAGCGCAGCCGACATTGTTTGATAGCCAAACCAGCGACTTTGAACTACCGCCCCTGAACCTGTTGGCGAACCCCGCAGGCGTGGAACGCCATGTGCTGTCCGACGAGGCGCTGGAAGAAAACGCGCGGATGCTGGAGGCGGTGCTGGATGATTACGGCGTGAAGGGCGAAATCGTCTCCGTCCGACCGGGCCCCGTTGTCACGATGTATGAGCTGGAGCCTGCACCCGGTCTGAAAGCCTCCCGCGTCATTGGTCTTGCCGATGATATTGCGCGATCCATGTCGGCGTTGTCCGCGCGGGTTTCCACCGTACCGGGCCGGTCTGTCATCGGGATCGAGCTGCCGAATGAAAAGCGCGAGATGGTCGTGCTGCGCGAAATACTGGCGTCGCGCGATTTCGGCGACGGGACGCAGAAGCTGCCTTTGGCTTTGGGCAAGGATATCGGTGGCGAAAGCATCGTGGCGAACTTGGCCAAGATGCCTCACCTGCTGATTGCTGGGACCACGGGGTCGGGCAAGTCCGTCGCGATCAACACGATGATCCTGTCGCTGCTTTATAAGCTGACGCCGGAAGAATGCCGGCTGATCATGATCGACCCGAAGATGCTGGAGCTCAGCGTCTATGACGGCATCCCGCATCTGCTGTCGCCTGTTGTGACCGATCCCAAAAAGGCGGTTGTCGCGCTGAAATGGACCGTGGGCGAGATGGAAGAGCGCTACCGCAAAATGTCCAAAATGGGCGTGCGCAACATTGACGGCTATAATGGCCGGGTGAAAGACGCGCTGTCTAAGGGGGAGATGTTCTCCCGGACGGTGCAGACGGGTTTTGACGACGAAACCGGCGAACCGATCTTCGAGACGGAGGAATTCCAGCCCGAGGCCATGCCATATATCGTGGTGATCGTGGACGAGATGGCCGATCTGATGATGGTCGCCGGCAAAGAGATCGAGGCCTGCATCCAGCGTCTGGCGCAGATGGCGCGGGCGTCGGGCATCCACCTGATCATGGCCACGCAGCGCCCGTCGGTTGATGTGATCACCGGTACGATCAAAGCCAACTTCCCGACCCGGATTTCCTTCCAGGTCACCTCCAAAATCGATAGCCGCACCATTTTGGGCGAGATGGGGGCGGAGCAGCTGCTGGGTATGGGCGACATGCTTTACATGGCAGGCGGTTCCAAGATTACCCGCGTGCACGGGCCTTTCGTCAGCGACGAGGAGGTGGAAGAGATCGTCAACCACCTGAAATCCTACGGGCCGCCGGCCTATATGTCCGGCGTTGTCGAAGGCCCCGATGAGGAGAAATCTTCCGATATCGACATGGTGCTGGGCCTGGGTGGCAACACCGACGGCGAGGACGCGCTTTATGACACGGCGGTGCAGGTGGTGATCAAGGATCGGAAATGCTCCACTTCCTATATCCAGCGCAAGCTTGCCATCGGTTATAACAAGGCCGCCCGGCTGGTCGAGCAGATGGAGGAGGAGGGGCTCGTCTCCCCCGCCAACCATGTGGGCAAGCGCGAGATTCTGGTGCCCGAACAGCACTAGCGCCTGAGCGCAACGTATCGGCTATCGCAGGCTTGTTATTGCCTATCACTGGTGGGCCGGCATGCTGCGACCTATATGCTGATCAAAGCAATTCGAGGTAACACCATGAGACGCAGAAGCTTTATCGTGACGGCAACGGCGGTGCTGTTGATGACCGGGCAGGCCTGGGCCGAGAAAGTCCCGCTGAACGATGTGGCGCGCTACATTCAGGGGATCACGTCGGCAACCAGTGATTTCACCCAGATTAATGATGACGGCACCATCACCACGGGCACCATTTTCATCAAACGTCCCGGCCGCGCCCGGTTTGAATACGACCCGCCTGACAACTCGCTGGTGATTGCGGGCGGCAGTCAGGTAGCCATTTTCGACCCCAAATCAAATGTCCGGCCTGAGCAGTTTCCGCTGGCGCGCACGCCGCTGAACCTGATCCTGGCGCGCAACATCAACTTCAACCAGAACAACATGATCGTAGGCCACCGCGAAGAGGGGGAGGCGACCGTCGTTACGGTCCAGGACCCCAAGCACCCGGAATACGGCAATATCCAGCTGAAATTCACCGGCAATCCGGTGCAGCTGCGCCAATGGGTGATCACCAACGATGCGGGCCAGAAGACAACGGTGATCATGCAGCAATTGCAGGAAACCAGTTCGATCCCGTCGCGTAAGTTCAACATCCCGCAAGAGATCGCGGCGCGCGGCTTCTAAGCCGTCATGCGAAGGCCACCAAGGTGGCCAGCAGTACCAATAGCGCGATTGCCGCAACGATGGCTGCGGCAATCGCCACGCGCCGGATCAGCAGTCTTGGCACGTCTTCAGGCCAAAGATCCGATAGATCGGGCAAAAGCTGATCAGCGATGTGGCGGCAAAAATGACGCCCAGATAGCCCCACGCCCCGATCATGCCCATGGCTGCCATCAAAATCAGGATGGTGCCCAAAATGAAGCGGGCGATGCGGTCGATTTGTCCAAGATTGCGTGTCATTGAAGGTCCTTCCCTCGTGGTTACGGGGCCTTCAGATCACGAATTGCGCATCGTTACCGTGACAGAGTCACAAACCCGCCTGACTGCCATAGGCGCGTAGACCTGGCGCATCGTGCACCGTGATTGTGCCACGGCTATGTGAGATCCAGCCGCGCTTTTCAAACAGTTTCAAACTGCGCGACACGACCTCCCGCGCGGTGCCAAGCTCTTGTGCGAGGGCCTGTTGTGTCGTGGAGATCGGCGCGGTGTCGCGCTCTGCCAGCCAGCGCGCGAGCCTGAGGTCCGTGCGGTGTTCCAGCAGCTCGTCGATGACATCCGTCAGTTCCCCCACGCGGTCGGCGAAGCTGCGAAAGACAAGTTCCTGAAACCGCGCGTCGGTGGCCAGGAGCTGGCGAAATTGCGCGGCGGAAATCGCGATGGCGCTCACATCCCCTTCTGCATAGCCGTAGCCCGCGTAGGGTTTGCGCGACAACAGGCTGGTGGTCGTCAGAACGCAGCTATCGCCCGCCTCTACCCGGTACAAAACGATGGTGCGACCGGCGCTGTTTGTCTGCTCCACCCGCACCGCGCCGGAGGTGACGATCAGAAAGGCACGCCCCTCGTCACCGGGGCGGAACAGGCAGGCCCCGTCGGGGGCCTCCAGCAGACTGCCCTTGGCCGCGTAATGGTGAAGCTCATCCGGGCCGGATTTTGTCATGAGGGCGGCCTTCCTAGACCTTCCCGCAGGAGATCAGCTGCGCGTTATAAGTCTGCGCCCGCGCGGCAACCTCTCCTGCGATACGCACCAGCCAGGACTTGTTCCGGTAGGAGCCGCGCGCGAACCCCGTCCGCCCTTCGTGATAGGCCAGATACTGGTTGCGTGTGTCGGTCTTCGACACGCCGATCCGCCGGGCGCTGCCATCCATATACCAGCCCATGAAATCAACCGCGTCGCCAAAGCGGGTGCGCTTGGCGCGGAACTTGTTCTGGTCGCGTTGGTATTCCTTCCAGGTACCGTCCAGCGCCTGGCTGAAACCTAGGGCGGATGACTGGCGCCCTTTGGGGATCACCCCAAGCGCGTAGCGATGTGGCGGGCGCGCGTTATGCACGAATTTGCTTTCCTGGTAGATCGTGGCCATCTGCACGGCGACAGGCACGCCCCATTTCCGCTCCGTCCGTTTCATTTCGCGCAGCCAGTTCGGGTTCTGCGCCACGATCAGGCACGCATTATCCAGGTTGCGGGGGGCGGATCCGGTGTTCGACCCGCAGGCTGCCAAAAGCAATAAAAGCGCCATAGCGCGGAAAGGGGTGATCATCTGCCTGCTCATGTTTTGCGGTGCCGGTTGTCCGGCTTATTGGGGCAATGTTACCCGAAATTCGCTCCTGTGCAAAGCGCGCAACGCTGGCGCTAAATCAAAAAGACGAGGATCAGCGGGATAAAGCCAACCGACATCAGGGTGGAAACCACGACAAGCCCCGCCACCGGGTCGGCATCCGCCTCGTATTTCGCCGCCAGCAGGTAGGAGGTCACAGCCACCGGGGTCGCAGCCTGCAGGATCAGGACGGCCAAGGGCACGGGCGCGAGCGCAAAATAGGTGCCGGCAGACCATGCGACGGCGACGCATAGCGCGGCTTTTAGCGCCGACAGCCAGATCGCCCGGCTGACGGCGCCCGGTTGCAGCCGCGCCACCGCGACGCCAAGCGTGATCAGCATCAACGGGATCGCCATTTGGCCCACAAGCTCAATCGTGTTGGTCAGGAAACGCGGCGTTTGCCAGCCCTGCCACAGAAACAGCGCGCCCAGAAGCGTGGCCCCGACCAAGGGTTCCTCCACCACTTTGCGCAGGTCGCCGCCGCCCGAGACCAGCCAGACCCCGTAGGTAAAGGAATAAATTCCCATCATTGCAAAGATGACGACGGCGTAACCCAACCCCTCATCCCCGAACGCAAAAAGCGCCAAGGGTAATCCCAGATTGCCCGTGTTACCCATGATCAGCGGTGCCAGATAGGTGCGCACGTTCAGCCGCCCGGCCTTGACCAGCAAGTAACAGCCCACGGTGATCAGCGCGTATGTCACGACCGTCGCCAGAAACACGGTGCCAAGCGCCTCGGGCGCGATCTCGGTCTGCATGAGGGCCGCGAATATCAGGCAGGGCACCGACAGGGTCATGGCCAACCGGGTTACAAACTCGATTCGGTAGTCGAAACCAAGCTTCACCCAGGCAAAGCCGATGCTCGCCAGCAGGAACACCGGCGCTACGACTTCAAAGACTGTCAGGATAAGGTTCACAGACTGTTTCGTTGTTTTTTCGCTTGGAAATGTGGACAAACCCACAAAGCGGGGTCTAACTAAAGCATCGGGGGTCATCAATTGTTATGCTTAGACAGTGCGCAAAATATACACTTGGCCAGGTTGTTCGGCACAAGAAACATCCGTTTCGCGGTGTCATTTTTGACGTCGACCCTGAATTCAACAATAGCGAAGAATGGTATGACAACATTCCGGAGGCGTCTCGCCCCCGGCGTGATCAGCCGTTCTATCATCTGCTGGCCGAAAATGATGAAAGCTATTACGTGGCCTACGTGTCAGAGCAGAACCTGCTGGAAGACACCACCGGTAAACCTGTCGAGCACCCTGACCTGAACGCGATGTTTGGTTCTTTCGACGGGCAGGGCAAATACCCGCTGCAATTCGATTTCAACTAGCGTGTCCTCGACCGCGCCGGTCTAATAGCCTAGCGCACAGCCATCTTTGCGTGGATCTGATGCGCCATGCAGCACACCGTTCTCATCATCAATCATGATGGCCTGTGCCCCTCCGATTGCGGTATCGGGGATGCTGACATTATGGCCCATATCCGACAGCTCCTGCCGAACGGCGTCACTGTAGCCGCGCTCGACCTTCATGTCGCCATCGTCTGAGAAGCTGCGTGGGGCGTCAATCGCGGCCTGCGGGTCCATGCCGAAATCGGCGATGTTGGAGATGAACCGAGCATGCCCGTTGGGCTGATATGCACCGCCCATCACGCCGAAGGGCATCACCACCTTGCCTGCTTTTTTGAGCATGCCGGGGATGATCGTGTGCATCGGGCGTTTGCCACCTTTCGCCTCGTTGGGGTGGCCGTCCTCAAGGCTGAAGCCGGCGCCGCGGTTCTGGAACAGAATGCCAAACTTGTCTGACGCGATCCCAGACCCGAAGCTGTGGAAGATCGAATAAATCAGCGACACGGCCATCCGGTTGCGATCCACAACGGTCAGATAGACGGTTTCGCGGTGGATATTCTCGGTCAAGGGCGCCGGCGCGGCCATCGCTTTTTTTGTGTCAATCAACGCCGCCAGTTTTTTGGCCGTTTCCATCGCCAGCATATGGTCGAGCCGGGCCATGTGGTCGGGATCGGCCAGGAAGCGGTTGCGCGCGTCATATGCCAGCTTTGCGGTCTCAGCCTCGATATGCGCGCGCGCGCTGCCGAACGGGTCGAGTGCGGCAATGTCGAACTGCGCCAGGATATTGTTCATCAACAGCGCTGTCGCGCCTTGCCCATTGGGCGGATGCTCGACCAGCTCGATGTCCTTATAGGTGCCTGAGATAGGGGTCGTGTAGTCGCAGCGCGTGCTCGCGAAATCTTCTAGGGTGTGGGCGCCGCCCGCGTTTTGAAGCGAGGTGACCATGTCCTCGGCGATCTCGCCCTCGTAGAACGCATCGCGCCCGTCCTGGGCCACGCGGCGCAAGACCTCGGCCTGTTGAGGGGCGCGAAACATCTGCCCCGCGCTGGGTGCTCTTCCGTCCAACAGATAGAAACCCGCGGCTGCACCTTGGGGGACATCTTTCGCGACTTTCCAATCAAAGGTGGTGCGCGGCGCGACCGGCACCCCGGCTTCGGCATAATGGATCGCGGGTGCGAAGATGGCTTTGAGGCCAAGGCTGCCGTAATCCTTGGAAAGTCTGCAAAATGCGTCCATCGCGCCCGGCACCGTCACCGACGCCGCGCTAGACGGGTCCATGATGGACTGCCCAGCCGCGCGCAGATCAGCGGCATCCAGCCCTTTGGGTGCGCGCCCGGATCCGTTCAATGCGACGACATCGTCGCTGCTGGCAGGCTTGACGAGCACAAAGCAATCGCCCCCAATGCCTGTCATCTGCGGCTCGCATATGCCCAAAAGCAGCGCGGCGGAGATTGCGGCGTCGACGGCGTTGCCGCCAGCCTCCATCATTTGCACAGCGACTTTCGCGGCCAGTGGGTGGGAGGTGGCGCAAAGCCCGTTTGCAGCAATAACCGTGGAGCGGCCGGGAAGGTGGAAGTCGCGCATGCAAGCCTCTCTGCACGGATGGTGTTGAGGCAGCAGGATAGGATTGCTGTGTCGAATGTCTAGGACACAGTTTCGATACGCGCCCTGAAGCACCATCCGGGGCCAATCGCAAAATAGCATTGCGTGGGTGTGATGGGTAAGTCGACGATTCTGGGAGGGGGAAGGTTCCTCGACGCCACGCATCTGGGTGGGGGCTGATAAACGCGGCGCCGAGGGAAGCTATGCAGCTACCCGACCTAGATCGCCTTCAATTCCGACCGAGATGCGCAAGAATTGCGGCGAGCGTGGGGCAAATCGCTAAATCCGAAGAACAATGATCTGCACTGTCGGGCCTCTGGAAACAATCGGGCAATCCGCCTGGACCTGCGCTCCGCTGGCGAAACTGGCTGGCTTACGGGCGTTAGTTCAGGGCGCTTTCCGTCACCCTGAAACGCAGGATGTTTGTTTTGCCCCGGCGGATGTAGTGCGGCTTCGGGGCCAGCGTATGAATAAGGTACCAGCCAAATCCGCCTTCTTGCAGTGCGGCAGCGGGTGCGTCAGGGTTCGGTTGCCGCTTCGCGGGGATATCGAGCCCCGGCATCGGGACCCCGAAATCTTGTGTCTCTACGTCTATCCAGGTCGCGTGCAGGCCAAGGCGCAGCTGCAGCTTTCCGCCAGCCTCCCCCTTGTAGCTATGTTCCGCGATGTTGTTGAGCACTTCGGCGATCACAACCTCCGCGTTTTCGCGCAGCCCTTCGGGGATCAGGATAGCTTCCGCCAATTGTCTTGATACCACCAGCATGACGTCCCGAATGCCGTTGCTTCCTGTTTCGCCAGTGAATGTCTGCCAGTCGCTTGCCGGATCAAGCGCATTGAATTCCACATTTGGATGCGGATCATGCTGCATTGGCGCCGTCATAAGCCAAGGCTGCATTTAGGTCCGGGTGAACAACAAACACCTGATCCATTCGGGTGAGTTTCAGCACCTTTGCCACAACCGGCGTCAGGCCTGACAGCTCAAGCTTGCGCCCCTGAAGCAGCTTCAACGCCGACACCATTGCCCCCAGACCGCTGCTATCCATGAAGGTGACGTTGGATAAATCCATCACCACCCGACAGTCCGTGTCAGTTGTCAGGTCGCGGAACTGATCCTTAAGGTAGATCGCGCCAGCGGCGTCGATACGCTCCGAATCCGGGGTCAGGATAAGAACGCCGTTTTGGGTGAGGCCGGTCAGGTTCATGGGCTGCTCCAGTGCTGGGTCCCGACCGCACTAGACACCATTCGTTACCATTCGGTATCTATGGCGCAAATTTTCGATTTATGGAGAGCTATTGTGAAGACAGTCGTGATTTCTGGGGCGGCACGCACGGCAATGGCCGGGTTTCAGGGTGATTTCCAGCCCATGAACGCAGCTCAGCTTGGCGGGGTGGCCATCAAGGCCGCACTGGCGGACGCGGGCGCTGCCAGCGTGGACGAGGTGCTGATGGGCTGCGTGCTGCCCGCAGGCCAGGGCCAGGCCCCGGCGCGTCAGGCCGGTTTTGCAGCAGGCCTGGGCGAAGACGTGCCCGCAACCACGCTTAACAAGATGTGCGGCTCAGGCATGAAGGCGGCGATGATGGGCTTTGACCAGATCGCCTTGGGCTATGCCGAAACGATGGTTGCCGGAGGGATGGAGAGCATGACAAATGCCCCCTACCTGCTGCCCAAAATGCGGGGTGGTGCACGGATCGGCCATCAGAATGTGCAGGATTCGATGTTCCTGGACGGGCTTGAAGATGCTTATGACAAGGGTCGGCTGATGGGGACATTCGCCGAGGATTGCGCCGAGGCGTTCCAATTCACGCGGGAGGCGCAGGACGGCTATGCGCTGGCCTCGCTCCACCGCGCATTGGAGGCGCAGGAAAGCGGCGCCTTTGAGGGTGAGATTGCGCCGGTCACCGTGCCGTCGCGTCGCGGCGACAGCGAGATCGCGTCGGATGAGCAACCGGGCAAGGCGCGCCCCGAAAAGATCCCGCAGCTCAAGCCAGCCTTCCGCGACGGCGGCACGGTGACGGCGGCGAACTCCTCCTCCATCTCCGACGGGGCGGCGGCGCTGGTGCTGGCGTCCGAAGATGCTGCACATGGGCAAGGGCTCAATATCCGCGCTCGGATCGTGGGCCACGCCAGTCACGCGCAGGCACCCAGCCTTTTTACCACGGCCCCGGTGCCCGCCGCGCAAAAGCTGCTGGAGCGCATCGGCTGGTCTAAAGAGGATGTTGATCTATGGGAGGTCAACGAGGCTTTCGCGGTCGTGCCGATGGCCTTCATGCACGAGATGGGGCTGAGCCATGACATAGTGAACGTCAATGGCGGGGCATGCGCCCTGGGTCATCCTATCGGGGCGTCAGGTGCGCGGATCATGGTGACCTTGCTCAATGCGCTTGAAAAGCGCGGGCTGAAGCGCGGGGTGGCGGCCATCTGCATCGGCGGCGGCGAAGGCACGGCCATCGCGATTGAACGCGGATGAGGGCCGATTACGCAGCGCTGTCGCGCAGCATTGCCAGCTTGACGGAGGGGGAGGATGACGCGGTCGCCTTGATGGCCACCATCGTGTGCGAATTGCATCACGCCGATGACCGTTTCGACTGGACCGGGTTCTACCGCGTGACGGCGTCGGAGCTTCTAAAAATCGGCCCCTATCAGGGCGGGCACGGCTGCCTGGTGATCCCCTTTTCTCGCGGGGTTTGCGGGGCTGCCGCCCGCACAGGGGAAACCCAGCTTGTCCCGGATGTAGACGCTTTCCCGGGCCATATCGCCTGCGCGTCGTCAACCCGGTCGGAACTGGTGCTGCCGGTGCGCAACGCCGCCGGTGATATCATCGCTGTGCTGGACATAGACAGCGACCAGCCCGACGCGTTCACCCATGAAGATGCATCCGCGTTGGAGGGCATTCTAGCCGATTGCTTTGCCAGGTAGTTTGGTCGGTCGACCTGCCTACTGTCCAAACCGCATCAGCGCCAATGAGATGAAGATGACATGAAACCACTGATCAAGGCCACTGCATCCGAGGACGTTTCCGCCCTGCAGAATGTATTAGAAGCCACGCAGCTTTTCCCCGCCGAGATGCTGCCCGACATGCTCGCGCCTGCTTTGGCAGGTGAGGCGGAGGCCATGTGGTTGACCTGCCATCATGAGGGCGCGGCCATAGGCTTCTGCTTCACCACGCCTGAGGAATTGACGGATGGGACCTGCAACATGCGTGCCTTGGCCGTTCATCCTGATGTTCAGGGCCGGCAGTTCGGCGCTGCGTTGGTTGCGGCGACCGAGGACAGATTGCGAAAGGACGGCTATCGCGTCTTGATCGTGGATACCTCTGGCACCGACGACTTTGCGCGGATCCGCGCTTTCTACGCCAAGAATGGCTACGAGGAAGAGGCACGCATCCGCGATTTCTGGGCGGCGGGTGATGACAAGGTCATTTTCCGTAAGGCGCTGTAACATGCGCGCCGCTAAATGTTGATCCGACGCGCCACGCCCGACGACCTGCCTGAGGTAAACACCTGTGCTCGGCAGGCCTATAGCCCCTACATTGCGGCCATCGGGCGTGAACCGGCACCGATGGTGGCGGATTTTCGGGCCCAGATAGCACAAGGTCATGTCCACGTGGCCCATGGCGCTGACGGCGCGTTTTCGGGTTTTATCGTATTCTATCTGATGGCCCCCGAATTGTTTCTGGAAAACGTGGCGGTAGTCGATACAGCGCGGGGAAAAGGGGTGGGCCGCGCGCTGATTTCGCATTGCGAGGATGTGGCCCGAGATCACGGTGCCAAGTCCGTCTCTCTCTACACCAATGCGAAGATGACCCAAAACCTAAGGCTTTATCCCAAGCTCGGATATATTGAGACCGGCAGGCGGGTCGAGAACGGGTTTGACCGCGTCTATTTCGAAAAAACGCTCACGTAAAACATGCCGTGGCATACAAAATACTTGCCCGACTCAGCCTTCTGACGTTACGTGAAAAAACGGGACAAAATTTCACGAGGCGCGGCTAGAGGGCATGAAGTTCGACAACCCATCTCAGACCCAGACGCTGGGGGCCGACCTGCGGGCGCTGCGCAAAGCGCGCGGGTTGACGCTGGTGGAGATGTCGGACGCGCTTGGCCGCTCCGTCGGGTGGCTCAGCCAGGTCGAAAGGGACAAATCCGAACCCGGTGTTACCGATCTGCGCCAGATGGCGCGGCTGCTGGATGTATCTGTCTCCAGCCTGTTTCGACAGGACGCGGTGCCCGCGCATGAGCAGGGCTTCATCGTACGCGCGGGTGCGCGCCGTCCCATCGGGTCGCGCGAGGCAGGGCTGGTCGAAGAGCTTCTATCGCCCGACCTGACCGATGATTTTGAGGTTGTCCACTCCACCTTCGAGCCCGGCGCGTCACTGTCGGAGCCGAACTCCCGTCCGACCCAGGAGGTGGGCTATATCATCTCCGGCAGGCTGGATGTCAGCATTGACGGCACGTCGCATACGTTGAACGCCGGCGACAGCTTCCGCATAAGGGGGGAGCAGTATAGCTGGGCCAACCCCTATCCCGATCCCGCGCAGGTGATCTGGGTCATAGCCCCGCCGGTCTATTAGCAATGAGCGTCGAGGGTTGGATCATATTCGCGCTGTTCTGGGTCGTCTTCGTGACGACGCCGGGGCCGAACGCGGTAAATTGCGTGACCAACGGGCTGACCCACGGATTCAAACGCAGCCTTTGGGGGGTGCTGGCCATCCTGACGCAGGCCACGCTATTCCTGCTGCTGTCTGCCGCGGGCGTCACCGCGCTGCTGGCCACAGTGCCGGAGGCGTTTTTCTGGGGCAAACTTATAGGCGCGGCGGTGTTGATCTGTGGTGTCGTGCTTGGGGCAAGCCAATCACCGGGAAGAACGGCATGAAAACAGGTCAATGTCTGTGTGGGGGTGTTCGTTACGAATTGAAGGGCGAATTGCGCCCATCGGTGGCGTGCCACTGCGGCCAATGTCGCAAAACCTCCGGCCATTATTGGTCTGCGACTCAAGTTGGGGCCGATCAATTCGCGCTGACATCAGATGAAACGCTGTCGTGGTTCGCCTCCTCCACGGATGCCAAGCGCGGCTTTTGCCACCGTTGCGGATCGTCGCTTTTTTGGATGCACGACGGGGACGCCGGCGCGGTCTCTATTGGCACAGGGACATTGGACGGGCCGACGGGCCTTCACACCGAAAAACACATCTTCGTCGCTGATAAAGGCGACTATTACGACATCGCGGATAACCTTCCGCAACATGAGCAATAGGGAGACTTCCATGTCAGATTTTCCAACGACGGCCCGCGTGGTC
Organism: uncultured Litoreibacter sp.; assembly: GCA_938030665.1. Classification (GTDB taxonomy): domain Bacteria; phylum Pseudomonadota; class Alphaproteobacteria; order Rhodobacterales; family Rhodobacteraceae; genus Litoreibacter. The sequence goes on along the minus strand of CALHHY010000115.1, from coordinate 51,974 downwards.
ATCATCGGCGGCGGCGTCGTCGGCACCTCGACGCTGTATCACCTGGCCAAGGCGGGCTGGACCGACACCGTGCTGCTGGAGAAGAACGAGCTGACCGCCGGATCGACATGGCACGCGGCGGGCAACTGCCCCAACTTCGCGCCGAACTGGGCGGTGATGAACATGCAGCGCTTCGGCCTGGAGATGTACCGCACGCTGGCCGACGACGTGGACTATCCGATGAACTACCACGTCACCGGCGCGATCCGGCTGGCGCATACGAAAGAGCGGATGCAGGAGTTCGAAAAGATCGCCTCCCAGGCGCGGTACCAGGGTCTGCAAATGGATATCTGCACCCCCGAAGAGCTGCGCGGCCATAACCCGTTCATGGAAACCCATGATCTGGCAGGCGGCTTGTGGGACCCGCTGGATGGTGACATTGACCCGGCGCAGCTGACCCAGGCACTGGCAAAAGGTGCGCGCGACGCAGGGGGCCGGATCGAGCGTTTCTGCCCGGTCACGGGCATTGAGCGGGACGGTGACGAGTGGATCGTGAAGACCGACAAGGGCTATATCCGCTGCGAGAAGGTCGTCAATTGCGCGGGTTACTACGCGCAGCGCTTGGGCGAGATGTTCAAGCCGTTCGGCGGGCGCACCGTACCGATGGTGGTCATGTCGCACCAGTATTTCCTGACCGGTCAGCTGTCCGAGCTTGAGGACTGGACGAAGGAGCAGGGTCACAAAATGCCCATGATCCGCGACCCCGATATCAGCTATTACCTGCGGCAGGACAAATACGGGCTGAACCTCGGGCCATATGAGCGCAACTGCAAGGCGCATTGGGTCACGCCTGACGACCAGATGCCGGAAGATTTCTCCTTCCAGCTATATCCTGACGATCTGGACCGGCTTGAATTCTATATCGAGGACGCGATGGCGCGTCTGCCGCTGCTGGGTGAAGGCGGGGTGGAGCGCAACATCAACGGCCCGATCCCCTATGCGCCCGACGGTCTGCCGATGATCGGCCCGATGCCCGGTGTCAAAAACGCTTTTGAAGGCCATTCCTTTACCTTCGGCATCGCGCAGGGCGGTGGTGCTGGCAAGGTGCTGTCCGAATGGATCATGCATGGCGAGACGGAGATGGACATGTGGTCCGTCGACCCGCGCCGTTACACCGATTACGCCGACCACGATTATTGCCATGCCAAGGCGCTGGAGACCTATGGCCACGAATACGCCATGCATTTCCCACATCACGAATGGCCAGCAGGGCGCGACAAGAAGCTGTCGCCCAACCACGCAACGCTGCTGGCCTCTGGCGCGCAAATGGGCGCGTATAACGGCTGGGAGCGGGCGAACTGGTTCGCCAAGGACGGCGACGATACGTCTGAGGAAGCGACACAAACCTGGATGCGCGAAGGTCCCTGGAAGCAGCGGATCAAGGAAGAGGTTGAGGCCTGCACCGACTCCGCAGGTGTGCTCGATATGCCGGGCTTCTCCCGTTACACGCTGAAAGGGGCTGGTGCTGCCGAATGGCTGCGCACGCAGATCGCAGGCGCGTTGCCGAAAGCGGGCCGCATGAACCTGGGCTATTTCACCGACTCGCGCGGCCGGATCGTGACGGAGGTGACGATCATCCGCTGGGGTGACGATGATTTCTGGATCATGACCGCCGCCGTCGCGCAATGGCATGATTTCGAGTTCCTGCAATCGCGGCTGCCTGAAGACGGCTCCCTTGAGCTGGTCGACATCACCACGGACTGGTCAACCCACCTTCTGACCGGCCCCAAGTCGCGTGACATGCTGGCGGGGATCACCGAGGGCGCGGATCTGGAAAGCGGGTGGCTGACCATTCAGGATGCCACCGTGGCGGGCAAGCCCGCCAAGCTGTTCCGCATCTCCTTCGCCGGCGAGCTGGGGTGGGAGGTCCATACCTCCTTCGATGACAGTCCCGTCGTTTATGACGCTATCCGGGCCGCGGGTGCCGTGCCATTTGGCATGTATGCGTTGAATTCCATGCGGATCGAGAAAGGGTACCGCACGTGGAAGGGGGACCTTTCCACCGACTACACCCTGCTGGAAGGCGGCCTTGACCGGTTCCTGCGTCTGAATAAGGAGCAGGATTTCCCCGGCAAAACCGCGCTGGCCAACGAGATGCAACAAGGCCCGAAGAAGGGCTTCGTGACGCTGATCGTGGAGGCAGGCGAGGCCGACGCGCCTTACATGTCGCCTGTCTGGATGGGTGACGAGATCGTTGGGGAAACCACCTCCGGCGACTGGGGCTTCCGTATCAACAAATCCGTGGCATTGGGCGTGGTGAAGACCGAGGCCGCAAAGCCCGGCACCGAACTGCATGTCGAGATCTACGGCCAGAAATACCCTGCCGTGGTGCAGGAAGACGCGCCGCTTTGGGACCCTGAAAACGCGCGTATTCGGGCATGACCCGCGTAGCGCCCTTGTTCGGCGGCGGGCCCGCCCCCCTCCCTTCCGCGCGGTGCGCGTCACCTTCGGGGGCGCCGCTGCGCGGCGGGAGCGCCCTGCTATGAGCGGGGTCACGATCCTGGATGGCGGCATGGGGCAGGAGCTGATCCGACGCGCGGGCAAGGCCACGGGCCTGTGGTCGACGCAGGCATTACTGGACGCACCTGAGCTGGTGCGGGCCGTGCATGACGATTTCTTTGCCGCCGGCGCGCAAATCGCGACGACGGACACCTACGCCGTGCTGCCGGACAGGTTGGAAACCTACGACATGTTCGACCGGTTGCAGGAGCTGTCCGACCTGGCATGCGAGATTGCTTGCAACGCCCGTGACGCGCATGGGTCCGGGCTTGTGGCCGGTGCCATGGGGCCGCTTGGATTTTCCTACCAGCCGGACCTGGCCCCGCCTGCAAGCGAAGCGGCGGAAATCTATGCGCAGCTTGCCCGCTACCAGCTGCCATTTGTCGACATGCACCTTCTTGAAACCATGGCCTCCGTCGATCAGGCGCGGGGCGGGCTGATGGGGGCGGGTGTGACGGGCAAGCCGGTCTGGCTGGCGCTGTCAGTCTTGGACACGGATGGCAGCAAATTGCGGTCCGGGGAGGACTTGACCGACGCGCTGCCACTAATCGCAGAATTCCAGCCGGAGGCGGTGCTGATCAATTGCTCCCGCCCGGAGGCCGTCAGCACGGCGGTGCCGCTGATCGCCGGCTGCGGCGCATTGGTGGGGGCCTATGCCAACGGCTTTACTGGCATCACTGACAAATTCGACCATATTGGCGCAACCGTGGATGTGCTGTCTGCCCGCGAAGACCTGACGCCCTCTGCCTATGCCGATTTCGCGGGCCAATGGATTGCCGATGGCGCGCAGGTGGTAGGCGGCTGCTGCGAGGTGGGGCCTGCCCATATCGCCGAGCTAAGCAAAAGGTTCGCGGCATGATCCCGAACAGAACACAAGAGCTGATCACCCGGTGGCGGCTGGGCCATATCGCGACCATCACGCCGGGGGGCAGGCCGTCGGTTAGCCCCAAGGGGACGTTTCTGGTGGTCGATGACAGCACCATTGCCTTTGGCGAAATAAGGTCACCGCAGACCGTCACCAACCTGACCCACAACCCGGAATGCGAAGTCAATTTCGTGGACGCGTTCATCCGCAAGGGCGCGCGGCTGCGCGGGACCGGGGCGATGGTGCGCAAAGGCACGGGGGAATATGACGCGCTCCTCCCCCGGTTTCAGGAGGTCTGGGGCGAGCTGACCGACCGGTTCAACCTGATCGTCAAGATTTCCGTTACCGAGGTGAAGCCTCTGGTGACCCCCCCTTATGACACTGGCACGACGGAGGACGAGATGATCGCCCTTCACAAGGCCAAATTCTCGGAGATGTATCCATGAGCCTTCCCACATCCGCGCGCGTCGTCATCATCGGCGGCGGCGTTATCGGTTGTTCCGTCGCCTACCATCTGGCCAAGCAGGGCTGGAAGGACATTGTGCTGCTGGAGCGCAAACAGCTGACCTCCGGCACGACATGGCACGCGGCAGGCCTGATCGCGCAGCTTCGTGCGACGAAAAACATGACGAAGCTCGCGAAATACAGCCAGGAGCTGTACGGCGATCTGGCGGCCGAAACGGGGGTGGAGACCGGGTTCAAGCGTTGCGGCTCGATCACCGTCGCCCTGACCGAGGAACGCCAGGAAGAAATCAGCCGCCAGGCCGCCATGGCCCGCTCCTTCGGGGTGGAGGCGGAGCCGATTTCGCCCGCCGAGGTCAAGAAGCGCTACGAGCATATCAATATCGACGGCGTGGTCGGCGGGGTTTACCTGCCGCTTGACGGTCAGGGTGATCCGGCCAACATCGCGCAGGCGCTGGCAAAAGGTGCCCGGCAGAACGGGGCGCTGGTCAAGGAAGGCCATCTGGTCACCGCAATCCAGAAAGAGGGCCGCCGCGTCACTGGCGTGACTTGGGAAGACAAGGACGGCGCAACCGGTCAGATCGCCTGTGAGCATGTGGTCAATTGCGGCGGCATGTGGGGCCATGGGGTGGGTCGTATGGCGGGTGTCAACGTGCCCCTGCATAGCTGCGAGCATTTCTACATTGTGACCGAAAGCGTGCCCGGCCTGACGCAAATGCCGGTACTGCGGGTGCCTGATGAATGCGCCTACTACAAGGAAGATGCAGGAAAAATGCTGCTGGGCGCGTTCGAGCCTGTCTCGAAACCCTGGACGCTGGATATCCCGAAGGATTTCGAGTTCGACCAGCTGCCCGAGGATTTCGACCATTTCGAGCCGATCCTTGAAGCCGCTGTTGAGCGGATGCCGATGCTGGCGGAGGCGGGCATTCATACGTTCTTCAACGGGCCTGAAAGCTTTACGCCCGATGACGCCTACCATCTGGGCCTCGCGCCTGAGCTGGACAATTTCTGGGTCGCCGCAGGCTTCAATTCGATTGGTATCCAATCCGCCGGTGGCGCGGGTCAGGCATTGGCGCAATGGATGGATGCAGGCGAGAAGCCGTTTGACCTGGGCGACGTCGATATTTCAAGGATGCAGCCGTTTCAGGGCAACAAGACCTACCTGTTCGAGCGTTCGAAAGAGACGCTTGGCCTGCTTTACGCCGACCACTTCCCTTACCTGCAGAAGAAAACCGCCCGTGGCGTGCGCCGTACCCCGTTCCACCACCACCTGCTGGAACGCGGCGCGGTCATGGGGGAGCTGGCGGGATGGGACCGCGCCAACTGGTTCGCGCGCGAAAATCAGGAAGCCGAGTACCAGTATAGCTGGAAGCGCCAGAACTTCTTCGACAACGTGCGGGAAGAACATATGGCGGTCCGGCAGAATGTCGGCATGTATGACATGTCCTCCTTCGGCAAAATCCGGGTGGCGGGGCGCGATGCAGAGGCGTTCATGAACTATGTGGGCGGTGGCAACTATTCCGTCCCCAATGGCAAGATCGTCTACACCCAGTTCCTGAATTCAAAAGCGGGGATCGAGGCGGATGTCACCGTCACCCGTCTGGGGGAGTTCGACTACCTTGTCGTGACCCCGGCGGCCACGCGTCTGGCCGATCAGACCTGGATGGAGCGCATTGCGCGCGCCAAGGATTTCGACGTCACGATCATGGATATGACGGCGGGCGAGGGCGTTCTGGCGATTATGGGGCCGCGCTCGCGTGAGCTTCTGCAAACCGTTTCCAGCGCGGATTTCTCGAACGAGACCAATCCGTTCGGCACGGCGCAAGAGATCGAGATCGGGATGGGCCTCGCCCGCGTCCACCGCGTGACCTATGTAGGTGAGCTGGGGTGGGAGGTCTATGTCTCCGCTGATCAATGTGGCCATGTATTTGAAACGCTGGCGGAGGCGGGATTTGATTTCGGCATGCGACTTTGCGGCATGCACATGATGGATACCTGCCGGATCGAAAAAGGGTTCCGCCATTTCGGCCATGACATCACGTCCGAAGACCATGTGATGGAGGCGGGCCTGGGCTTTGCGGTCAAGAAGGATAAGCCTGACTACATGGGGCGTGACGCGATCCTGAAAAAGCAGGATGAGGGGCTGCAGATGCGGTTGCTGCAATTCAAGCTGACCGACTCTGAGCCGCTGCTTTACCACGCCGAACCGGTTTTCCGGGATGGGGAGCTTGCTGGCTACCTGACCTCGGGCGCCTATGGCCATTCGGAGGGGGCAGCCATGGGGATGGGCTACATCCAATGCCCCGGCGAGAAGCTGGCCGATGTGCTGGCCTCGGATTACGAGATCGACGTCGCAGGCACGCGGGTCAAGGCTGAGGTGTCGTCAAAGCCGTTCTATGATCCCACCTCTGAGCGCGTTAAGGTCTGACGCATAGTATATGGCGCGGCGGGTGGGGTCAGATCGTATCCGCCCGCCCGGCCTGCCGGCCTGAGAAGATGCAACCACCCAGAAACGTGCCTTCCAGCGCGTTATAGCCGTGATAGCCCCCGCCGCCGAACCCCGCGACCTCGCCTGCGGCAAACAGGCCGGGGATAGGTGGGCCTTCAGCGGTTAGCATTTGGCTATTCAGGTCGGTTTTGAGCCCGCCGAGCGTCTTTCTGGTGATGATGTTCAGCCGCACGCCGATCAGCGGCCCATTGTCGGGGTCAAGGATCCGGTGCGGCTTGGCCGTGCGCTGGAACCTGTCGCCGCGATATTTGCGCGCCGCATGAATCGCCATCATTTGTGCGTCCTTGGTAAACGGGTTGTCGCATTGCGCGTCGCGGGCTTTGATCTCTGCCTCAATCCGGTCCAGCGGCAGTAGGTCGTTGCCCTGCAACGCGTTCATTTTGGCGACGAGCTCAGGTAAGCTGGTGGCGGTGACGAAATCCTCGCCATGTTCCTTGAAGGCCTCCACAGCGGGGGTGGCGGCCTTGTTGAAGATGCGCTGCTTCAACACCTCTTTCCAAGATTTCTGCTCGAAATCTGGGTTCTGCTCCGACCCGGAAAGTGCGAACTCCTTCTTGATGATCTTTTGCGTGGTGATGAACCATGAATAGTCGAACCCGGTGTCCAGGATCGCCTTCAAGGTGCCAAGGCTGTCAAATCCAGGCAGCGCCGGGGGCTTGAACCGGTTGCCCCGCGCGTCGAACCACAGGGACGACGGGCCTGGCAGGATGCGGATGCCGTGGTTGGGCCAGATCGGGTCCCAGTTCTTTACGCCTTCGGTGTAATGCCACATCCGGTCATTATTGATCAGATGCCCGCCCGCCTGCTGGCTGATACCCACCATCCGGCCATCGACATGGGCCGGGACGCCCGCGATCATATTGGCAGGCGCGGGTCCCAGCCGGTCGGTCGGCCACGCCTTGCGGATCAGGTCGAAATCGCCGCCAATCCCGCCTGAGGTGACGAGGACCGAAGGCGCGCGCAGCTCAAATTCGCCCGCTATGTCGCGGTTGGTCTTTTGCCCGCGTAGCGCGTTGTCGGGGGCCAGAACCTCCCCCCCGACGCCTTTGGCCGCGCCGTTTTCCATGATGATGTGGGAGCAGCGATGCCGGAACTTCAGTGTAATGCGCCCCGCGTCTTCATGCGCCCTGACGCGCCGCTCGAACGGCTCTTGCGTGCCGGGACCCACGCCCCAGGTCAGGTGGAACCGTGGCACGGAGTTGCCATGGCCAGAGGCGAAGCCGCCGCCCCGTTCCGCCCACCCCACAATGGGAAACCACCGCATCCCCATGCCGTGCAGCCAAGGCCGCATCTCGCCGGCGGCGAAATCGACATAGGCCTCTGCCCATCTGCGGGGCCACGTGTCCTCGGGTCGGTCAAACTGGGCCGCGCCCATCCAATCCTGCAAGGCGAGGTCGCGGCTGTCGCGGATGCCCATGCGGCGTTGCTCGGGCGTGTCGATCAGGCAAAGCCCGCCAAGAGACCAGAAGGCCTGCCCGCCCAGAAACCCCTCCGGCTCCTGATCAATAATGGTGACCTGCTTGCCGCGATCCGCAAGCTCGGCGGCGGCGACCAGCCCGGCCAGCCCCGCGCCGACAATGATGACGTCTGATTGTTCCACCCGGCCGCCCCTACTACTCCATCCGCCGGTAGATGAAGAAAACGGGCAGGATTGTCAGATACATGATCACGCCATAGATCGCGGATGGCACCGCATAGGCGTTCAGGCTGTCGCCCACGATGATCGCGGCGATGGCAATGCCAAGCGTGCCGTTTTGCACCCCCGTCTCGACGGAGATCGTCTTGGCCTCCGTCCGGCTGCGGCCCAACAGGCGCGGCACCGCGTAGCCAGTGGCCACGAGGATCACGACCATGCTGACAAGCGCGGGGCCGAGCACGGAAAGGTTTGCCACGAATAGGTCAAGGTTGGCGGCCAACGCGGCCACGATGATGATGACGAAAAGCGCGGTGGCCAGGCGCACCAGGATTGGCTCCGCGGCAGTCATCTTCTGCGGAAAGGCCGCGCGCAGGCCAAGGCCGACGAGGATTGGAACCACCGTCAGCAGGAACATGGTGACGGCCGTGCGCGTGATATTCACCGGCGGGGCGCCGGCCCCCATGAAACGGTCCATCGCAAAGCTGAGGATCAGCGGCACGGTAACCACGCTGAGCAGGCTGATCACCGCGGTCAGCGAGACCGAAAGCGCCACATCACCCTTGGCAAGGCGGGACAGGATGTTGCTTGTAACCCCGCCGGGGCAGGCCGCGAGGATCATCATGCCAACCGCCAGCTCGCCCGTAAGCCCGAACAGAAGCGTTAGGGCCAAGACGACAACCGGCAGCAGCAAAACCTGGCTGACCGCGCCGATTCCAAAGGCCAGAGGGCGCTGGCCCACCCGCCAGAAATCCGCCGGGGTCAGCCCGACGCCGAGGCTGAACATGATGAACGCCAGCCCCAGAGGCAGCACGACCGATACGAGTATTTCCATGCCCCCTCCCGTCAACGGCCTGATCTCGAATAGAGATCTGCGCTTTTGTAACGCGGTGCTGGCGATGAGGCTACGAAAATCTCCGTCCCCGGATCGTGGGCCCCGCGCGTCGTTGACAACTTTTCGCTTGCTTGGTTGGGCTAGATTTACCTAGGGTCAAGTAGGGCGTCATAAGTTGTTCACGAAGTTGTTTTCCGGCGCCTGATTGTTTGAGGGACTTAGGTTTTGCACCGATTCTGTCGGCTCTTAAGGCGTGCCATTGGGGCGTCTTTGTTAGCTATTTTATGTGCTGCACCTGCGTGGGCAGAGTGTCAGGGCCCGGATATCCGTGCGGACCTTACCGTTGCCGTGCGCGACGCCAAGCCCTTCACCTATGTGGACAAGGATGGCGCGCGAAAGGGCCTGGCCATCGACATCTGGCAACGGGTGTCGGAAACGCTTTTCGACCCCTCCCAGCCTGCGCCAACCACTGAAGAGCTGCGGCAGATGAGCGAGACCGACCGCGCGGCGCGGCGACTGTCGATCGCCTTCATGGATTGCGACACAATCGACGCGCAGGAAGCCGCGATGCGGGCAGGGTTGGCCGATATCGTGATCTCGCCTCTGACGATCACGGCGGACCGGATGCGGGAATACGACTTTTCGCAGCAATACCTGTCCTCCGGGATTGCGCTGGCACTGCCGCAATCGGACGCGATTGATTTCGAGCATGCCGCCGGCACGGTCGTCGAGACGCTGTTCCAGCCCACGGTCGCACAGGCCATCGTGCTGTTTCTGGGGTTCAATCTGATGATGGCCTATCTGGTACGGCGGTTGCTGATGTCTGACGACCCGGCAGGCTTTCTGGGGATAAAACACCTGCTAGAAGCCGTGGTGCGCACCATCGGGCTCAAGGGGGTGGGCGACAGCTACACCACCCCGATAGCAAAGCTGTTGGAAATCTTCATGGCGATTGTCGGCACCGCCCTGTCCGCCACGATCTTGGGGATCCTGACGACCGCTTTCGTGGGCTCCGTAGGCGAAGGGTCAGATGTCAGCCCCGCGCAGTTCACGACGATGCGGATTGCGACGCTGAAATGCTCCACCTCGCAGGAATATCTGTTTGAACAATATCAGGCTCTGGGCCGCAGAATGGCGCAGGATGACCCGTTGCGCCCGGTTTTGAAGACGCGGCTGGATTGGCTGGCCTGCGCCGAGAACACGCCAATTACTGGCCCCTCGGAGATGTCGGAGGAGACAGGGCTTGCCGGCGCGGTGGTGCTGACCCGCAGCTGGCCTGACGCGGTAAAGCTGCTGGCACAAAAGCAGGTGGACGCGGTGCTGGGCGACTGGATCGCGCTCAGCTACGAGGCGCGCAACGGACCACATCAAAACGCGGTCAGCGTGCAGCGCACCGTCTACCGCAATGAACCCTATGGCTGGGCCATCATGCGCCGCCCCGGTTCGGAGGGGGTGCGCCGCTCCATCGACAGCGCCCTGATTGCGCAGATGCGGGACGTCTCCTGGCGCAGCGTGGTGACCCGCCATCTGGGCGACGGCACGGTGTCGCCGAACTGATGGGGGGCATGGGGCATCATAGCGGCGCAGGCCAACCGGCGGAAGCGATCCGCCACGCCTATGCGACCTATTACAGCAGCGGTCATTATGACCAGCGCTACCCTGGCCCCAACCCGACCGTCTGGCGGCGCATCCTTGACCATGTCACCCCGCAAACGCGGCTGGTGGACTATGGCTGCGGTTCCGGCCGCTACTTGCTGGCCTTGCGCCCTTATGTCGGTAGCGCTGCCGGTTTCGACATCAGCGCGGAGGCCCTGGGTCTGCTCGCCGCGCAAGCGCAGGATTGGGAGGAGCTTGCCATTCTGGGCCCGGACCCAGCTTTGTTGGAGCGCTACGTCGCGCGCGAAGGGCAGGCCGATGTGGTGCTGTGCCTTTTCGGAGTGCTCGCCCATATCACCGATCCCGCTGCCCGCCACCGTGCGTTGGAACAGATTGCCCGAACGCTGAAACCCGGCGCGGGCCGGTTGCTGATCTCGGTCCCGAACGCGGCCCGCCGGTTCAAGGCTGAACAACGCCGCGGTGATGCCGGGCGGATCAGTTATACCCGCGAGATGAACGGGCAGCAGGTGGCTTTTGCCTACCAGCTTTACACCCCCGCGCGGCTGACACAGGAGCTTTCCGATGCGGGCCTCACCTTGTGCAAAATCGGGGCGGAAAGCGTGTTTTCGGAAAACTGGCTGCTGACCAAACCGTGGGCGCGCGCGCTTGATGCGGTGCTGACCCCGCTTTGCCCAGCCCGTTGGGGTTACGGCATCTATGCGGAGGTGTCGCGATGAGGTGGATTTTGACCCTCTGCGCAATGCTAGTGGCCAGTGCAGCCACGGCGCAGCTGAAACCTGTCCACCCGGCGCTCATCGCTGAGCCGCCCGCGCGTCCCGATGGGCATCTGGCTACCATCCTCAGCCGGGGTGAGCTGACCGTAGGCGTCAAAACCGATTACGAGCCATGGGGCGTGCGCCGCGCCGATGGCCGCATCGAGGGGTTGGAGATTGATCTTGCCCAAGACCTCGCCGACCGGCTGGGTGTGCGGCTGAACGTGGTGGGGGTGAGCGCCAGCAACCGCATCGACCGGGTCAATCAAAAGCGCGTCGACGTCGTCATTGCGACAACCGGGGACACCCGCGAACGCCGCGCGCAGGCCGACCTGATCCAGCCGAATTACTATTCCAGCGGCGTGGTGGTCTATGGCCGCACCTCGCTTGATGTGGAGGATTGGCCCGACCTTGAGGGCGTCCCGATATGTCTGAACCGCAGCGCCTATTACAACCGTGAGTTGGAGGAGCTGCGGGGGATCAACGGCAAATATTTCTCCGGCCGGCGGGAGGCGCTTTTGGCGCTGAACTACCAACGCTGCGACGGCTGGGCCTTTGATGATACCGCGCTGGAGCGCTACCGGCGCGACAACCCAAGCGACCGGTTCGACGTGCTGGTCAAGCCGATCATCGAAATCCCATGGGCCATCATTGTCCCCAAGGGAGAGGGGGGTCGCAGCCTCGGGCGCTTCGTCTCCGACATGGTGGGGGAGTGGCACGCGAGCGGCCGCATCCTTGAACGCCAAACCCATTGGGAGATTGACCAAACCGACTTCATAAAGGATCTGCATGCGCTCTGGTCGCGCAACGTAGATGGCCAACCCGTCTGTGCGCGTGACCCTGAAACGGGCGAGCGGGCCGCGATCTGCGTCGATATGGACCCCTACAGCAGCAGCGATGATGCTGAACTGACGGGATGGGCGGCTCATCTGAAAGGGTCTACGGGCATCGACCTAGGTGTGCTGACAGCGGATTACGACCGCAACCGGCTGCTGAAAGGGCTTGGGCTGACCCTGGCGCTTAGCGGCATCGCCATCATTGGGGCGCTGGTTGTCGGAACGGTCTTCGCCCTGATGGAGGCCGGGCTGCGGAAATGGGGCCTTCTGGGCCAGGTGTTGCTTCTGCCGCAACGGGTCCTGGTCACCGTGGCGCGGATGACCCCGCCGATCCTGCAGCTGTATATCGTGTTCTTTGGGTTGGGCGGGTTGTTCCTCGCCTCGCCGGAACTGGCACCGGGTGGTTTCGTCATCGCCTGTGTGATCTTTTCGCTCTACGCGGGCGCGTCCTGCGCGGTGATGCTGACCCATGGACTGGCGCAGGAACGCGACGCCCGCCCAAATGAGGCCGCTTTGGCCCTTCTGCCCGGCGCGGTTGCCCGCAGTTTTGACGGGCTGGTGGCGGCCTGCGTCAATATCGTCAAGGCAGCCGGTATGGCCAGCACCATCGCGGTGGCGGAGCTCGTCTCAAGCGTGAACCTGACCGTGGCTGATGGCGGCGACGCGACGACGCTGATGAACGGGCTTTTGGTCTTCTACTTCCTGCTGGTCACGCTGGTCCTTTGGCTGTTGCGCCGCGCGCGCGGATGGGTGGTGCGCGCATGACCGGGATAGAGATCTTGTGGCAGGAGACGGCAAACTTCGCCGAAGGCTATCAGGGCAATCTGATGATTTCGGCCTTCTCGATGCTGTTGGGCACCCTTATCGGCGGCCTGCTGGGCTGCGTGCGGGCGGGCTATAGCGGGTTGATCCGTGCGGGTGCGGAGTTTCTGACCAGCATCTGCCGCAACGTGCCCAGCTTTGTGCTGCTTTTCTACATGGCGTTCATGATCCCCAACGAGGTCACCTGGCTGGATGGCACCATCCTGAAGGTGCCGCTGTGGTTCAAGGCGACGGTTGCGCTGACCTTCCCGGTGATCGGCTTCGCCTCAGACCAGACGTTGGCTTATTTCACGCAATATCGCGCGCGGATCAGCGGCGCGGGGGAGACGTTCTGGGTCGCCTGGGTGCAGTATTTCCTGATCATCATCATGGCGTCGGCCACGGCGTCCGTGATCGGCGCGGACGAGATCGTGGGCCGCGCCAATACTGTGATCGCGCGCAGTGATGACGCCGGCTTCCTGCTGATGACCTATGGCTACGTGTCGCTTTGGTTCCTGGCAACCGGGCTTGCTGTGACGGGTGTTTTGAAACTGGTGCTTGGGCTGCGGGCACGGCCCGACGGCCTGGCGGCAGAGTAGGGAGGGTGAGAGGTGAGGTTTAACACCATTGTGGGACGGAGCTTATGTCATAGGATGTACCTGCCCGCTGTATTCTGGGCCAGCCCGGCCGCGTCCGGGTGGGGGATTTTAAGGATGAAATATCTCATTCGAAACGAGATTCATTGTGATTGATGTGGCGCTTGAATTGGTCCGGCGCCGGCTTGATGACCATTTGAAAGCCAAGTTCGGCACGGGCGACAGCCTTGTCGCCTTGTCGCCGCTGCTGGATGAGGAAGGCAAGCCCGCGGCTGAGGCCCGCAACAGGCTGGTGCTGTTTCTGGTCAATATTGCGGAGGACGCTGTGCCGCGGGGCCGGACATCCGGCACCTCCCGCCAGGTTGTTCAGGCGGAGCCGGTGCATCTTGATATCTACCTCATGCTTGCGTCCGGCCATGATGCCGACATCTACTCCGAAGGGCTCAAGCTGGTCTCCGCCGCGATGATGTTTTTCCAAAGCAACCCGGTCTTTACCCCGCAAAACACCCCGGACATGGCCGATGGGCTGAGCCAGCTGGCGCTGGAGATATCGAACCTCCGCTCAGAAGAGCTTGGCCAGCTTTGGGGGAATCTGGGCGGCCGGTACGTGCCGTCGGTTATGTACAAAATGCGCTCTGTCATGATTGACGGGCAGATGGTGCAACGGGTGGAGCCGCTTATTCGCCGGCCCGGCCAGATCGTCAAGCCGGAGGCCGTGTCATGACCGATTACGTCGAACGCCTGCGTCTGACCTTGCGCCATGACTATTGGGGCGATGCCTCCCCTCCGCTGGAGGTGGCGCCCGTGGACCCACGTGCCTTCGCCGCGCAGGACTTGCTGTTGCGCCGCGACGGGGACGCGGTCGTGATACTGGCCCCTGCCGATGCGGGTCTTGGCAAGGTGACCGTCGTTGTTTCAGGCCCCGACGCGCAGGTGCCTTGGCTGACCAAAGGGGTTGGGTTGGACGGGCTACAGGTGCAGCGTTTGAAACCCGGTCAGGACAGCTGGACCTTCGGGGAGGGGTACCCCGCCAAGCGCCCCCGCAACATCGGGGACCAGGCAACGCTCGGGCTATTGGAAATCACGTTTGACGACGGCGACAGGGCCGCTCGCCATCTTACAGTTCGCTTTGAAAGTATCGATGTGCACTGGGCATATCAGGTGACGGGCGGCGACACCCAAAAAGAACTGGAGGTGGTAACCGCGGATGGGGCCGCGCCCTTTGAAAAGCCGCTAGCGGACACGCTGCCAACGGGGCAGCCGGTGCGTATCATCCGCAGCAAGGACCCGATCCCGATGCGGGCCCGTCCGATGCAGCGCTTCACCTTGCGCCAGCCCGGCCCCTTTGGGCCGCAAACCCTGATCCGCGTGCTTCCGGCCCCGCATCCTCACTCAATCAATTCAAGCCAGTCCGCCGGAGAACCGGTGCAATTTCAAGCAGATATCTTCGTATCTATAGCATAACAGGGAGACCCATATCATGGCCATGAAAACCCCCGGCGTCTATATCGTCGAGAAGAACGCCTTCCCCAATTCCGTCGTGCAGGTGGCGACCGCCGTCCCCGCCTTCATCGGCTATACGCAAAAGGCGATGAACGGCAATTTGCCATTGGCGGGCGTCCCGAAGCGGCTGACCTCCATGTCGGAATTCCACAACTTCTTCGGCTTCGGGCCGGAGCCGGTCTTCGAGTTGAAACCCTTCACCCCTCGGGAGGGGACGTCGCCGTTGAGCGTCGAGGGGGCAGCAATGAAGCCGGAACTGCCGCAGGCGGTTTTCTCCACCAAAGGCCCGCGCGGCGAAGAGAAGTTCGAGCTGGTCCAAAAGAACCCGGCCTACGCGCTTTACGGCGCGATGCGGCTGTTTTTCCAGAACGGCGGCGGGGCGTGCTACGTCGTCTCAGTCGGCACGTTCGAGGATGACATCACCGCAAAGCCGATGACCGACGCGCTGACCGTGCTGAAGAAAGAGCCGGAGCCCACGATGATCGTCACCCCCGATGTCACGCGCCTGTCCCATCAGGACGCTATCAGCGTGCAGCAGCAGGTGCTGAAACATTGTGGGGCGGAGATGAAAAGCCGCTTTGCGATCCTTGATATCCCCGGCGGCTATCTGGAACAGGATGGCCCGCGCGGTCGCCCGGTGGCCCGGTTCCGTGACGCGCTTGGTACCAGCAGCCTGGATTACGGCGCGGCGTATTACCCTTGGCTGAACACGTCGGTCTATTCAAACCGCGATTTCAACTTTCTGAATGTGGACTTTGACAGCCGCAAAAAGCTGATCTCCCTGCTGCGCCGCTCGGTCGAGCAGGACGAAAACATCGTGCCGGAGATCGAGCGTGTTGGCACCCCGGTGCTCACCGGCGATTTCACCCTGTCCGTTGTGCCCGGCGAAACCGTTGTTGTGACCGAAACGGATATCTCCGCCAAAGACGAAAGCACCTCTGCAGCCAAGCTGAAATTCCACATTGAGGGGGAGGCCGATAAAATGGCCGGCATGGTTGTGAAGACGGACAAACCTGACGAGGCGATAACGGAGTTCACTCAGGAGGAGCTGAAGTCGGGGGCGATCAGCTTTGTGCATGACCCCGATGGCGGCACCGACGGCCATGGGGAGTTCAGCGTTATCGTCACCGATAGCGACGACATCGAAACAGGCGCGCGCAAGATCAAGGTGGTGACGGGCCAGAAAGTCGTGCCGAAAGGGACTGCCGCCAGCGGCGGGACGGCCGCTGTTGATGTGACGAAGGAGACGGACGAGCTGATCGTGCTGCAAGGCGCGGATGAGATCGACGCAGATGAGGTGATCGAAAAGAACCCGACGGCAAAGGCTGCTAAAGAAGCAGCCGAGAAGGACGACGCCACGGCCGCCGACAAAAAGAAGGCTGACGAGGAGGCTGCGAACGCCATCGCTGCCGTCGAAGGAAAGACCCTAACCGTGCCCAAAGTAGGCGTCTGGACAGTGCAGGACGACAAAAGCACGATCACCTTTGACCCCGAAGATGACTTCAAGGGCGACGCTGTCTCCGTCTTCTACGCGCTGGCCAAAGGCGACGTGGTAGGCGATCCGCAGGAGGTCAAAGTGCTGTTCGACGGCGTCGAAGACCCCAATGCGCCTGAAGACCCAACGGTGGAAACCATCGACAAAACGATGCGCGCGGTGGCCCCGCTTTACGTCACCATCATGGACACGATCACGGCCTACATGAACAATATGTCCCCATCAGCGGCCATGGCCGGGATCTACACAGCAGTGGACAATTCACGCGGGGTCTGGAAGGCGCCGGCCAATGTGTCGGTCAACTCTGTCGTGTCGCCCACGGTCAATATCGACCATGCCGAGCAAGAGAACCTAAACGTCTCAACCACCGGTAAGTCGATCAATGCGATCCGTCCATTTGTGGGCGAGGGCACGCTGGTCTGGGGCGCGCGGACGTTGGACGGCAACTCCCTTGATTGGCGCTATATCAGCGTGCGCCGTACCATGATCATGCTGGAGGAATCGATCCGACTGGCCGCCAAAGCCTATGTTTTCGAGCCTAACACGGCCAATACCTGGGTCACGATGCGATCTATGATCGAGAACTTCCTAACCGGGATCTGGAAGCAGGGCGGTCTTGCGGGGGCTGTGCCGACGGACGCTTTCTCCGTCCATGTTGGTCTGGGGGAGACGATGACCCCCGAGGACATTCTTGAAGGGATCCTGCGGATTACCGTGTTGGTCGCCGTGACCCGGCCCGCAGAATTCATCGAGATCACGTTCCAGCAGCAAATGCAGAAATCATAAGTTTTAGAAAAGGAATAGACACATGGCAGATGATGGCTCCGCCCAAACAAACGCAATCTGGCCGCTTCCAAAGTTCCATTTCCAGGTGAAGTGGGACGACACGGAAATGGCGTTTCAGGAGGTCTCCGGCCTCGACATGGAAAACGAACCGCTGGAATACCGCGCGGGCAACAACCCGGTCTTCTCCAAGATCAAGATGCCGGGGATGATCAAATACTCCAACATCACAATGAAGAAAGGCGTCTTCATTCAGGACAACGCGCTGTTTGACTGGTTCAAAGAGGTGAAGATGAACACCATCAAGCGTAAGGCGCTGACGATCTCGCTGCTGGACGAGGCGCAGGCGCCGACCATGGTCTGGAAGGTCCAAAACGCCTTCCCGGTCAAGGTGCAGGGCACTGATCTGAAGGCCGAGGGCAATGAGGTCGCGGTCGAAAGCATCGAGATCGCCCATGAGGGCTTCGTGATCGAAAACGCGTGATGTTAAGCCATGTCAGACCCTGTTTTTCCCGTAGCGTTTCACTTCTCGGTCGCTTTTTCCGGGGCCGGCCCGTCCATCTCGGACGCGGCTTTTCAAGAAGTGTCCGGGCTGAAGGCGGGGTTTGACACCGAAGCGGTGGTCGAAGGCGGGGAAAACCGTTTCGTCCACCAGCTACCCAAACCGGCGAAGAACCCGAACCTGAAGCTGAAGCGCAGTCTGACCAAGAAGAACAGCGAGTTGGTGAAGTGGTGTCAGGCAACGCTGGAACGGGACCTAGCCAAGCGGATCGAGCCGAAAGACCTTACGGTTTCCCTTCTGGATGAGGAGGGGGACCCCCTGGCCAGCTGGACCGTGACCAACGCCTACCCGGTTAGCTGGGAGGTTGGCGGCTTTGACGCGATGAAAAACGA
The DNA here is from genome assembly GCA_938030665.1 of uncultured Litoreibacter sp. Lineage (GTDB taxonomy): Bacteria > Pseudomonadota > Alphaproteobacteria > Rhodobacterales > Rhodobacteraceae > Litoreibacter. The sequence continues at coordinate 33,855 of CALHHY010000115.1, read as the reverse complement.
GCTGGCCGTAGAGACGATCGAGCTTGCGTATAACACGATCAAAAGGAAAGTCTGATGGCGGTAGAGATCGGGACATTGGTGGTCAAAGGCACGTTCGGCAGCGCGCCTGCGGATCGAGACGCGGCGCCTTCCGTAACACGGCAAGAGTTGGAGCTATGGCGCCGCGACCTGCTTTCCGAGATGCGCGATATGCTTGAGGACGCGCAGCGACGCGCGGGGGAGCGATAGCCGATGGCCAAGCTCCGCATTCAGCGCTGCAAGATGGGCAAAAGCAAGATAGAGCCCAAGAAAGGCCCGGCCAACATCTTTGAGGCCGTGATTAACCCGGAAAGCTATTCGCATAATTTCGGGCTAAACTACACCGGCACGATGGGGCAGGGGGAGAACCCGATTGGCAGCTCCGCCCCGGTGCCGAAATATGCGATGGCCGAGCCGGAGAAAGTGAGCTTCTCGATCATTGTCGACGGCACCGGGGTGGTGCCTGACAAGAAGAAGCAGACCGTCGCGAAGCAGATCGAACAGTTGCGCAAGATCGTCTACGATTATGATGGCGACGAGCATGAGCCAACAGCCGTCAAAATCATGTGGGGGAAGGGGCTGAAAGCCTTCTTCGGGCGGCTTACCTCCATGTCCATGGATTATACTCTATTCCACCCCAACGGCGAAGCTTTACGCGCCAAGATCAAGATGGATTTCATCGAGGCCCGCACCGAGGCGCAGGAAGCGCTGGAAGCCAAACGCAAGTCGCCTGATCTGACCCATGTCGTTCAGGTGGTCGACGGGGACACGTTGCCGATGCTGTGCCACCGCATCTACAAGGACGCGGGCAAGTACCTTGAAATTGCGGCTTTGAACGGCCTCGACAATTTTCGCTCATTGACGCCGGGAACGCTGCTGCGCTTCCCGCCTATGAGGTGACGCATGGCCGATAGCCCCAGAACAGGTGCCGAAGGTGTCTTCGGTCTGCAGGTCAAAACAGATGGCGCGGCCATTCCGGATTTCTATCAGGTCATCTCCGCCCATGCTGAGGAAGGGGTGGGGCAGATGCCTGAGGCCGTGCTGCGCCTTGCAGCAGGCGACGTGGCGGAGGGCGAGTTTCCCGAAGCCGACAGCAGCGTTTTCGAAGAAGGCAAAGCAATCACCATCGCGGGCAGCTACGGTGACGGGGGCGCGCTGACGTTCTTTGAAGGGGTTATTGTCGGCAAACGGATGCGGATCACGATGAGCCGCGGCCCAGTGCTGGAGGTCATCGCCCGCGACAAGGCGGTGGCGATGATGCGCGTCAAGAAAACGACCCTGTTTCAGCAGCAAAAAGACAGTGATGTTATCAACGCGATCCTGTCCGACCACGGTTTGACCACTGACGTCACCGCCACGCAGGACGTCGCGCGAGACCAGATCCAGCATGATATGACCGACTGGGATTTTCTGCGCAGTGTGGCCGAGCGCAATGGGCAAATTGTCTATGTTGCCGCAGGCAAGGTACATGTCGGCACCCCTGACACATCAGGCGATCCGGTTCTGACCTGCACTCTGGGCGACGACATACTGGAATTCGACGCGCGGATCGACGCGCAGTTTCTGGCGAGCACTGCCAAGGGGCGGGCCTGGGATTCCAAAACACAAGAAACTGTCGAGGGGGTCGGCGGCGCCCTTCCTTCCAGCACATGGGGCAATGTGACGCCGTCGAATTTGGCCAAGACCGTGGTGGAACGGGAACTGGCGTTCGCCACCTCGCGGGAGCTGGCCGCGGCGGAGCTGAAGACCATGTCGGATGCCCGCCTGACACGGTCCGTCTTGTCTGGCATTCAGGGGCGCTGCCGGTTTCAAGGCTCTAACAAGGCTCAAGCCAATAGTGTTCTAGAGCTCAAGAACCTTGGTAAGCGGTACGAAGGGAAGGCCTATATCTCCGCCGTGACGCATAAGGCCGAAAAGGGCCAGTGGGAGACGACAGCAACTCTGGGCCTGCCGGAAACTTTTGTGGCGGATGGCCCGTCCGTCGGCGGGGGTGTCACCCAAGGCCTCGCCTCGCCCATCCATGGGCTGCATATTGGCAAGGTGCAGCAGCTGGCAGAAGACCCCGATGGGCTGTTGCGGATCAAGGTGTTGCTGCCGCTCATTACGGCCGAGGGCGCGCCGGTATGGGCCCGCTATGCCCAGCCTTATGCCAGCAACAACGCCGGGATCCAGTTCATGCCTGAGATCGATGACGAGGTGCTGGTGGCGTTCCTGAACGCTGATCCGCATGCCCCGGTGGTCATCGGCTCGCTGCATAGCGCGACGGCGGCCCAGCCCAATGCCCCGACAGATGACAACTTCATCAAGTCAATTGTCACGCGGGAGGACATGAAAATCCTCTTTGACGAGGAAAAGAAGATCATCACCGTTTCGACCCCGGGCGGGCATAGCGTGGTGATGGATGACGATGCGGCCGAGGTGAAGATCTCTGACAGCAACGGCAACACGATCACCATGGGTAGCAGCGGCATCAAGATTGACAGCGCCGGCAGCATCGAGGTGACGGCAGCTAGCACGGTCGATATCGGCGCAGGCTCTGATGCTACCATTTCCGGGGTGAACGTGACCTGCGACGCGAGCGCCTCGTTCAAAGGTAGTGGCGGTGCGTCGGCGGCGCTTGAGGGCGGCGGCGAGGCGAAGGTGACCGGCGGCGTCGTGATGATCAACTAAGGGTGAGACATGGAAAAGGGGCGCGAGGGACAATGCCACCAGCCGCAAGACTGACCGACATGCACAGCTGCCCGATGGTGACCGGGATCGTCCCGCATGTGGGCGGGCCAATCATCGGACCGGGGGTGCCGACGGTGCTGATCGCGGGCCTGCCCGCAGCGGTTCAGGGCGACAACTGCACCTGCGTCGGGCCGCCTGCGACCATCGCCAAGGGCTCGGGCACGGTCATGATCGGCGGTAAACCGGCGGCGCGGATGGGCGACACGACGTCCCATGGCGGTGCGATCATTCTCGGCGCGCCGACTGTGATGATTGGGGGATAATTGATGAATGATGTGGAACCGGCATTTCTGGGGCGCGGATGGGCCTTCCCGCTGCGGCTTGACCCGGCCACTGGGCGCGCGGCCATGGTGGCGGCAGAAGAAGACATCGCGGAAAGCCTGCGCATCCTGATGGGCACCCGGCCGGGGGAGCGGATCATGCAGCCCGATTACGGCTGCCGCCTGTTCGACCTCGTTTTTGATCCCATGGGGGAAGACCTTGATGCGGCGATTGAGGTCGCGATCACTCAGGCCGTGCTGTACTTTGAACCTCGGATCACCTTGCTGGATATCGAGGTCAAGACCGAGGACTGGCTAGAGGGGGGTCTGGCGATCCGGCTCGAATACACCGTGAATCAGACCAATGACCGGGCCAACATGGTGTTCCCCTTCTATCAGCGGGAGGGCACTCTGGTCTCCGACACGCCCGTTCCGGCCTATTAGAATGGGTTGGCGCCTCTCCATATCGCCCGTGATCTGCGCGCTGTTCGCCGCCGCCTTCCTTGCGTCCTGCGAGGGGGTTGTGGATGATGTGAAGGAAAGCCCAACGGCGCAGTTGGTAGGGCTTGTTCAGGACCAGCCCTGTGTGATCACACCGCGTGAAGGCCGTCGCTTGGCCGGCGCTTACTTGCGCCAACCCGTTGCAGCACTTGGCTTCGACCCTGTTTTTATTGACGGGCGGATCAACCGGCGTGGGCTGAAGAAGAACATCCAGTTTGATGACACCGCGATCCGCAGGCTGCGGCCCTTGGACGATGATGGATTCAAAGGCTCCCGTAAGTCGGAGGCGACGGCACGCAGCGGTTTCGGCCCGACCGATCAGCTGCCAAATGTCTATGACCTCAATTACCGCACCAAGAAGGTCAATTATCAGGGGCCATTGGTTGTGGGTCCCGGCCCTGCGGCGACTGAAATTCCTACCACTGGCAAGGCGGTGTTTACCGGCCCCGTAGCGCTGCAGCTGCACGCCTTCGACGACGAAGGGGGGCTGACGACGCAAGAGGTTCAGGCGCGCTTCCGGTTTGAGGCCGGTTACGGTTCGGGCAGGGGGTCATTCACGATATTCGAGCTGCCGACCGATGGCCGCGTCACATTCTCGGAGTTGACCTGGACGGAGCTGTTTCTTTGCGGGGCCAGGTTTGTCAGCAGCGGGCAAGGTGAAGTGCAGGTAAGCGTCAGCGGCGCGCGCCGGTACCCGTTCCAAACGGGCCGCGAACCCGTGCCGCTCCGCGCCTCTTTTGAGGCTTCCCAATTCGCCCCGATGGACCGACCCGGCCCGCCCCAATCCTTCGGGGGCATCCTTATCATCGAAAGCGATCTGGGCACGATCAGTGCCGTTTTTCTGTCAGACGATCCACCCGAACCGGCCCCTGAAGCGGCGTCTGAGTAGCTATGACCGACGCCCAATTTAGAAAGTAAGACATTGGACTGGACCGACATCAACGTAACACCCGGCACCCGCGCCAGCGACCGCCTGCCTCCTGCATTAGGGGAGGGCAGGTTTCGCATCCATATGGACGGGTTGGCGGAGGCGTTCTGTGCGGCGGGAAATCGGCTATCTGCGGGCGCGCTTCATCCGGAAAAGGGGCCTTGGCAGCGGCTTTTCCATCAGGAACCCGCATTTCTATTTGCCGAAATCTTGACCTTTCGGGCCGACGACGCTGCATTTTCTTTTGAGAATGCGCTTGATTATGAGCCGCTGAAAGCGGTTCGGCTACTCTCCGACCTGGCCAAGAAGCTGCATCACTGGGTCGGCCGCATCCGCACGGGGCCGCTTGATACGTTTCGCGATCAGCTGGACCAGCTCAATGTCGAGGCGGATTTGGAGCGTGTCCTGGCAGAGCTCGCACAATACAGGCCGACGGCGCTGCTAAAGGGGATCGAGGCTGCCGGTCTCGCCCCTCAGCTCGCGTCTGCTCGCGGGGGCATCGCTGAGGCCCGCGCAATGAAGCACGCGCTGGAGACCGCGCATCGCATGTTACGAAACGCCGTGGCCGCCTTGCAACCGCAGGCAAGGGCCGCGTTCGAGATGCGATTGAAATCGAAAAGAATAGAGCCTGTTCTGGGCCTTTTGCTTGCCGAGATTAAGGTTTCCGGCCGGATCGAGGACCGGATCAACGCGATTGTGCCGCGTCACACGCGGTTCTTTTACGAAGACATTATTGGCCAGAAGCCCCGCCCTGCGACGCCCGAAACCGTTCTGCTTGATTTGACCGCCGGGCCCCAACCCAGCTTTTTGCCTGCGGGTAGCAGATTAGAGGCGCGGCTGCCTGACAACACCGTGCAAAGCTTTGCGACAGATGCGGGGGTCCATCTGAACCCGGCGAAAGTGACGGCCGTTGCCACGTTAAGCTATGAGACCGACCCTGACGTGTCGTTCAACGCGGCATTCAACGCGATCACAGGCGTCACGGCGACATATGCGCAGGGCGGCGATGTGGGCAGTGGGAAGATGTTTAACGCAGGGGCCCCAGCAGCGATCGACATGGGGTTGGACATTTACTCGACCACGCTTGAACTGGCCGAGGGGCAGCGCAAGATCACCGTTCAGATCAATCTCAGCCCTCCCACGGACTTGCCCGCCATATCCACGCCCTACCGCGACGGGGAAGAGCGGCCCAAGCGCGGCACGGTTGAGCCGGAGTTGGTCCTGGCTTTGCGCGCTGATCCGGCGTTAATCGCGGCCTTCTGTGCGGGCCCACCTGAATCTGCCATCCACCTTCTCGCCTTCAAGATCAGCGACACCGCCCGGCGTCGAAACGTCCGGCCCAGCCTGTGGTTGATCTACGAGGTTCTGGCGCGCAACCCGGTGCCCAATATCCTAGCCTTGCGCCTGTTGTTGATGCGGATCGCCGGCTTGTGCATCATCCACAACATTGACTTCCCGAAGGGTCGGTATTGGCGCGATATATTTGCGCAGATTGCCAGAGGTCGCACGGAGCTGACCGGCCAGAACCGTGACCCAAATAGCGCCATGTCACCAATGAATGTGCAACAATCGGGCATATTTAGAGCCTTTTCCGCTTTGCCAGATGGCGCAATCGACAACGCACCTGTTGATGTTTTCCAAAAGCTTTTGGGCGACGCATTTGATATTCGGATCAGCACCGCACAGGGCATGGTGCGGCCCGGCATTCTGCACGTCGCCCCCAGCGATCAAGGCGCGCCAGCGGGCCTGTGCATCAGCATGGCCCTTGATGACAGCATGCCCGCTATCGCGGGGCTTGCGCCGGGAGCCGCCCCCAAGCTGTCGCTACGCATGGCCGGGTCCGCCGTTGTCTGCCCGGTGTCGTTTTTCGAACGCTACCGGGTTGAAAGTATTGATATCAGCGTGCAGGTCGCCGGGCTGAAAACCCTCGCCGCGTTCTCGGATGACGGACTTGTTGCCACGGATCAGACGTTCCTGCCTTTCGGCATCCAACCGGATGACGGCGCAACATTTGTTGCCGGCGCGCCCGAGATGGCGCGTAAATCGGTCACTCATGTTGGCATATCACTCGACTGGACGGATCTGCCGGATCAACCCGGCGGGCTGTCCACGCATTATGAAAGTTATGGCCGCGGCGTGGAGGCACCCAAACCGCAGCTGAGTGTCGACTATCTAAGCGGCGACGGTTGGAAGGCCGTGAAAGGCGGACCGGCTGCGATGCTTGAAAGCGACCCGATCACCGATGTCGTGACGCCAGGCTGGCGCTACCACGGCGCGGTAACGGGGCATACCCAGCCCGCGCACGGGGTGGTGAAAGCAAAGGAGTTTGCATCCCGTCAGACCATTCGCGCAGGTATCGTGCGTTTGAGGCTCAGCGGCACGGCTGGTGGATTTCATGCAAATCGCTATCCGCTGGCCCTGGTTGACGCGATGCGCCCCCGTTTGAACCCTTTGCGGCAAAGGGTGCTGCCGCCCAAGCCCTTTGTGCCCAAGATAGGCCGGTTTAGTCTTTCATATACGGCCACTGACACGATCGAGGTCGCAGCCCCGGACTCGGCCCGCACCGGCGACAGCATCGTGCAGGTTGGCCCCTTTGGCCAGGTCGAGGTCTTCCCGCAACGCATGCTGCGCCCCATTTGCCTGTTCCCGGAACGGTTCGGTTTCGGGCAGTTGTTTATCCAGCTTACGGGCGCGCATGTGACAGGGCCAACCGTCTTGTGTTTTGAGATGGCGCAAAGCGGGCATTTGCGCGTTGTGCCCGCATCTAACCCGGTGACTTGGCACTATCTGTCACCGCTTGGATGGCAGCGTCTGCCGGGAACCGCGATCTCTTCTGATACGACCGCGGGGCTGATGCGATCGGGGCTTGTCTCCATTGACCTGCCCGAGGATGCCGCCCGGCACTCGCCCGAGATGCCCGTCGGCGGGGTCTGGATTGCGGCCATCGCCCAAGGTCAGCGGTTGGACGACTTCCCGCAGCTAGAACGGGTCAAGGTGAATGGCGTCTGGGCCAGCGCTCGCGACACCAATTTCGCCCCCGGCGCGTCGGCGTCCCGGGTTTGGACCTTCAACCCGGCCCGCCCCGATATTGCAGGCATTTCGGAGATCGTGACCCCCGCCGCAATCCACCCCCCGGAAACAGAACAGGCCTTTGTCACGCGAGTTGGCGAGCGGTTGAAACACCGGGGTCGCGCCGTCACGCCGTGGGACATCGAGCGGCTGGTGCTGGAAGCCTTCCCAGAGGTCTGGATGGCCAACTGCCTGCCCCATACGCGGCGAACAACGCCGATGCCGCAGCCGGGATATGCGACGCTTGTCGTGGCGCGCCGGGCCTTGGTACATGGGACAAATGGCAGTTTTGAGCCAAGTTTGTTCGACGTCGCCACGCTGTCCCGTATCAAAGCGTTTGTTACAAAAATAGGCTCTAACAATGCGCAGCTCGAAGTCGTTAACCCAAGTTTTGAGCGGTTGCAGGTGCGTGCCAAGCTGGACTTTGAGCCAGAGCGCGAAAACGGGGCCATGGCACAACAGCTGAAGAAGGACCTGGCGGCCTATCTATCGGTCTGGACCGCAGATGAAACGCTCGGACGGTTTGGCTGGTCGCTCAACATCCGGGCGTTACAGGCGCATATCCTGGCCCAGCCATATGTCCGCGCCCTGTCCGAGTTCTCGGTGCTGCATCTGGCGGGCGATGATGCGGCGGTGTACCGGCTTGCCGACACAGCGCGCGGGGCGGGCGCCGTTCTGCGTGCTACCCGTCCATGGGCGTTGCCATTGTCCACTCGCGACCATGTGCTGACGGTTGAGACTGACCTGCAACAAGAGCCCGCGGCCCCGACAGGTATCAGCCGCCTCACCGTTGGTGACATGCTGGTCGTAGGAGAAGGAAGCTGACGTGAGCAAAACGGACCGCACAACGTTAAAATCCTTCTTTCGCGATGGCGCGCTGCCAAGCGCAAGCCATTACCGTGACCTGATCGACAGCAGTGTGAATCAGGTCGAGGACGGGTTCGACAAAACCGATATTGACGGGCTGAAGCTGAGCTCGGTCGGGTCATCGCTAAAGGTGATGAGCCTTTATGAGGATTATGGCACCCCGTCCCCATCATGGGTGATCGAGCATGGTGATACCAATCCCGGCGCGTTACATATCCGCCCTGACAAAGGGAAGAATGCCCATAAACTAGACCCTAACAAACCGCCAGATGCCAATGATGCGGTGCCTGAACGCGGTATTAGCATTGACGCTGCCGGGCAGGTGGGCATCGGGCTTCACAAGCCGACCTGGCCGCTTGACGTAAACGGGGTCGCCCGGATGCATGGCCGGATCGGGGTTGAAAGCGCCGGGGTCAAGGAGGTCTACGCCAACGGCAAATGGCAGGACATCACGAAGGAGATGACCGGCTGTCAGGCCTTTGAGGTGGTCGCGGGCGCAGGCGGGCAGGAGGGGCAGGGGCGCTACTCGATGCTCTATGCCATCGCGATGAACGCCTACCATCCGCGTAACCGGGTGTTGAATTGGATATTCAGGCGCCGCCAGATCAGAACGCAAACCGCGATGTATGGCAGCTACGCGGATCGCATCCGGTTGCGTTGGGTGAAGGACCCCGCGCCGCATCACTTCCGGTTGCAGATTTGCACAAATGCCGATTTCGGTGGCAAGCACACGATCCAGTACCGACTTACGCGGCTCTGGTTTGATCAGACGATGCGCGGGTCACGGGGGCAGCCGCCACGTGATCCGGATCTGCTATGACGGATAACCCGCCTCATATCACCTTTGCCGAGCTGCGCCGGGAGGCGATAGACCACGCGCAACATGCCTCGGGCGAGTTATGGACCGACTACAACCTGCACGACCCCGGCGTCACCCTGTTGGAGCAGACGTGTTTCGCCCTAAGCCAGACCGCCTATCAGGCTGATTTTCCGGTGCGAGACCTGCTGACGGATCAGAACGGGGCATTTGCAGCAGGCGTTGAGCATCCTCAATACAACCCGCGAAAGGTTCTGCGCAGCGCACCCGTGACCTTGCAGGACCTCAATGCGTATCTATCCGACCTTCCCGGGGTTGCCCGTGCCTGGGTCGATCCTGCTCGGGAGCCGGGGTTATACGACGCGGTGGTGGTTCCGGCCGAAGATCAAATCGGGGCGAAGCGGCTTGAAACCATCGTCCGCGAAGGGTTTGCCCGCATTCGGCCGCTTTGCACCGGGTTGGGCCGTGTCGTCATTGCCAAACAGCAGCGCGTGATCCTGAAAGGCGAGGTCGAGATCAGCGATACCGTCCTGCCGGAGCGGGTCGCAGCAGAGCTTTACCACGCCGTGTCCGTCATTCTTCGGGGGCTGCCTTACACGCGCACGACCGTCATCGGGGCGACGCGAGACGATGTGTATGACGATCCCATTGCCCTTTGGCGGCGCAGCGGGGCGCGGCGGACGCGGTCCCCCGACCTGCACGCGCATCTCAAAACGCTGCGCGATATTCCCGGTATCCGCAACATCACCGAGCTTGAGCTAGACCCGCTGGACCGTCGCAGCACCGGGGTGCCGAATTTCTACGCCACGGTCCGCCCGGTTACCGATGGTCAGGTCGGTCTGGATTTCACGCTGAATGGGCTGAACGTCGACCTGTCCGCGGCGACCATCCGGGAAGAGCTGATGCGTATCACTGCGGAGCAGATCAGCACCACGCATCACCATGTCACGCAAGCTGATTGGCAAGTGCGCTATGGCGGCCAAGATCGGTCATTTGAAGCAGCGCATGTGGATACGCTTTTACCCGGACTGTATCCGGCTCATGGGTATCAGCACGACCGCTCAGACGTGCCACTTGCCGCGTTTCGTAACAGTTTAGAGACACATTTGGATTTGCACCGCACAGCGTTGGCGGAACTTCCGGCCATATTCGCGGCGCGGACCGATCCGGCCTTGGACGATCCTGTGCTTTACCGTCAGCGCATCGCGCTGCTGGACTACCGTATCGCGCTTCATGGTGAAACTCTGCCTGCTACCCGGCACACGGGGCTGCATCATTACCGCAGCGCCCGCGAGCGGCACGCGTTCGAGCTGGCCTGGCGGCAACGCATCCTGCATGCCCTGACCGAGATCAACGCAGCGAAGGGCGTGGGACCCGGCGGCTGGACGATCGGCGGGTTTTTGGGCTATCTTGGCTTGCTCGCTGATTTGCCGATCACACCAGGCAATGCCGCCGCGCCCCTTACCGCCTGTGGTTTTCAACTTGCCGCGGAGGCGCCACAGCAGCCAGCCCGCGTGGCCAATCCCGAACGCAGGCGCGATCTGAACCCGTTTGACATGTTGGTGCCCCTGGACGATCAGGCCCTCCCCTATGATGACGCGATCTTGCGTGAACAGTCCCCTTGGGTGTCAGAAGGTGTGCTTTCACCGGCCCTATACGCCCGAGCCGCTGATCCGTTTGCCTTCACTATGGCCCCAGACGACAACAAAGGATGGCAGGTATTATTTGACTATTCCGATGGATTAGAGCCTATTCTGATCGCAGCTGGTCTGGACAAAACGGATGGCCTTGAGACAGTGCACCGGCTGCGCGCCAGCTGGCGGGCGCTCCACGAACGCAGTGAAGGCTGTTACCTGATCGAGGATGTTGGCTTCGCTGGAAGCCGCGCGCCTTATCGTGCCAATTGCGCAAGATTGTTGATCACAAGTTGGACCGCTCGCACCCGATTGGATGCCTACCGCGGTTATGTCGCGCAGCTGGTTCAGCGGCTGGCTCCTGCGCATGTGAAGATTGACGTCTTTTGGCTGGATCACCCTCACATGGCCCGGTTTGAAGAGTTGCGTGAAATCAAGCCAACGCCTGACGGTCAACTCGAATTACATGCGTTTCTACAAACGCTGGAGCCGGCACAATGAGCGCGCCGGTGACCTCAAAGGCACGCGTCCGTCCGCGCATCGGCATCCTGCAGACGGACTTGCATGTCGAAGCTTTGAATAGTTCGCTCGCCACGCTGGATAGCCTTGCGGTGGCCTTGAAAGCAGAGGTCCTGCCCGTGTTGGAGCAGGTGTTGGATGCTGGGCCTCTCCGCCAGGCACTTGCCGACGTTGAGATATTGGAGATTGACCTAGGGCACTGGTCCGATCCCCCGGACTGGGCAGAGCTGCGCTACGTCTTCGCACAGAAGCTGCGCAACGCGCTGGCTCCTTATGTGATCTGGCCGGGTCAGGGTCCGGGAGATGACAATTTAGAGGCACCCACCGAACGCGGGTCAGACCCGTTCACACCGCCAACGGCCGCCGATCTTTTGCGGCTCTCCGCCGCAAAGGCGCGACAGATTATCGCTTCGCATATTGCACAGTACCCTGAACACCAAGAAAGGCTCTATTCCAGCCTATTCTCTACATCTACACGACGTCAGAGGATGTATGAAAGCTGGTCCGCTGCGGACATCGCGCGTCTGCAAGACCAACTCACATCGCCGAGTTATCTTGTTCAAGAGGAACCGGGGCCGCATTCGAGTGTCATCGCAATTCTCCAGCGCTCTTTACCGTTTGCAGACGGACCTGACAGCGGCGGGGATGCGCTCATGGTCCAACAGCTGGAGGCGCATCGTTTCTGGCTTGAGGACGTACAGAACCATGTGTCCGAGCTTCTGGCGAGCTTTGAGGGCGTGTCGAACGATCTGGAGATCGACCAGAAGTCAGCGCTGCTTGCGGCGGCTGTGGTGCTGCCGCTTCTGACCAATTTCTTGGCACAAGACTCTGACCATGAGGGGTCGCAAACGTTGCCCGATGCTCCGGTACGGTCAACCATGCTATCCTCAGAATTGGATCAGGACATCGAGACGCTTCTTGCTGTCTTCGGTCGGACAGGTATATCGCATGCAGGTCTAAGAGCGCTTAGTCGGACGAACTCTGTCGCTTTGAACGAGGCCGTTCAGGCGCATATTCCCAAACAGCGGCGGGATCGTATTTGGGCGCTCCTGGCGTCTCAAAGCCCCGCTTCTGAGCTGGACCGCGACGTTCAGACGATCCTCTCTGTTTTCAATCAACCCGGAAAGTCGCATGCGAGCCTGCGCGCGCTTCTGGCTGGTTCAGATTATAATGCAGAGCTTTTCCCGCGGGATAAGAAATCGGCCGATCAGTCAAATCGTCATTCTGCAATAAGAGCGCTTTGGCGAGCCAATCCCACCCAGTTGGAGACTCATTTCGAGGAACTTGATGACAACGAACAGCGTAAACTGCTGATCAACCTGATCCCCCAAGGGGCCGCCGAATTGCGCCAGAAGCTTAAACAGGTTCTGGGTGAGGAGCCTCAGTCTACCGATCAGCGGTTACTGCTATTGCGGGCACTACTCCACGGGGCTGCCATCAATTTTGAAAACTTAACTTCGCGCGCATCGAGTGATTTCAAAACCATTCGAAGCCCGGACCGGGCTGATATTGAGCGAAGACTGGGGTCAGCGAACGTTGGTTATAGCCGCGATAGCCCTAGAGGCAACGAGCCGGATTGGCATCAGGAGTTTGCTCGCATCGCAAAGCTCAGCGCTAAGCAACGGATGAGGGTACTGGAAACGGCGCCATTTGGCCGTCTGGCCGATTATCTTGCGATCTTTCTACCGAACGCGGCGCATCATATGATTGGCATGGTCGGCCAGCATAAGGACGATGTGATGCGTCTTCAGGTGGGGGTTGCTGGCTTCTTCAATCATCTGGACCCGGTTCAACCGTTGACCAGAGATCAGTTTGTAAGCGCTTCTGCTGAAACCTTGCGGAGATTGTGGAACGAAAATTCTGCTGGGTTAGAGCCGTTTATTTGTACTGCTGCCGCGGAAGACATCGCGACGCTTTGCGACCGGCTGGCTCCGGATGGCGCCGAACGTTTCCGCGCAACGCTTGCCTCTTTTGTCGCAAGTTACGCAGACCAACCTGAGAAACTCAGACGCTTGATGCGTACACTTCTTGACGAACGGCCCATCGATTTCTCTGATCTTTCAGGACCGTCGGATGGCAGGTCGACCGCAGGTAGCAACCTCAAAAATCAATCAAAGAGAACCCGGTCTAAGCGGGCCTCAGCTACGCCGAACGACAATCGCAGGCGGTCCGAGCAATCTCAGTCACCGGATGTGGTCCAGAAGGGTGACCTGGCTTTCTGGGAATGCCTAACGGATGATCCGGCAATAACATTCCACCAGCTTCGCGCATTTGCAGGTCGGTATCATGGGCAGCTGGGCCTGCTGTTGCAGGCGCTTTCTGACGCGACGCAAGATCAATTAATCTCCGTTGCGCTTGCACAACTTCACCCAGACGCGCGCCGATATGTTCGCAACAATGTCGACGATAAGCAGGGGGGCAAAGACGCAAAAACAGCTCTTTTGCAAGACTTGTTACAAGGGGTTGCTGTGAATGTGATCACAAGAACAGCGGACGCAGCTGACCAACCGACCGAGGCGCAAGCTGGGCGGGAACGGAGAGATCGTTCATCGATTTCCGGCAACTCCGTAGTAAGTCTGAACAATACAATTCCGACGGACGTCGATAACCCCCGGGCGCAGGTGACCTCGCGAAATAAGCACCGCAAGGCTTTGACGCTCTTGGTGGAGAGACTTCAGAAGAATCCGTTATCGTCCGGCGTGCAGCAAGCTCAAGCGGAAGTGCTTTCTAGCTTGTTAGACACTATTGGTTCTACGAACATTATCATCCACAGGGGCCATTTCGAACTGCTCTGGGAGGCGCTTCCAGAACGCTACCGGCACGTTTTTGATGCAAAGCACGGCGATTTGGGCGGCGACGACTCCACCCATACGCCGCCTTTGCCAAAGTCAAACATACCGACCCCAAAGGATTTTTTTCTGCTGGAGTTCAGCATTCTGAGTTTGTCGTTTCCACAGAGTCTCGCCGGCTCGGTCGCGGCCAGTCTTGAAAGGCTTGCGCCAGATACTAGCGAGCGGATCGATTTGGCGCGCGTCCTTTCGACACGTCTATCCTATCAGGTCGGCGGTCCCCGGCCGGCGCTTCGACATGAGCTTGCCGCTGCGGTTGATGCGGTTCTGACCGACATCGGGACAACCGCACCGGCATCGCTAAGTGACCAGACGGTTGAGCCTCGTGAGGATAGCAAAACGCCTTCTTCATCCGCCGGGCCCCAGGATGTGATCACAGACCACGCAGGACTCGTGCTGCTCCATCCGCATCTTCGGCTCCTATTTGAGCGATTGGAGATTCTGGACGCCGACCGCCAGATCATTGAGACGCGCCGCGATTATGCTTTCAGCGTGCTGCAGGGTCTCACCGGATCACATGGCCGGCCGGATGCATTGCATTATGTCCTGCTAGGGCTTGAGGGGCGGCCCGAACTTACGCAGCGGCCGCTGAATGAGGAAACGGAAGCGCTGATTGAGGGGCTACTTGCGGCAGTCGTGGCGCAATGGGGCAGACTTGGGAAAACGTCGCCCGACGGGCTGCGCGAAACGTTTTTGGTGCGTCCCGGCAGTCTGACGGCGGACGATACCGGCACCCATCTGCACGTGCTGCCGGGACCGTTCGACATGCTACTGGACGGATTGCCTTGGCCCATTACGCCGGTTGCGCTGCCATGGATGCGCATACCCTGTCATGTTCACTGGAGGGACCGCAATGACTGATGCGGCCCATACTCTCAACGCCTCGGCGGTCGCGGCAGAGCTGGAATGGCTTGGCGCAGTGATCGAGGCGCGCCTGACGCATTTCTTTGCGGGTGAAACCGATGCGCTCGCTTTGCCACCCGTACCGATGCACGGAATCGATACCGCACTTGGCGCGTCGATCAAAACATACGCGCTGGACGTTGAGGCCCGGCTGGTTCAAGCGTTGGCCTTGGCACCACACGTCAATTCGGCAGTGTTAGACCCATTTTACGTCAAGAACTCCGCGATTGATCGTGTGTTCTCCCAATTCGGTGGCCATCAAGGGCCGTACGGCTTTCAGCCAACGACAGAGACGGCGTTGTTTCTTGTCGCCGGCACCCAAACCCAGTCCCGCATCGCGGCGATGCGATTGCTCGACCCCGATCATCCGTTGCGGCGGTTCCTTGGGCTTCAACTGAATGGGCTGGAGGGTAACAATGCCACGCCGAGCACCCTTCTTGATCTCGCGATGCATCGTGTGATCACATTGTGCAATGGCGTCGCGCCAAAGCCTGATTTCTCCCCCAGTTTTCCGGCCAAGCGGCTGACGACCAAGCTTGACTGGGCTGACCTCGTCCTGTCCGCGCCCCTGCTGCATCAGCTTGGCAGCATTACCTCATGGTTGACCCACAGAGACAAGATCCTGAAGGACTGGAACCTGGAACGCCAATTCGGGGGCGGGTTCAAGGCGCTTTTTTATGGCCCGCCCGGAACTGGAAAGACGCTGACGGCCACGCTTTTGGGCAAGCAAACCGGGCTTGATGTCTACCGCATTGATCTGTCGATGGTGGTCTCCAAATATATCGGCGAGACGGAGAAGAACCTGGGCCTTGTCTTTGACATGGCAGCTGAACGGGAGTGGATTCTGTTTTTTGACGAAGCCGACGCTTTGTTCGGCGCACGGACTGCGACGAGTTCGTCCAATGACCGCTATGCCAATCAGGAGGTTTCCTACCTTCTGCAACGCATCGAGGATTGCGAAAGTCTGGTGATCCTCGCCACCAACCTGCGGTCCAACATTGATGACGCGTTTTTTCGCAGGTTTCAGATGGCCTTGGGCTTCACCCGACCTGATGAAGCTGCGCGCAGGCGTATCTGGCAAGGCATTATGCAGGGTCTTCCCGTGGGGCCGGATGTCGATATCAACGGCCTAGCCCGCGCGCATGAGCTGACCGGCGGCGCGATCTCCAACGTTGTCCGCCATGCAGCGATCACCGCCCTGCGACGCGAAAGCGAGGTCTTAGCGGCCGCAGATTTCAAGGAGGCGATCCAGAATGAAATGCGAAAGGAAGGACGAACGTCATGATTGCATTGCGTAACACGCTGCTGGCCGTTTTCTTCCTGCTGCTGCCGGGGATGGCCTTCGCCAATTGCACGGATCTTCTGGACCCCGACAATGCGGCGGTCCAGCGGGCACCGGTCGCACCGGTGCAGCTCGGGCTTCGTACAGCGTTGAACGATGCAAACCCACTGCTGGATGATGGGCAGATGGGGGCCTACACGCTCGCGGGGCTTGATCGGCTGTGCCAATTCATCAGCCGCGACGGGGAAGCCAGCGTAGCGTCGACTCTAAAGTTGGCCGAAACTTATGGGGAACTGGCCTTGGTGACGGGGACTGGCAGCCGCTGGCGCGAGAATTTGTTGTCATCTGATTTCAAGGCAACGCTGTCGGACCCACTTACGCCGCAACAACAGGCCCTGCCGATCCGCCTTGCAGCGACACCGCTTATGAAGGCGAAGGTTTTGGGCGATCAGACGGCACCGTTTTCCTGCCTTCAGGCAGTAGCGGCTACGGCGGAAAGTGCCAGTGCGCAGGCCGTGATGCGGCAGCTTTATTCCTCTTTTGATGTGGTCAGCCCGATCGAACTGTGCCGCGTCCTGCCGATGGCCGGAGGGGCGACAGATTTCGTAGATGCACTGGAGGCGCTTGGCGCATTAGAGCGGGACTTCCCCGGCGCGCTTGGTAATTTGACGGACCCCGAATTCGGTCCTTGGCTTGCTGCCCAGAACGCTCCGACACTGATCGGGATGGCCGGGTCGCCGGCCTCCGTGCGAGATGTCATCAAGCGGTTCCGCAATCGCTCTCCCTCCGTCACTCAGGTGGCTAGTCCCAATCCCTGCGCACTAAATATTGCTGAGACGAGCACCACGTATTTCGAGCTGACCGAGGAGGACATCGCGAATATCGAAACCTCCCTCGATCTCGAACCGCTGCTGATGGCGTTTGCCGAAGAACATGCCGAGTTAGGATCGGTTGAAAGGCTATGGGCAGAGCTGGAACAGACCCTTTCTGGCACGCTGGACGACTGCATCCTGCCGACCGTTCGCAGCGTTGTGCTGGACACCCAGAACCTAGGGTTGAGCTTTGAGCTGAATGCCGAGGAGACGACCAACCTGGTCGCGGAGCCTGAGCTGCAAGACGCCAAGGAGGTGATCGAAGAATTCCTCGACGCGGCCTTCCCGTCGGAGGAACGTTTGATTGCTGCAATCCAGACCGCCCTGAGCGCGCAGACCCTCGCGGAAGCGGAACTTGAGATTGAGAAGGCCGCCGACTTGTTGGCCGCTGCAGCCGAACCAGTCGCGCCGTTGAATGACACTCCGGCCCTGTCTGAGGAGATCCCGCAGCCGGATGCGCCGCCGCCGCCCACCACGGGGGTGACCGACGCCACGGCCCTGTCGCTGGAACAAAGCCTGAAGAACCGCAGCTTCATCGAAGCGCTCTTGGCGGAGAACTTCCTGCCAGCGACCAAGCCCGAGCTTCTTAAAGGGCAGGTTCGCTCCACTCTTCGGCCCATTGCGGAGGTGCAGAGTGCGCAGAAGGTCGCTAAAGAGCTTGAGATGATTGTCCCCGCAGCCAAAGGAGGCTGGTCCCTGACGCCCAAACTGCGACGCGCGATCCTTGCCATCCCCTATATCGCCGAGGCGAAGGCCGACGCAACGGGCGGCAAACTGACTGAGCGGATGAAGGAGGTTGCGGGCGTGCAATACCCCTCCCTCCGGTTGTTTCAGGCGGCTTTAGACACTGTTCCACCTGCGGACCTGCAACCCGTCGACCGCCCCCTATCCGACTACCTGCTGAACAAGATCGTTAACGTGGCCCTGACGGAGGCCCCGAGGTCCGCGGCACCGCGCCTGACCGAGGGCTTCGCGAAGGAGAAATGCGGCTGCGTCCCGGCCACCAACAAGCAGACGGAGGTCTATAGCTTTTACCCATTCTGGTTTGCGCCGGTAGCTCCGACCGTGGAAAGTGCCGCTGCTTTGGAGGAAACGGACGCCGCAGAACCGATGCCGCACCGGATCGATTTCAGCCTGACCGGGCGCGTTGCCTATTACGGGTTGGAATTTGACTTCGTGGACCCGGATGCGCCCGCTGGCCAACGTGACGTGATCCTGAAGCACGAGGATCAATGGACCGCCGCCAAGCGCAGTTTCGTCAATGAAGCGCATCGCCATCGCGGGAAGGTCGATGTGGCCTTTGATCTGCGCAATTGGCAACACTGGAGCATCCGCAACATCGAGCAGGCCATCGCAAAGATATCGGTGCAAATGGCCCCCTTTGACAAAGTACCCAGCTACCGGCTGAAGGATTTCGCGGCTGCGCTGCCAACAATATTTGACACACCCCAACCGGATGGGTTGACCCTGATCTTTCACGGCTATGAGCCCAACAAGATGACCCCGGCCGAGATGGATCAGATGATCAACATCATCAAGGAGGTGCATGCCGCCCTGCCCAACCGCGAGCGGCTGGACATAAACGTGGCCTTCGATTTTGCACGGGTTGCCGATGATCTTGAAACCGGCCTGTTTGACGAGCTCTATGACCTGCTGATCACCCGCACCATTATTGTGCAGGAGCAGGCACGCGACAATCGCGGCATCCCGATCCCGGCCAAGTCAGTTGAGACGGAACGTGACACGCTGAAGATGATCAGCCGCATCCTGTTTTTCCTGGAACGCAAGACGTCCGACAACAAGAAGGGCCTGCGTTTTCGTATGGAACAGGGACTGTTTCAGGGCGACGAGCGCAGCAATGTCCTGCATTCGATCATCCCGGTGCTGCCCCCCGGTGGCCATAAAAACGTGCAACCGACCGTAAAGCCCAAGAGGCTGGCGGCACAAAGGGACACGTTCGGTCAGTTTGAAGATGACGCCATCTATTTCCGGGATAATTTCGCGGGGATCGGGTTCTGGCCGCTCCCCCTGGTGGACGGCCCGGAAACAGCAGAACTCGCCAAGATCATACACGGCCTGTTTGATCAGAATCGGTTGCCGGAACTGTTTGGCAGTTTCGAAACCGCCTTTCGGGACCTTTGCACAGTGGCCTGTCCACAGCGTGCCTATCTGTCCCTTATCGGCATGGGGCTTTTCGCTGCCATGGCGGTTCTGACCTGGCGCTCCTACTACAGCGGCAATGCCGAGAAACTGGCTTTTCGGGTCTTGATGGTGGGCACGGTCCGTCTGATCAATCTGACGCTGTTCCTGCTGCTATTGGTCCTGACATTCTGCGACAGTGACGCCAAAGTCGCACCTGTCTTGCTGGGCGCCTTCACGCTGCTGGTACTCGTTGTCTGGATCGGTCGCCTTCTGAATCGGGCAAGAAACGGGCCGATGCCTTAGGCGCGTCAGTGCTAGTTCGGGTCCTCATCCAGCGAGCCGTGGATCGCGAACTGATCTAGGCTCGCCTCCTGCTGCTTGATCACGCGGTAGCTTTCCTTCACCCCGGCCTCTGTGAGTTCACGCGCCACGGTGATGACGGTGTTGGGGTCATGCTCCGCGCAAAGTTCGGCCATCTGTTGCAGCTCTTCTTCCGCCACTGGCAGGGCCGCGTCGAGCGATGGCGCGCCGTAGACGGCGACGAAATGCGCCGCAAGGGCCTGTAACAGAGCCTGATATTCCTGCGGCTCTGCTTGGGTTACCGCGACGAAAGTCACCCGCCCGAAGGTCTCCACCCCAAGCCAGCCGTTGGAGAACGCCTGCTTGGCTTTGCCGGCCAAATCCCCTTCCGACCAGTTGGAGAATTCGAACCCGCCGGAGACGCACCACTCGCCGGTGCGCGCGGGCGCATGGTAGACGTTCATATCGCTTTCGTCGAAATGGATGGCACGGGCGAGCTTCATGTCAGGCGGGCTCCAGCAATTGGGTGAGGGGTATGAGATGCGTGTTGTTGGCGTCGCGCAGCAGCATGCCGAACCGTTCGTCCACGCCGATGAAATCGCCTGTCTGGCCCGCGATCGAAATCGGGTCTCCGATGCCATGCGCGATACCGGACCATTCCTTGTGCAAAGGGGCCACGCCGTCATCGGACCAGATATTGATCTGGGCCAGCGTATGGCGAACCCATGCTTCCAGCAGCTGCGCCGGGTCCACGTCCCCGCAACCCTCTGCGTAAAGCGCAGTTTCATCAGGCGTCTCGCCGGGATCGTCGCTGCGGGGCCACAAGGTCAGGCTGAGGCCCACGACAAGCCAGTCAGGAATATGATTAGGGTCTATGTCGGAGGATGCGACCGCAAACCCGCCGCAGACGGCCCCGTTCAGCCTGATCCCGCCGTCCCAGTCCAGATGCACCGCGACCTCAGGCGGGGCCAATGCCCCAAGGGCGTTCTGAAAGCCGACACCGCAGAGCGGCAGCATCGCCATCGCTTCAGCCAAGGGCACCTCTGGGGCAAAGACGATGGCCGCGCGCAAGCTGTCCGCGCCCAGATCATAGGTGACCAAACCCGCATCACATCCCCGCACCGCTTCCGCCTTCGCGGCTTCAAAGGGGGCGGTGCCACTTGGGACCGCATGGCCCGTGAACAGAGGTGGAAAGCACAGGTCGGTCATGCGTGGCCGGCGTCGATCAGGGCCTTGGCAACAGTTCTGAACCCCGCTGCCTGCGTGCTGTCGGGTTTGGAGACGACAATCGGGGCGCCCCCATCTGCGGCCATTCGGATGTCAAGATGCAGCGGGATTTCTGCCAATAACGGCACGCCCAGTTTCTCTGCCTCTGATACGACGCCGCCATGACCGAACACATGCTCTTCATGCCCGCAATTGGAGCATATGTGAGTGCTCATATTCTCGATCATGCCCAGAATCGGCGTGCCCATCTGATTGAACATGTCGATGCCTTTACGCGCGTCCAGAAGCGCCACATCCTGCGGTGTAGACACTATTATGGCCCCATCAAGCCGCGCTTTTTGCGCAAGCGTCATCTGGACATCGCCGGTACCAGGGGGCAGGTCCACGATCAGCACGTCCAACGCGCCCCATTGCACCTGCATCATCATCTGCTGCAACGCGCCCATCAGCATCGGCCCGCGCCAGACCACGGCCTGATCCTCGTTCGTCATCAGCCCGATGGACATCATCGTGACCCCGAAATTGCGCATCGGCAGGATCAGCTTGCCGTCAGGGCTTTGCGGCCTGCCGGAGACTCCCAGCATGCGCGGCTGCGAGGGCCCATACACATCGGCGTCCAGCATCCCCACGCGCCGCCCTTCTGCCGCCAGCGCACAGGCGAGGTTGGAGGCCACGGTGGACTTGCCAACGCCCCCTTTGCCGGAGGCCACGGCGATGATGCGGTCAACGCCGGGTATCGGCTCCGGCCCGGAGGGGGCTGCCGCGCGCGGCTTCAGATCGGGCGGCGGCGTGGGTTTGCTATGCGCCGTCATCACGATGGAGACGGGGCCGGCGCCAAGGCCCGCCAGCTTTTCTTCCGCCTCCGCCTTGATCGGCAGGTAGGGTTCAGGCGCAGAGACCTCCATCACAAAGCGCACAGCCCCGTCGGTTACGTCCAGCGCGCGGACAAGCCCGGCCTCCACGATATTCTCGCCCCCGGGTGCGGCGATGGTTTTCAACGCCTCCAGAACGGCGTCACGGGACAGTGCCATCAGTCGCCCTGTATCTGGCCGGTGACGGTGTGTTCGAGGTCAAGCCCGTCCACGGTCAGCACAATCTTGGCCTCAAAGCTTTTTCCAGCGGTATCCGCCGTGTTCCGCATCGCCTCTTCAATGGCTTGTTGCGAGGTGACGCCCACCTGCTTGAGAAATTTGCGCATCGACATGTTGAAATCGTCGCTCATGGCCCGATCCTCCCCCGGATTGCTTGATGTTGACGCATTGACCCTAGCGACCCTAGGCTGACTTGCAACCTAGCGCTTGGGAGGCGCGTGCGAATGCTCAAATCTGTGATTGCCATTCTGGCTGTTTTTGCAGGCGCTGCCGGCGCGCAGGAAAAATCCTTCGACCTGCACGCCCCGGACGCCCTCACCCAAACGGGCATTTTGAAGCACCTGCTGCCCCGCTTCTCGCTGAAAACAGGGATCAGGATCACCGTGACCGAGGGCGCGACGCAGGCACGCTTCGGGGCGGATGGCGTGCCCGTGTTCAGCCGCGGCGATGAGGTCTGGCATTTCAGCAAGACAGACGGGCCGCATACGGACGCGTTTCTGGATTGGTTGCTGTCTGACGTGGGCAAGGGCACCATTGAGCAGTTTCGTCCAGCCGAAGGGGCCGTATTCAGCGCTGACGTGACGGCGCAGGTGCAGGCCACGGTCGCGAGCCTGTCGGGCGACGCCAAGCTGGGCGAAAAGCTGAGCCTCGCGCAATGCGGCCGCTGCCATGTGATCAACGAGACGAACCGGATGAACGCCATCGGCTCCTCCCCCTCCTTTGCGCTGATGCGCAGCTTTCCTGATTGGCAGGAACGGTTCGAGACCTTCTTCCTGCTGCGCCCGCATCCTGCCTTCACCCAAGTGGCGGAAGTGACGGACCCTTTTCCCGATCACCTGCCCTCACCCATTGCCCCAATAGAGGTCACGCTGGAAGAGATCGAGGCGATTACCGCCTATGTAGGCTCTATCGCGCCCGCAGATCTGGGCGCGCCTATTCAGGTTCAGTGATCGCGCCGCTTTGACAGGTAGTCATCAGTCGTGCGGGTCCTGGGCCGCTCCGCGCCCTTGAACGGGCTGTCATCGGCATGAAACTGCGCCTGCACCCGGCAATTGTCGCACATCTGGATCATACGCAGCGCCTCGGGCCGGTCATACATGGCGTGATTTCCAGCCAGTTTTTCGGTGATCCGCTCGACCGTTGATTTGACCCCGAACAGCGCGCCGCATTCGACGCATGGGAACGGTTCTTCCTCATGCAGCACCACCTGGTTCAGCGCGGTATCCGTCAGGTTAAGCTGCGGCTGCAAGGTGATCGCGGCCTCCGGGCAGATATTGGCGCAAAGGCCGCATTGCAGGCAGGCATCCTCCTGAAAGCGCAGTTGAGGCAGGTCTGGGCTGTCGCCAAGCGCGCCGGAGGGGCAGAGCGACACGCAAGACAGGCAAAGCGTACAGGCATCCGTGTTCACAAGCACAGCCCCGTAGGGCGCGCCGTCGGGCAGGGGCAGCGTCTTCGCGTCGGGTTGCAGGGCCTTGGCCGCGAGCCGGGTGACCTGCCGGCGCGTACCAAGCGGTAGAACAGGGTCTGTTTCGCCTGAAATTGGCGACGCCGCGTAAAGTAGGTCGGACAAGGCCTCAGGATCAACCGGGTCGATCAGCGCCACATTGTCGGCCCCACTGATCGCGCGGGCGAGGGTGGCTTGAACCTCAATCGGGGCGCGGTCACTTTTGGGTGAAAGCAGGATATCGACATTGCCGAACCCGCTGCCCAAAGCTGCCAGCATCTCCGCATGGCCGAAACTTGCCAGCGCTTCCAGCTCGAACGGGACTACATCGGACGGCAGGCCGCGCCCGAAGCGGGCGGCAAGGCTGATCATCTCCCGCCCGTGTGCGAGGTCGTGCACAAGAAGCCGCGGCATGGCGCCGCCCGCGCTTCGAAAGGTGCTGGCCAATGTTGCGAGCCTTCTGAACACCGCGTCCACGGGCGGCGCGTCGTAGCGGATGGCGCCGGAGGGGCAGGCAGCAGAGCACGCGCCGCAGCCCGCACAGATCAGCGGATCAATCGCCACATGCTCCCCGGCTGACGTAATCGCGCCGGTGGGGCACAGATCAAGGCAATTGGTGCAGGCCTTCTTTTCAGCGCGGCTATGGGCGCAAAGTGAGGGTTCGAGCGAGACATAAAGCGGCTGTTCGAAGGTCCCGATCAGCTGCGCGGCCTCCATCAGGACCCGCGCGACACTTGGCGGATGGGCGGGGTCGGCCCGCAGGTATCCTTCGCGCTTCTCATGGGCGGGGAATAGCGGCGGGTTACCGGTCAGATCCACGATGATATCGCATTCCGACTGCGCGCCGTCCTGCGGGGCGGTCAGCTGCACTGCGCCACGGCCGCCGGGGATGACCTCTTGCAGGCGGTCGAAGCTGACGGAAAACCCGCCCAAAGCGCCGCGCCCCTGACGTAATTGCCCCACCACGACGTCAAAACGCCGATCTACTGGCATCTCGGTTGCATCGGCGATCAGAACCGTCACCGCAAGCGTGCCGCTAAGATCAGCCGCGGCTGCTAACGCCGCCGACCCGCCAAGGATAAGGCAGGTCCCTTCGGAGATCACGTCGATGGATTTGCCAGCCGGTAAGGTCAGCGCGGCCTCTGCCGCAAGAGCTGCCATCTTTGGCGCCGAGTCACCCTCGCCCCAGCCCGCGCGGTCGCGCAGATCGACAAAGCCGGGAACGGGTAGCTCAAGCTCGGCTGCCAGTTCCTCGAAAACCGCGCGTTCCTGCTGGCAGGCGACAATTGTGTCCTCGTCTGCCAATTCCTTCGCGGCTTCGCCCAACTGGTCCTGGCAGAGGCTTGTGTAGACCTTGGAACAGCGCAGCCCGCTGCCTTGCGATATCGAGGTCGCGTTAGGCTTCTGGCTGCCCAGACAATCGCACAAAACCAGTTTTTTGGTCATGCTCTACCCCTCCCCGATGGATGCACTGCCCCGATGCGCGTCAGGCTAGTCGGGATTCGCGCGGGTCGTAAACTAGAAACTCTGACGCGCGTTCAGAGATGCGTGATGCTGCGGCTGCAAGGGCGGAGCGGGTTTGATGAAAGAACCCAACGTTCAAACAGGGTTGCCATCTGCCGCAGCGCAGCGAGACGAAATCGTGTACGGTCATGGTTAAGAAAATGCTTTGAGATTGCCCCTGGGTCATGCAGGCTTGCATCGAAACGGGTAGGAAACGGGGACATTCGTGGCCGAACAGCCGCAAAAATCCATCTCAATGCCGCTGGGGATCGTCGTAAGGCGGGTGCCCGGTGTGACCCGTTGGGCGCGCCATCAGCACAAGGTGGTTGCGGTGCTGCCCGGGGCGAAAGATGCGTCTTGGGTGACATTGCGTGAAGAGGGCGACGCGGTTGAGTTTCACGCCGCGACCGTCCCGCTAGAGCTGTTTCGCACCGATACCGAAGCCTATCTGCAAGGATTATCCGCAAAAACACCGGCCATCTACGTTGTAATGCGCGACGGGGCAGGCGACGCGCCTTTGGACGTCGTGTTGGCCACGGCCTCCCCCTATGAGGCGCAGGATTACGCGGATACCGGCGAGGAGCTGGTCGAGAAAGTGCCGATGCCCGAAGGCCTGGTGGCCTGGGTGCGTGATTTTGCAGCGCTGCATCACGAGGACGAGGTTTTCATCAAGCGCCGCCGCGACAAGAAGCGGGTGGATCTGCGTGAGGACGGGGTGGGCGACGCCCGGATCCGGCAGATGGCCGATGTCTACCGCGCGCCGGGCAGCAAGCCCGCGAAGGAGAAACTGCATTGACGGGTGAGGCTGATTTCTGGTCCCGCCGGCGCGCGGGCGTTGCCGCCGAGACGCAGGCAGAGGACGCCGCCCGTGACCACGCGGAGCTGGCTCAAGCGCATGCCGCGCTGGAAGAGAAGACCGATGACGAGATCTTGGCAGAACTTGACCTGCGGGAGCCTGAAACCTTGGGCCTGGGCGACGACTTCTCCGCTTTTATGAGCAAGGCCGTGCCTGATCGCATCCGACGCCGCGCGCTGCGGGTTCTTTGGCGCAGCAACCCTGTGCTGGCCAATGTCGACGCGATGGTCGATTACGGTGAGGATTTTACCGACAAGGCCAATGTGGTCGAGAACCTGCAAACCGCCTATCAGGTGGGCAAGGGCATGCTGCGCCATGTCGAGGAAATGGCCCGGCAGGCTGAGGCGGCGGCCTCTGCGGCCGTGGATGAAGACGACCCAGAAATGCCCGAGATAGAGGCCGAAGAGGTACTGGCGGAGGCGCCGGATGCCGCGACCCCGCCACATGAGACCTTCGTCGCATACGAGGAAGAGGAGGGGGCGGATTATGCTCCTCCTACGCCGCGCCGCATGAAATTCAGAACAGGGGAGGCCGCGTGACAGCTACAGCGCAAATCGACGTCTCCTCCGAGGACCGCTTACGGGCGGACCTTTACAACTTCCTTGGGCTGATGCTGTCCGGCCCGCCGGATCAGCTGTTGCTGGATCAATGCACAGGCCTTTCAGGCGATGAAAGCGAGCTGGGGCAGGCCATCGCGGGGCTCGCACGGGTGGCCAAGGCGACAAAGCCTGCGAAGGTTGAAACCGAGTTCAATGCGCTGTTCATCGGCCTTGGCCGGGGCGAATTGCTGCCCTATGCCAGCTACTACCTCACCGGGTTCCTGAACGAAAAGCCCCTTGCCGCCTTGCGCAGCGACATGGCTGCGCGCGGTATGACGCGGGCCGCAAATGTCTATGAGCCGGAGGACAACATCGCCTCGCTGATGGAGATGATGGCAGGCATGATCGTCGGCCGCTTTAGCGCACCTGCGACGGTCGATGACCAGAAGACCTTTTTCAACAAACATATCGCGCCCTGGGCCGGGCATTTCTTCGCCGATTTGGAAGGGGCGAAGAATTCGGTGCTTTACGCATCGCTTGGCAATGTCGGGCGCGCCTTTATGGAGATTGAGCGCGAGGCGTTCAGAATGACGGCGGGCTAGCTACTCGCATTACCGGCGGGGATGCTCGCCAAAACAAAGGGAGGGAGACATCCCATGACCAAGAAGACCGAAGGCCGGGCCACCGATAAGGGCCGCCGCGATTTTCTGAAACTGGCCGGAACCACCGCGCCGGTTGCTGCTGTGGCGTTGGCCACCGGGACAGGCAAGGCCGACGCCCTGCCTGTCGACCCCACGTCCGAGAAGATGCAGGACACCGCGCATACCCGCGCCTATCTCGACAGCGCCCGGTTCTAGGACGCGGTCACCCAAGATCTACGGGCCAGCGGCTGAACCGCCCGACCGCCCGCAACACATAAAGAAACCAGGCACGCAAGGGCGGGAGGCCCGACGCACGCAAGGGAGGAAAACATGCTTAGGAAAAAGACCAACGGGGTAGCGCGACGCCCCCAGCGGACCGGCATACTGTCTGACATTTCTGAAACATCGGTAAACCGCCGCGCCTTCTTGCGCGGCTCGGGGCTGGCCATTGGCGGGCTTGCAGCGATCTCTGCCACGGGGGGCGCGGTTGCACCGGCAACAGCGCAAACTGCGGCTGACGGTGCGGTCGAGCTTGTCAAATCGGTCTGCACCCACTGCTCGGTCGGGTGTACAGTCGTGGCAGAGGTGTCGAACGGCGTCTGGACGGGGCAGGAACCCGGCTGGGACAGCCCGTTCAACCTTGGTGCGCATTGCGCCAAAGGGGCCGCCGTGCGGGAGCATGCGCATGGCGAACGCCGCCTGAAATACCCGATGAAGAAAGAAGGCGGGGAATGGAAGCGCATCAGCTGGGATCAGGCGATCGACGAGATCGGCGACGGCATGATGAAAATCCGCGACGAAAGCGGCCCGGACAGCGTCTATTGGCTGGGCTCGGCCAAGCACAATAACGAGCAGGCCTACCTGTTCCGCAAATTCGCCGGCTACTGGGGCACCAATAACGTCGATCACCAGGCCCGGATTTGCCATTCGACCACCGTTGCGGGTGTGGCCAACACATGGGGCTACGGCGCCATGACGAACAGCTACAACGACATCCACAACTCCCGCGCGATCTTTATAATTGGCGGCAACCCGGCAGAGGCGCACCCGGTGTCCCTGCTGCACCTGCTGCGCGCGAAGGAGCAGAACAACGCACCGGTCATCGTCTGCGACCCGCGTTTCACCCGGACAGCCGCCCATGCGGATGAGTATGTCCGCTTCCGGCCCGGCACCGACGTGGCGCTGGTCTGGGGTATCCTGTGGCACATCTTCGACAACGGGTGGGAGGACAAGGAATTCATCCGCACCCGTGTCTGGGGCATGGACCAAATTCAGGAAGAAGTCGCGAAATGGACCCCCGAAGAGGTCGAGCGCGTCACCGGCGCACCCGGCTCCCAGCTGAAGCGCGTCGCGCGGACGATGGCCAACAACCGCCCCGGCACCGTGATCTGGTGCATGGGTGGCACCCAGCACACCAACGGCAACAATAACACGCGCGCCTACTGCGTTTTGCAGCTGGCGCTTGGCAATATGGGTACCTCCGGCGGTGGCACCAACATCTTCCGCGGCCATGACAACGTGCAGGGTGCAACCGACCTTGGCGTCCTGTCGCACACGCTGCCTGGCTATTACGGGCTATCGGCGGGCTCTTGGGGGCACTGGGCGCGGGTCTGGGGCGAGGATCCCGAATGGCTGCGCAACCAGTTCGCCAAGGGCAAGGATGCCGACGGCAAGGAAACCTCGCTGCAGCAGCTGACGGGCATTCCGGTGTCGCGCTGGATTGACGGGGTGCTGGAAGACCCCGACAACATGGACAACCCCGACAGGGTGCGGGCCATGGTGCTTTGGGGGCATGCCCCGAACTCTCAGACCCGGATGAAGGAAATGAAGACTGCGATGGAGCAGCTGGATATGCTGGTTGTCGTGGACCCTTATCCCACCGTGTCTGCCGTGCTGCATGACCGGGAAGACGGGGTCTACCTGCTGCCCGCCTGTACCCAGTTTGAAACGCGTGGCTCGGTGACGGCGTCCAACCGCTCCATCCAGTGGCGCGACAAGGTGGTCGACCCGCTGTTTGAGTCGCTGCCGGACGAGGTCATCATGGCCAAGTTCGCCAACAAGTTTGGCTGGGCCGACCGCTTCTTCCGCAATATCGAGATGGAAGATGCCGAGACCCCGAACGTCGAAAGCATCACCCGCGAATTCAACGCCGGTATGTGGACCGTCGGCTATACGGGCCAAAGCCCTGAGCGCATCAAGAAGCACATGGCCAACCAGCACACGTTTGACCGCACCACGTTGCAGGCGGTTGGTGGCCCGGCCGACGGGGACTATTATGGCATGCCATGGCCTTGCTGGGGAACGCCGGAGATGAACCACCCTGGCACGCCGAACCTCTATGACATGTCCAAACGTGTCTCCGAGGGCGGGCTGACCTTCCGCGCGCGCTTCGGCGTGGAGCGGGACGGCGACAACCTACTGGCCGAAGGCGTGGCAAGCGTGGGGTCAGACATTCAGGACGGCTACCCTGAATTCACCTACCAGATGCTCAAAGACCTTGGCTGGCATACAGAGCTGACAAAGGAGGAGCGCGCCTTTATCGCCAAAGCGGCCAGCGTTGACGGGTTTGCCGATTTCACCAAGGAAGTGGGCGAGGCGGGCATGTCGCCCTTCCCCTCCGACTATGACGACAAGGTCGCCAAGGTGAATTGGAAAACGGACCTGTCAGGCGGCATCCAGCGCGTTGCCATCGCGCATGAGATGGCGCCCTTTGGCAACGCCAAGGCCCGCGCCGTTGTGTGGACCTTCCCTGATCCGGTGCCGCTCCACCGCGAGCCGCTTTACACCAACCGCAGGGACCTGGTGGCGGATTATCCGACCTATGAGGACCGCAAATTCTACCGGCTGCCGACCATGTATGCCTCGATCCAGAAGAATGATTTCTCGCAAGAGTATCCGATCATTCTGACATCGGGCCGCCTGGTCGAATATGAGGGTGGGGGCGACGAGACGCGCTCCAACCCGTGGCTGGCTGAACTGCAGCAGGACATGTTCGTCGAGGTGAATACCCGCGACGCCAACAACCTTGGCATCCGGGACGGCGCGCAGGTCTGGGTCGAAGGGCCCGAAGGCGGCAAGGTCAAGGTGATGGCCATGGTGACCGAGCGGGTCGGCGAAGGCGTGGCCTTCATGCCGTTCCACTTTGGTGGCCATTTCGAGGGTGTGGACCAGCGGGACAAATATCCCGACGGGGCCGACCCCTATGTGCTGGGCGAAAGCACCAACACGGCGCAGACCTATGGCTACGATTCAGTGACCCAGATGCAGGAGACGAAAGCCACTCTCTGCAAAATCTGGGCAGCTTAGGGAGGAATGAGAGATGGCAAGAGCTAAGTTTCTCGTAGATGCTGAACGCTGCATCGAATGCAACGCCTGCGTCACCGCATGTAAGAACGAGCATGAGGTGCCCTGGGGGATCAACCGCCGCAAGGTGGTGACCATCAATGACGGCTCGCCCGGCGAGCGATCGATCTCGGTCGCCTGCATGCATTGCTCGGACGCGCCTTGCATGGCCGTCTGCCCGGTGGATTGCTTCTACCAGAATGAGGAAGGGGTGGTCCTGCACTCCAAGGACCTGTGTATTGGCTGCGGCTACTGCTTCTACGCCTGCCCGTTCGGTGCGCCGCAATTCCCGCAAGCGGGCAATTTTGGGTCGCGCGGCAAGATGGACAAGTGCACCTTTTGCGCCGGTGGCCCGGAAGAGACGCATTCAACCGCCGAGTTCGCCAAATACGGCCGCAACCGCATCGCGGAGGGCAAGCTGCCAATCTGCGCCGAAATGTGTGCGACTAAGGCGCTTTTGGCGGGTGACGGCGACGTGGTCTCGGGCATCTACCGTGAACGCGTCGTGGCGCGCGGGTTCGGCTCCGGCGCCTGGGGCTGGGGCTCAGCCTATGGTCGTCAGGACGGCTAAAACGCCACGACGCTTATGACTTCAGAAAGGGCTGTAGGGTTAGGTCCCTGCGGCCCTTTCCTGTCCGTGCGTGTCAGGCCTTATGCCTTCTTTCTAAGCGTGAAACTCAATGCGCCAAGGCCCGTGATCAGCAACATGCCACCGGCGGGAAGCGGCACAGGTGCAAGCGACGGGGTGCCCGGCAGGGTCTTCTCGGAAGACGCAAGAGCCGCAGCGGGGCCGGCGAAAGGGTCGCCCTTGGCCGAGCGCAGCATTACGGCTAATCGCGGCGTTCAGAAATTCCGACCCGAACTGACCAAACGGGCCGAAAAAATCGCCGCCGAGCAAGCGTCGATTGGCATGTTGATGAAACCTACCTCCGTGTCGGTGGCAGATGGCGGTACCGGTGACGCGCTGTCGACGCAAACGGTCAGATGGTAAAGTGCCGTCTGGCCACCAGACGGGATGCGAAAGCCTTTCTCGACAGAAACATCGAGCCTGGGCGCCTGCACCGGCCCGCAACAATAGTGACAGACAGGGCGCAGGCCTCTCGTTGCGTCAAAAGTCAGATCAATCCGCGACATGATCCCTATACTGATAGCATTCGACAAACGACCAGGCGTTGAGGTTGAGCCTCACTTTATCAGCAAGCTAGTTTTAGCTGCATGACCCAACAAATTTAGAAAGTCACAAACTTGACCGTCCCGGCTAGCGCAACAGACCCCCACTAAGCCCGCGCCACCGTTGCGTGACGAGATGCTTTATGCCTTAATCAAGCTTTTAGAAGAGCATTGATTTACGGATGCAGATTGATAACGAGACTGGCTTCGCCGCAGCATTCACGGCGGCAATCGACAGCGACGGTCGGGAGCATGTCGTTCTGGTCGTCAAGGCTAGTTTTGCCTTCCCAGACGATCCGCGACAGTCCTGCCAGCTTGCGCCCGTTCAGACACCGCTTTTGATGGCTGACACGTTCTGGGGGGAGCCCGGCCATTCCGCACAACGCGAGGAGATGGACTTCGCCCATGTCAAAGCGCGCACTGACATTCTTTTTGACGCCACGGTCTATGCGCCTGGGGGCCGCCCGGCGGACCGGGTACGGGCAGGAGCCAGCCTCGGTGGTTGGTCCAAATCGCTCGACGCCGTAGGGAACCGGGTCTGGCTGTCCGGGCCTGCCGGCCCCCGGGCATCGGGGACAAAGCCCTTCGCAGAAATGCCGGTCAGTTACGGGCTGGCCTTTGGCGGTGTCGATAGCTCTGATCCCAAGGAAGACGGCACAGACGCCTATGCGCCGAACCCGGCAGGACGGGGCTGGCACAAGATGTCGAACCTTGCCCACTTGACCGGGCAGCCACTTCCAAATTTCGAGCAGCCCGGCGAGGCCGTGGAGACCCCTTGGGGCGATTATCAACCCGCCGGCCTTGGTCCCATTGCGCGGGGTTGGCCGCAGCGGCTGAAATTCGGCGGCACCTACGACCAGAACTGGATCGACAGTGTGTTCCCGTTCCTGCCCGCTGATTTCGACCCGCGATACTATCAGGGTGCGCCGCTCGACCAGCAGGTGCCGCATCTGCGCGGTGGGGAACGGGTGGTGCTTGTGAACCTGACGTCTGAGGGCCGCACCGAGTTCACCCTGCCGCGCCACGAGATGCCGGTTCTTTTCGCGCGCCGCCGGGCGGAGGACGTCAAGCTGACCGCCGCGCTTGATACGGTTGTGCTGCGCACGGGCGCCCGGGTGGTGGACCTTACATGGCGGGCAGGTCTGCCGTTATCACGTGACATTTTCGAGGTCACGGAATGCATTGTCGGCAAACGCTCCCGCGCCTTCTGGCGTGCACGGAAGCTGGGCAAGACCTACTATCCAACTCTGAAGGCCCTGCCGCGTAAGGAGGTCGCAGAATGAGCGGGGTGATGGTCCGCGCCTGCGGCATGCGCACCGCGATTGGCCTCTCTGCGCCTGCGACCTGCGCTGCTCTTCGCGCGCGGCTTGATAACTTCGCGGAGACGCGGTTCATCTCGCGCGATGGAGACTGGATCCTGGGCGCCGAAGTGCCGTTAGAGACACCTTGGCGCGGTGTAGCGCGTCTCACCCATATGCTTGCCGGGGCCCTGCAGGAGTGTTTTGCCGCGGCAAGCGCCGCGCCAGAAGACTTGCCGGTGCTGGTTTGTTTGCCTGAGACGGATCGCCCTGGCCGGTTTGAAGGGCTGGAGACCCGCCTCTGGGCCGGGCTACGGGAGGTTTTGGGCCATGGCCTACACCCGGAATCGCGCAGCTACTCCTATGGGCAAGTCGGCGGTGTGGTGGCACTCGGGGACGCCAAGGTGCATTTGGAACGGGGTGCGTCGGGCGTCATAGTGGCTGGCACAGACAGCTTTCTGGTGGCTGACACGTTGCGGACGCTCTCGCGAAAAGACCGGCTGCTGACCGAAAGCAACTCCAACGGTTTCATTGCGGGCGAGGCTGGCGCGGCGGTGCTGCTGACACAAGGCGCCAATGGGCTATGCTTGCGCGGTGTCGGCTTTGGCGCTGAAGCCGCCACGATCACGTCCGGGGAGCCTCTCAGAGCCGAAGGTATGGTCAAGGCCATGGGCGATGCGCTGGGGCAGGCAGGGCTGACCTATGAGGACATTTCCTATCGGATCTCGGACCTGTCGGGAGAGCAGTATTATTTCAAGGAAGCGGCTCTTGCTCAAGCCCGCCTCTGGCGCGGCAAACGCGACCCGGAGGAGCTGTGGCACCCGTGCGACGGTATCGGCCAAACCGGGGCCGCCATTGTTCCGATTTGCTTGGGGGTGGGTCTCATGGCCCATCGCAAAGAGTATGCGCCGGGCCCGGTGGTGATGGTGCATGCCTCCCATGACGACGGCAGGCGGGCCGCGATGGTGCTGGAGGGGGTGGGCTGATGGCCAATAACGTCTTCGCCAACGGGAGGGAGATCTCGTGCAAATCCGGCAGCGGCAAATCCATCGC
>CALHHY010000114.1 GCA_938030665.1 uncultured Litoreibacter sp. | reverse complement strand
TGGCGTGTCCGTGGCCTACGCGATTTTCAATCTGGAGGATCGGGGCCGGTTCTTCATTGGCTCGCAGGAGGCCGTTTACCAAGGCATGATCATTGGCGAGCATAGCCGCGAAAATGACCTGGAAGTGAACCCGCTGAAGGGAAAGAAGCTGACCAACGTGCGCGCGTCGGGCACGGATGAGGCGGTGCGGCTGACGACGCCGGTGCGCATGTCGCTGGAAGAGGCGATTGCCTATATCGATAATGACGAGCTGGTTGAGGTGACGCCAAATGCCATCCGTCTGAGAAAGCGCCATTTGGATCCGCATGAACGGAAACGGGCGGCGCGGGCGGGTTAACTTTCTGCTGGTTGAGATCAACCTTGCGAGGCCACTCGTTGAAGCCGATTGATCAGGGCGCGTTTGCTACGGTGAGCGCGTCTTTTTCGTTGACGGTGCCTGGTGCGATCACCTCTGCATACCAGCCGCCATGGCCGCGCATGGCGTTATAGCCGCCGGGGCCGATGGTCCGCTCCATCCGGGAGCAGGGGGCGCAGGGCTTGGTCAGCTTGATCCGGGCGGTGCCGAGTTGCAGCACATCGTGGCGGATCGCTGTCAGGTTGATGCCCGCGATCACGATATTCCGGCGAAGCATTTCTGGTGTTACCTCGGTCTGTGTTAAGGCTGCGATGACGGGCAGATGCTCGGCTTGAACGAGAGTTAATGCACGTGGGCTGGCAGCCTTGTGGTGGTCGCCAACCAGCCCGGTTTCTGTGACCTCCACTTCCGTTGGGGTGATGATGGGGGCAAGGCGGGCGGGGCGCAGGCCGATCCATGCCACCCGGCCGGGAAACGGGTGCCGGCGCATGAGTGCGCGCAGCTCAGACATTTTGTAGATCCAGACAGGTGCCTTTTGGGGCGGGCAGGACAAAACCTGCCCCTGCCGCGTAAAGCGCGCGGACATAGCCGGGCGCGTCGCTTTGCACGATAAGGAACGGGCCGCGACGGTCAATCACCGCGACGCCTGCGGGCAGGGATGTGGTGGTGGCTGGTATCAGGGCCGTCTCGATCCTGCCGGGCAGCATGGCGAGGAGCGCGAGACTGAGCCATGCGCAGAGGAGGCTTACGCCGATGATCAGCGAGCCAAGGGGGCGTGCGGGCTGGGGTGCAGTGTCAGTAGTCATAGATATGCTCAAGCCGGGCGCGTGTGGCTTCCAAGTTGTTCAGCAGGATATGTAAGGCTCCGACCTTCGTGGCAAGCAGTAGCCGGTCATCAGAAAATCCGACACGCGGGGTGCGGGCGACGAGCTTTGTGACCTCGTCGTCATACCACTCGCCGGTGGAGATGGCTGACACGAGTATGTCGTCATTGCCTGCAATCTCGCGAAACCGGCCGCCTTGCCGGGTTAGAAGCTGCGCAATGTCGGTGAAGCGCCGATAGCGGGGGACCTCGGCGATGATAATCTCGCCCTCTTCAGCGATCACAGTGACGTCTGGCAAACTGGCGATCTGATCTGCGGTCATGCCTGCGATTGCAACCTGCATGCGTTGCGCGTCAGGGCCAAGGCCCGCAGCGGCGGTCGCGATCACTTTGGCGTAGCCAGCCTTTGCGGCCCATTCCAGCCCCAGGGCCAACCGCCGTTCCCATCCCCGCGCGGGCACCGGAGTTGCAGCCCAAAGCCTGTCGGACCAGCCTGTGAAATCGTATTTGTACCACGGCGTTTGTTGCAGGAACGTGGCGTAATCGTCAGCCATCTCGGCCTCGACCGCGTCTTGCGGGGCGGGGCCTGCGAGGGCAAAGGCGCGACCCAGTGTCTCCTCATAGGCGGCTTTGAACAGCATCTCCCAGCTGAAGCTGGCGCCGATGGTGTAGATTGTGGCTTTCGCGTTGAAGCCGGGAGCACCCAATTGGTCCGCCTCGGCCGTCAGTCCGCAAAGCGACGTCCAGAAGCCCGAGATGGCGCTGAGATAGGGGAAGTTATGGGGCTGACCGGTTCTCAGCGCTTCGGCGTAGCCCTCATAGGCATAGACAATGTGCCATTCGGGGTAGACCAGATAGGTGCGCGCCTCGGGCCGTGTCGTATCTGGGGTGAAGCGCGCGGGCTGTTGCGGCAATGCGCTGCCCCGGCACATGGTTTCGACGTAAAGGATCGGCGCGGCGGTGACGAGGGTGACGGCTGCAAGAATGGCCGCCAGTCCGGTCAGCAAGCGCCTCATGGCCGGTCAAAGGCCCAGGCGACGAAGACCGCGAAGCCGCCTAAGGCCAGATGCGGGATGTTGGCGGCGAGCTTGATCAGGAAGCTGGGATATTCGAACCAGCCATAAACGAAGATCCCGAAATCCAGAAAGCCAGAACCGGTGATCAACCCCAAAGCCCCATCCGCCAGATAGGCCGCGCCGAACCACAGAAGGAAGATGCGCGCCGCGCGATGCGAGGTGAGCGCGGCGATAAGCGCCCATAGGCCGGAGGCGACATGCAGGCTGTCGTCAAACAGATCCAGTGCGAACACACCAAAGGCGCGCCCCTCCGCATCGATAATGCTGGGAAAGGGCAGGTAGTTGAGCGACGCCGCTGCAAATAGCACCAAAGCGTAGCCGAAGGCGATCTTGCGCAGGAGGGTCATATCACACCTTCGAGATATACTGGTCCCACAAAGCGTTGCGGAACAGCAGGCCGGGGTCAATGGCGCGTTTCTTCGCCGCAAAAGGACGCAGGCCGGGGTAGCCCGCAACGATCTGGTCGGGGCGAGCATGCAGGCGGTAGGGAAGGTAATAGGTGCCGCCCAACCGGATGGCCGCGTCGATCAGGGCTTGGGTCATGCGTTTGGCGTCTTCCTCTGCACGGACGGATTTTTCCTGGCTGAACAGCATCACGGCGGCGATGCGTTCGGTTTGCGCGTAGCTGAGCCAGCTTTCGGCATCCGGTTGCACGTAACGCAGGGTGATGTTCAGCAGCTCCTGGTAGGAGGAGGGGATGATCTGTCGGCAGGCTGCGATGAAGGCGCCGAAATTCTCGGGGCTGATGAAATATTCATGCAGGATGTCGGTGCGGTCCGGGTCGCGATCGTCGAGGGTGATGACCGGCTCGTTCAGCAGGGTGTTGCGGGTCGTCTCCCCGCTGCCAATCCACGGGCCAAGGCCGGCTTCGAACCACCAGCGGCCATGTTTGGCGATGTCGCTGCCCAGTTGCGCGCGGAAAACGTCGCGCGCCCGACGGCTGAGCCACCCTGAACTCGGAGCCTGCGGGACATCAGATTGGTCTGCGGTTGGGCGGTAGGTGATCATCATCGCCTCCTCCAGAAACCGGTCTTTCGAGATATCCATGCGGCCATACGCCATCTGCATATCTGGCGTGGCCTTGATCGTCTGCGCAAATTCCGGGCCAAAATTCAGCGGCGCCACCATTCGGTAGCTGGGCTCCAGCCGCGTGTTCGGAACCATGGCGACCTCCATCTCGGTGATGATGCCGATCAACCCGTAGCCGCCCATGGCAGCAAAGAAGATGTCGGCATTGTCACGCCGGGATGCGGTGACCAGTTGGCCGTCGGCGAGCATAATCTGGATGGATCTAACCGTGGCCCCCATGGGGCCAAAAGGCACGGGCCAGCCATGCGCATTGACCGAATAGGTGGCGGCCACGCCAAAGTCATTGTTCGATTGCATCACGGCCGGTGATAAACCTTCGGCGTCCAGCCGGGCGATAATGGTTGACCACCGGGTTCCGGCCCCGGTTCGGTAGGTCATCGCGGTGCGGTCAAGCTCCATCCATTCATGGGCCATGGTGCAGGTTGTGCCCGCGCGGGCGATGGACTGCCCGCCCATGGAGTGGCGCGCCGCTGATGCGATGACCGGACGGCGGGCGGCTTGCGCTTCTTTCAGCTCGGTGCGTAGGGCTGTGATGCTGCTTTGGTCGAACCGGTCGGTCACGGTGATATGCTTGGCCACGCGGGTGGCCGACAGCTCGGAGGCGTCATTGAGGATCATCGGGTCGATCTGCGGCATGCCAAGGCGCTCACCCACTGGGACCGGGTCGGTGTAATAGGCGCGGGTCGCCCAGCCACCCAAAGCGGCGCCGGTGCCCAGCAGTAATCCCCTGCGGG
The DNA here is from genome assembly GCA_938030665.1 of uncultured Litoreibacter sp. Lineage (GTDB taxonomy): Bacteria > Pseudomonadota > Alphaproteobacteria > Rhodobacterales > Rhodobacteraceae > Litoreibacter. The sequence continues at coordinate 300 of CALHHY010000114.1, read as the reverse complement.
TGGTCTTGCTCATCTTGCCTCACACTCCCCTCTTTTTTGCTGCCTGCCGCTGATGCGACGGCAATAAGGGGTTAGGCTGCAGGATAGGGGGATTCTCTAGAACCGGTCAAAGCGGCATGGAAACGGCTGCAGAAAGGTGTGACATGGATGCAAAGACCCGTGGCTTTCAGGTGCGCGGATTGGGGGAGGTCGCGATCCGATGCAACGCGCTTGGCCCGATGGTCGCCTTCTACCGCGATGTCATTGGGCTGCCCTTGATGAGCACGGATACCGGGCCGATAGTCTTTTTCAGGATAGCGG
>CALHHY010000113.1 GCA_938030665.1 uncultured Litoreibacter sp. | reverse complement strand
AGAGCACCGCGATCTCAACATCCGGCGCATCGGTTATGTGGCCTCCGAGATTACCAAAAACGGCGGCATCGCCATCTGTGCCCCGATTGCGCCCTACGCCACGACCCGCCGCGCCGTGCGTGAAGATGTCGAGGCATTCGGTGCCTTCATCGAAGTCCATGTCGCCACCTCCATCGAGGAATGCGAACGCCGTGACCGCAAGGGCCTCTACAAGCTGGCCCGCGAAGGCAAAATCAAGGAGTTCACAGGCATCTCAGACCCTTACGATGTGCCCGAAAACCCAGAGCTGACTGTCGAGACAGAGAATGTCGAGGTCGACAACTGCGCCCATCAGGTCATCCTGAAGCTTGAAAACATGGGGTTGATCTCGGGGTGATCTCAGTCTGACCCGACGGCACGCAACAAACTGAAGGCGGCTCCAACAGGGGGCCGCCTTTTTTGCGCCAGCCGCCTAGATTGTGACCAGCTTGCAGGCTGAGGGGTGCAGCCCCTGCGCCGTTTCTTCCATCTCGAACATTACATTGCGGAAGCCATAGGCGTGATGGCAGCGCAGCTTGTCCCAGGCGGCGCGGGTGTTGGGCCAATCGGGATGCGTTTCCTGCCCCCGCCCGGGTGGATTGAAACCGATCACAACGGCCTTTCGCGCGATCCGGCAGAACTCCGCAATGATGCGGTCCCAGTCATCCGGCGCGGCGTAGGCCTCCAGGGCCTGATAGCAGCAGATGTAGTCCACGCTTTTATCGGCGTAATGATAAGGCGTGACGCCCGCGTCAAATATGTCAACATCAAGCCCCAGACTTTCAATGATCGGCTGGTAAGCCCATCCCGGCTGATCGGGGGCTGTCGCGCTCTCATGGCTCTGCTCGAACAGCACATTCATATGCGGCTTCAACGCGTTGTACTTCTTGATATGCCCCTCAGGGACGCAAAAATCCGTGCCGCGCGCCCGGTGCCCCAAGGCGCGCCATAGCTCCAACATCGCACCATGCGCGGTCGAAAATTCGAGGATATCGTATGTCTCGTCCCCATAGGTCGTTTCAGGCAGATGCGTGCAGATCCGCGCCCAGGCCCGTTGCAAATTGCGTCCGCGTGACAGGTATTTCAGCGCGATGCGACGGTTGATATGATCAAACCCGTAATTGCCAAGCGCATAGGGCGCGGCCCCGTCCAGAGGGTGCTTCGGCAGCCATTTGGCCTTTTCACTCGAAACGCGGTGGCGCATGACGGTTGGGAATCCTTCAGTTTGCGGCAGCAGCCTTTGCGCTGCGATCTGGGCTCTTTACCGAAACAGACCCGCAAATGAGGTTAATGTCAGCCCATTTTTGAAAGAATCGCCAAGCAGAGCGTACCTGTATCCGCTTTGCCGCGCCCCGTCTCAGCCCGGATGTGGCAGCATTTCGCCGCGCATGACGATGACGCCGCGCCCTGACACCTCGACGCCTGTGGGGGCGTCGCGCGGGCCCAACACAGTCACCTGCGCCTGCCCGGGCCTGCCCATGTCATGGCCCTGCTCCGCAATATAGTTAGGGCTTTCGATCAGCCCGTGATGCCAAAGATAGGCTCCAGCGCAGCCTGTGGCCGACCCGGTAAACGGGTCCTCGGCCGGACTGGGAGGTGGCAGAAGCAAGCGACCGAATGTGTCACCGCTTGCCGTAGCACCAGTGCATGTTACGAAGTAAGGCTCCATCACCGGCACACCATCCAACGTCAGCCCTTTCTGGAATTCGGGCAAATAATCGAGATCCAGCTGCACCTTTCGCAGTGCCTCGATATCGCGCAAGGCGACAATGCAAAACGGCAACCCGGTGGAGACAACCTGGGGCCTGCCGACGATCTCGGCCACGTCAATCCCGGCCAGCCGGGCGATCAAATCAGCGGCGACCGTTTCCCCGAACTTTGGCGCATTCTGCGTCATGGTGATCAAACCGTCATCAGACAGGCGGATCGGGACCACGCCGGCCCCGGTCTCCAGCGTCAGATCAGGGCCGGTCACGACCCCGCGCGCAATCAGCGAGGTCACAGACGCGATGGTCGGGTGGCCTGCGAAAGGGATTTCCCTCGTCGGGAAAAAATAGCGCACCTTCGCGTCGGCAATCTCGGACGGGCCGACAAAGGTGCATTCCACCAGCCCTGTTTCGCGGGTGAAGGTCAGACAAGTATCGATGTCCAATGCGCCGCCATCATGGACGACGGCGCATCCGTTGCCCCCGAAGGGCTGGTCGGTGAAGGCGTCGACCCAGTCAAACGGATAGGCGTGGGTCAATGCACGGTAACCGGCGCAAAATCGTTCTGACGGGCCAGAACAAAGGCCATGTGCCGGTCGCGGACCAAGGCCAGCCGCGCACCATCTGCGGCATGCATGGCGTAGATCTGGTCAAGATCACCGGATTCCTCGCGCACATCCTCAGGCAGCTCAGATACATTGACAGGACGGATGTAGACGATCCGCTCCTCCATGCCCGTCGTTTCGTCGAAAGTCAGCTCATATGGGGTGTTCATCGCATTATCCTTTCGTGATCTGAATTGTTTGCACAACGCTTTCAGGCACGGCGCGTTCCAAATCGATGTGCAGCAGGCCGTTCTGGGTGGTGGCGCCGGCCACGTCAACGCCATCGGCCAGCACAAAGGCTTTCTGGAACTGGCGCGCCGCGATGCCGCGATGCAGGAAGACGCGGGTGTCCTCTGCCTCCGGCTGGCGGCCCCGGATGACAAGCTGCCGGTCCTCGACGGTGATCGAAAGGTCCTCCTCCGCAAAGCCTGCGACGGCCAGCGTGATGCGGAAGGCGTTTCTGTCAGATTGTTCAATATTGAAAGGCGGGTAGCCGTCATTGCCGGATTTTGCTGTCCGTTCAACGAGGCGTTCCAGCTGGTCAAACCCCAGCAAGAAGGGATGCGATCCCAAGGTCAGTTTTGTCATATGTAAGCCCTTGAAACGTTAAGCGACTGTCATGGGCAGGCCCCGTTCTGGCGACCCGCTTGAGCCTAACATGGGGGCGGCGAGCCAATCGTGCAAGCATTGTGGCCGCAAAGCCTTGCGCAAAAGCGTTTGTACCCCCGCCGATTTCGCGTAACGTTGCCGTGAACGCGCCCTGCAAGCGGGGCCGGTTTGTAAGGATTAACCTGTTTTGACCAGAGCCACGGCGCCATGAATTCATCGCCCAGCATGACCCCGGACGAGGTGTTGCGCGTCAAGCTAGAGGTCTTGCGGCGCGAGCACCGGGACCTCGACGACGCCATTCAGGCGTTACAGGAACGTGCGGTGGCCGATCAGCTGACTGTCAAGCGGCTGAAAAAGCAAAAGCTGTCGCTGAAGGACCGCATTCAAGCGATCGAGGACCAGCTGACCCCGGACATCATTGCGTAGCATTGCAAGCTGAGTATAGTGCCGCTTCCTTTATTTCAGGGCCAGGGTGGGCGCATCATGACGGACGTCAAAGTAGGGATCATCATGGGCAGCCAATCGGACTGGCCGACCATGAAAGAGGCGGCCGAGATGCTCGATGCGCTCGGCGTGGCCTATGAGACCAAGATCGTCTCCGCACACCGGACGCCCGACCGGCTGTGGGAATTCGGCAAGACCGCCGTGGACCGGGGGTTGCAGGTGATCATTGCGGGCGCTGGCGGGGCCGCGCATCTGCCGGGCATGATGGCATCGAAAACCCGGGTGCCGGTGATCGGGGTGCCGGTCCAGACCAAGGCGCTGTCTGGCGTCGACAGCCTTTACTCCATCCTGCAAATGCCGCGCGGCTTTCCTGTTGCGACCATGGCCATAGGGGCTGCCGGGGCTGCCAATGCCGGGCTGATGGCCGCGGGCATTCTGGCCTTACAAGACCCCGCAATTGCCACCCGTCTGGACACATGGCGCGCGGATCTTTCCGCCTCCATCCCTGAGGTGCCGCGCGATGACTGATCCCCTCAAACCCGGCGCCACCATCGGCATTCTGGGCGGCGGCCAGCTGGGCCGGATGCTGTCTGCCGCGGCCTCCCGGCTGGGGTTCAAAACCTGCATCTTCGAGCCGGGCGGCGACTGCCCGGCCAGCCATGTGGCGAACTACCATTTTCAGAAAAGCTATGACGATGCCGAGGCGCTGACCGCTTTTGCCAAGTCCTGCGACGTCGTCACGTATGAATTTGAAAACATCCCGACCTCCGCGCTGGACCAACTTGAAAGCGCGGCCCTGATCCGACCGGGGCGGCTGGCACTTGCAACCTCCCAGGACCGGCTGGTCGAAAAGCAGTTTTTGGAAGGGTTGGGCCTGCGCCCTGCCCCCTTTGTCAATGTCGAAAGCGCGACTGATCTTGCGGCGGCAATTGCCAGGATCGGCACGCCGTCGATCCTGAAAACCCGCCGGTTTGGCTATGATGGCAAGGGCCAGCTGCGCCTGAAAGGCGGCGAGGACCCGGAGGCCTTGTGGGACGAGATGGGCAAGGTGCCTTGTGTCCTCGAAGGCTTTGTCGATTTCAGCTGCGAAATCTCTGTCATCGGCGCGCGCGGGGCGGATGGGCAGGTCGCCTGTTTCGACCCCGGCGAGAATGTGCACCGCGGCGGCATCCTGCATACGACCACGGTGCCAGCGCAGATCAGCGCAGCCCTACGCACCGATGCGGTGCTGCTGGCAGGCCGCATCCTCAACGCGCTGGATTATATAGGCGTGCTAGGGGTCGAGCTGTTCGTCACGGCGGAGGGGCTGATCGTCAATGAAATCGCCCCGCGCGTACATAATTCCGGCCACTGGACGCAGAACGGCTGCCTGATCGACCAGTTCGAACAGCATATCCGCGCCGTCGCGGGCTGGCCGCTTGGCGACGGCACCCGCCACGCCAATGTCGAGATGGAGAACCTGATCGGCCACGACATGGACCGGCTGGGCGCGCTTGCCGCAGACCCTCAGGTGGCCCTGCATCTATACGGCAAGTCAGAAGTCAAGCCGGGCCGCAAGATGGGGCATATCAACCGGATCACCCCGCGGGGCTGATCAGCCGTCGTCGCCGTCGAGGTCAAGGATCGTGCCTTGGGTGACCGCGTCGGTCACCTCCTCCACCACGTCGGCCAAGGTCAAGCCATGCTGGAATGCGCCATTGTCCAGAAACCGCAGGGTTTGCGCGACGACCAGCGGGGCGTTCATCATGAAAGTATGGGTGACCGGGAAAACCACGAAATCATCCATCCCGGCCACGCGTGTGCTGGCAACCGATACTTTGCCGTCATCGGGGCCAGGGATCAGCGCGGAATAAACCGGGTTCAGCGTCTGCGTGCCGGCAATCACGCCGAGGGAGAAATCAACCGGCGGCAGATTGCGCGGCACCGAGCCTTGGCCCGTCCCAAGCTGCAGCCCTGCAGGGCCGTTGACCCATTCGAACGGCAGCAGGTCGCCCAGTTCATCAACCAGCTCTGACCCGCGATTGGGGGGCGCCAGCATCACGACGCGCCCCAGCCTTGGAAGGTCATTTTCCGCCAGCCAGACCCGCACCAGGATGCCGCCCATGGAATGGGTGACGAAATGAATGGGGCTATCAGCCGCGCAATCGGCGATGGCTGCGGGAATTGTGCCATAGGCCAGATCGCGGATCGTGTCGGTGGTGGAGGGGTAGCCCGGATTTACCGTTTGGTAGCCATTCGCCTGCAAACTCTCCTCCATCACCGAGAGGGAGAAGGAGCTGCGCGCCAACCCATGCAGCAAGATGACGCAATCGGCCATCGCCATACCCGGCAGAAAGATCAGCAATGCTAAAAGACGTTTCATAAAAGGCAATGTAGACGCGCCAAACACAGAAATCATCACCACCTGCGCACAACCTTGCGTCATTTTCCCCGCACCTTTTCCACCACCGGTCGCACGGGCTGTTGACATCCGTAAGGCCGGGACCACATGTATCGCCGCCAGTGCACCTGACCAATTCAGAGGAATTTCATGCCCGTTGTTGTCGTAGAATCCCCAGCTAAGGCCAAGACAATCAACAAATATTTGGGCGATGACTACACAGTTCTGGCCTCCTATGGGCATGTGCGGGATCTACCGCCTAAAGACGGCTCCGTCGACCCGGAGAACGAATTCGAGATGTTGTGGGAGGTGGCATCCGACAGCAAAAAGCACGTCAAAGCCATCGCCGACGCGCTGAAAGACGACAATGCGCTGATCCTCGCCACCGACCCCGACCGCGAGGGGGAGGCGATCAGCTGGCACCTTGAAGAGGCTTTGCGTAAGCGCAAGGCCATTAAGAAAGACACCCCCGTGTCTCGCGTGGTCTTCAACGCCATCACCAAAGCCGCTGTCACCGAGGCGATGAAAAACCCGCGTCAGGTTGATGAACCGCTGGTCCACGCCTATCTCGCCCGCCGTGCTTTGGACTACCTTGTTGGGTTCAAACTCTCCCCGGTGCTCTGGCGCCGCCTGCCCGGTGCCAAATCCGCCGGCCGGGTGCAATCGGTCTGCCTGCGCATCATCGTCGAC
>CALHHY010000112.1 GCA_938030665.1 uncultured Litoreibacter sp. | reverse complement strand
GCGTCCCAATATTTGGCGGAAGCGGGACAAGGGGCGAAACTCACCGATTGCCGGGCGGTCCCCGGTGAAAAACCGACCACACGGATGATTGTCATTTGCGGCCCGGCCCTGTTTGATGCAGCGCGCCACTATGAATATCACGTGGGGCCTCTGGGCGGGTTGATTGCCCGGTTCGGGCCGGCAGACTGGGTCACACGCGACCCCGTCACCGGGCGGGAGGCCGCGTGATCCAGATGAGAGAGACCGCCATGACCATCCGCCCCCTTTTCGCAGCTATTGCCCTGACGGGCCTGACCACCGCCACCCAAGCCGCCGCCCAGGACGGCCCGATTGCCCAAGACAAGGTGCTTGTGCTCGCCTGCCTTGAGCAGATGGAGCAGACCACCACCTGGCCCCAATGCGTCGAGCTGATGTTCCAGCCATGCGTCGCCGAAGAGGTCGGCAGCGAAGCGCATCAGGCCTGTCTGGGCGGGGTGCGGACCGAATGGGCAACCGCTGTTCAAAGCCTGCAGAACGAGGTGCTTGATGCCGTCACCGCGCAGGGCAAGACGGAAGTCATCGACCTGATGGGGTCCTGGACCAATTTCGTGGTGCAAAAATGCGAGGATGTCGCGGCCGCCCGCCCGACCAATAGCGAAAGCGCGCGGCTGGGCTGCGAAATCTCGGAACTTGCAGGGCTGTCGGGCGAATTTGCCGCCTGCCTGGAGGGCCGATCCACCGCGCAATATTGCGCCATCGAATAGGACCCCGCCTATGAAGCATCTTGCCTTGCCCCTTGTGGCGCTGACACTCACGGCCATGCCGGTCGCCGGGCAAGAGCTTCGCGCAGAGGCTCAGCTGGTCTATGACTGCTTCCTTTCTGCGCCAACAGGCACGCAGATCCCGAAATGTCTGGGCTATGCGGCCGGGCAATGTCAGGCGTTGCCGGGCGGTCAGACAACCGTGGGCATCACTGCCTGCATCGCCTCTGAGACCCAATCCTGGGACGCCATCCTGAACGAGCAATACCGGCTGACCCGCGCCGAGTTTCGCAATCGCGACGCGGCGGGGTCCGGCATTGATCTGGCAGGCCCCCTGCTCGAGGCGCAGCGCGCCTGGATTACCTTCCGGGACGCCGAATGCGGGCTGACCTACAAACGCTGGGGGGACGGCTCTATCCGCTCCATCGCGCATGCAAATTGCGTGCTGGGGTTCACGGCGCGGCGGACGCTTGGCCTGCGCGACATGCGGGGCGCGTCGTGAAGCTGACCTCGCAAATCTCGTCCGCGTCGGAGACGTTCAAAACAAATGAGGCCGCAAACCTGCGTGCCATTGAGGTGGTGCGCGAGGCGGCGGCTCTGGCCGCAGCCGGCGGTGGCGACAAGGCGCGGGAACGGCATATCGCCCGCGGCAAGATGCTGCCGCGCGACAGGGTGGCCAATCTGCTCGACCCCGGATCGCCCTTTCTTGAGGTCGGTGCCACCGCCGCACATGGGCTTTATGACGGCGCGGCGCCTTGCGCGGGCGTCATCGCGGGGGTGGGGCTGGTGCATGGCCAACAGGTCATGGTGCTGTGCAACGACGCCACCGTGAAGGGTGGCACCTATTACCCGATGACCGTCAAAAAGCACCTGCGTGCCCAGGAAATCGCGGAGGAGAACCATCTGCCCTGCATCTATCTGGTTGATAGCGGCGGGGCAAACCTGCCCAACCAGGACGAGGTTTTCCCCGACCGCGACCACTTCGGGCGCATCTTCTTCAATCAGGCGCAGATGTCAGCCAAGGGCATTGCGCAGATTGCCGTGGTTATGGGCAGCTGCACCGCCGGCGGGGCCTATGTGCCAGCCATGTGTGACGTGTCGATCATCGTTCGGGAACAGGGGACGATCTTTCTGGCAGGCCCGCCGCTGGTGAAGGCCGCAACCGGCGAGGTTGTTGATGCCGAGGCTCTTGGCGGCGGCGACGTGCATACCCGCCTGTCAGGTGTTGCCGATTATCTGGCGGAGGATGACGCCCACGCTTTGGCGCTGGCCCGCCAGGCCGTGGTCAGCACGGCGGGGCCGGCGGCAGCCACGGCCTGCAGCTATGACCCGCCCGCCTATGACCCGTCCGAGCTTTTGGGCGTAGTGCCGGCCAACCTGACCACGCCTTATGACATTCGCGAAGTCATCATGCGGCTGGTCGACGGCTCCCGCTTTGATGAGTTCAAGGCGCGGTTTGGCGAGACGCTGGTCACCGGGTTTGCCGCCATTTGCGGCATGCCTGTGGGGATCATTGCCAATAACGGCGTCCTGTTCTCGGAAGCCGCCCAAAAGGGTGCGCATTTTGTGGAGTTGTGCTCGCAACGGGGCATCCCGCTGGTCTTCTTGCAAAACATCACGGGCTTCATGGTGGGCCAGAAATACGAGAATGAAGGCATTGCCCGCCATGGCGCCAAAATGGTGACGGCAGTAGCAACCACCTCCGTTCCGAAGATCACCATGGTTGTCGGCGGCTCTTTTGGGGCAGGGAATTACGGCATGGCTGGAAGGGCTTACGGGCCGCGCTTTATGTGGTCCTGGCCGAATGCGCGTATCTCGGTCATGGGGGGCGAGCAGGCGGCGGGCGTCTTGGCCACGGTCCGGCGCGACGGGATCGAGCGTAAGGGCGGCAATTGGTCGGAAGACGATGAGCGCGCCTTCAAACAACCGGTGATCGACCAGTTCGAGGCGCAGTCGCATCCGCTTTATGCCTCCGCACGGCTTTGGGATGACGGGGTGGTCGACCCGCGCAAGGCGCGCGACGTGCTGGCGCTGTCACTGCGCGCCGCACTGAATGCCCCGATTGAAGAGACCCGCTTCGGCGTGTTCCGCATGTGATGGGGTGCGTGTCTCCTGTTCACTGCGTGGGGACGGTGCGGCCTGCGGGGGCATCGAGCCCCCTCGGCCGCGCAGGCTGCCGCCCCGCTGCGCGGCGCTTGACCTGCCGGCACAGATCGGACCCATGCCATGTTTGACAAAATCCTGATTGCCAACCGGGGGGAGATTGCCTGCCGGATCATCGATACCTGCGGCCGGATGGGGGTGCGCACGGTCGCGGTCTTCTCCGACGTGGACCGCGGCGCGCGCCATGTGCATATGGCCGACGAGGCGATCCCATTGGGCGGCCATACCCCTGCCGAAAGCTACCTGCGCATGGACGCGGTGATCGAGGCCGCAACGCGAACCGGCGCGCAGGCCATTCATCCCGGCTATGGCTTCCTGTCGGAAAACCCCGATTTTGTGGAAAAGGTTGTTGCGGCCGGGCTGGTCTTCATTGGCCCCTCCGCCGATGCAATCCGCGCCATGGGATTAAAAGACGCAGCTAAGGCTTTGATGCAGAAATCAAATGTGCCGGTAGTTCCGGGCTATCACGGCGCGGGTCAGGATGATCTGGCGGCCCGTGCAGCCGAGATCGGCTACCCGGTTCTGATCAAGGCCGTGGCGGGCGGCGGCGGCAAGGGCATGCGCCGTGTCGACGATGAGGCCGAGTTTGAAAACGCCCTGGACGCCGCCCGGTCGGAGGCCGCGAAAGCCTTCGGCAATGACGCTGTCCTGATCGAGAAATTCGTGACCCAACCCCGCCATATCGAGGTGCAGGTATTCGGCGACGGCACGGACGCGGTGCATCTGTTTGAGCGCGACTGCTCCCTCCAGCGTCGGCACCAGAAGGTGATTGAGGAAGCACCTGCGCCGGGCATGACTCCCGAGATGCGCGCGGCCATGGGGCAGGCCGCCTGCCGCGCGGCGCAGGCCGTGGGCTATGCCGGGGCGGGGACGGTGGAATTCATCGTCGACGCCTCTGACGGGCTGCGCGAGGACCGGTTCTACTTCATGGAGATGAACACCCGGCTGCAGGTGGAGCACCCGGTGACGGAGGAGATCACCGGCGTCGACTTGGTCGAATGGCAATTGCGGGTTGCCTCCGGTGCACCACTGCCAATGACGCAGGAGGATTTGCAGATCACCGGCCACGCGTTTGAGGCCCGGATATACGCGGAAGACGTGCCAGCCGGGTTCCTGCCCGCGACAGGGACGCTTCACCATCTGACCTTTGCAGATAACGCACGGATCGACACCGGCGTGCGGCAGGGGGACGAGATCAGCACCTTTTACGACCCGATGATTGCCAAGTTGACCGTACATGGGGCGGATCGGGCCGACGCGCTGGCGCGGATGGACCGGGCGCTGTCCGCCACGCAGATCGCGGGGACGGTCACAAATATCGCCTTCCTGCGCGCGCTTGCCGGGCATGCGGGCTTTGCCGCGGGCGAGGTCGATACCGGGTTGATCGAGCGCGACCTTGCCATGTTGAACCAGCCGGCCAAGCCCTGCAGCCGGACCATCGCGATTGCGGCGATAACGGCATTGAACCCGGTTTCGCATCCCCATCAGGGCTTCACGTTGTGGGACTCTTTGCGGCAGACCGCATCCCTCGAACACGGTGACGAGGTGGTCGCGGCGCATGTCAGTCCGGTTGGCGGGGACATCTATCAGGTGGAGGTTAAGGGCGCATCTCACCGTGTTGAAAATAAACAGGAAAGCTGGCACGTTGATGGCGTTAAGGTCACCGCACAGACCGCATCATTGCCGGGCGAGGTTGCGGTGTTCTGGGGCAACAGCTATTTCTTTGATATCCCCGATCCGCTGTCCCGCGCGGGCGGCGCGTCTGACGGCGGGGATGCCACGCTCGCGCCGATGCCGGGGCTGGTCAGGTCGGTTTTCGTGGCGCCGGGCGAGGAAGTGCAGGAAGGCGATCGGTTGCTGGTTTTGGAGGCGATGAAGATGGAACATGTGCTGAAAGCCGCGCGCGCGGGCGTCATCGCTGCGGTGAACGTGGCGGAGGGCAGCCAGATCGCCGCCGGTGACATTCTCGTCGCCCTTGAGCCGGAGGAGAGCGCGCCATGATCCGGCTGCACCACGCGCATCAGACCCGCTCCATGCGGAGCCTATGGTTGCTGCACGAGCTGGGCGTCGATTTCGAGCTTGCGGTGCGGCCATTTGACGGCTCGTTACGGTCAGAGGCGTATCTGGCGCTGAACCCCGCAGGCCGCGTGCCCGCGTTGGAGATTGACGGGGCCTGCATGTTCGAGACGGGCGCAATTGCCGAATACCTGTGCGAGCGGTTCCCGGAAGCAGGGCTTGGACGCCTCCCCGGCGACGCGGAGCGGATGGAATGGCTGGTCTGGCTGCATTTCGCAGAGACAATCACCCAGCATGTCGCGATCCTGACCCAACAGCATGTGATGCTCTACGAGGACCATATGCGCAGCCCGACCCTGATGCGGCTGGAGGCCAAGCGGCTGGCGAAGGCTTATGGCGCGCTTGAGGGGCAGCTAAACGGGCCGGAGGGCCTGCGCGGCACTTTGCTGGCGTCGGGGTTCTCGGTTTGCGACATTTGCTGCGGGCAGGCGGTTTACGCGGGGCAGCATTACGCCACGCTAGAAGGCTACCCGGCGGTGCAGGCCTGGTACAAGCGCATCACGGCGCGGCCCGCCTTCCGAAAAAGCCTGCCGCCGGAGGGGGAGGGGATATATGCCCAACCCTTCTACCCGGCACCCGAAAAGCCTGCCAAACCGGGCTGACCTCCGCTTCTTTTCATGGGCCCCGCGACTGAACGCTTGCCAAAGGGCGGCGCTGACGCAGATCATGGCAGGAGACCACCGATCAAGGAGGCATGAGCGATGCAGCAGAGCAGAAGACGGTTTCTATTTCTGGGCGCGGGCGCGTTGCTTCAGGCCTGCGGGGGTGGGGTTGCCTCTGCCCCCGCTGATGTCGCAGGGCGTACGGTGCCAAACAGGGGCTGGAACGCCTGGGTGGCCGGTTTCAAAACCCGCGCGGCGCGGCAGGGAATTTCCCCGTCGGTGATCGAGCGGGGGTTTCGCAATGCCGGCTTCCTGCCCGTGGTGATCGAACGCGACCGCAACCAGACGGAGTTTCGCCGCAGCTTTGAAGATTACCTGGCCATCGTAGCCAATGAGACCCGTGTCCGCGCGGGCCGCGCAGCCTTCGCCCGCCACCGCAGCACGCTGAGCGCCATCGAGGCGCGCTACGGCGTCCCGGCGCAGACCGTTGCTGCCATCTGGGGGGTGGAGAGCAATTTTGGCACAAGGCGCGGCACAATCCCCGTGATCTCCGCCACCTCGACACTGGCTTTTGATGGCCGCCGGGGGAGGTTTTTCGAAAGCCAGCTTTTGGCGGCCCTGCGGATCCTGCAATCGGGCGACACCACAGCGGAGCGGCTGGTCGGCAGCTGGGCCGGGGCTATGGGACATACCCAGTTTATCCCGACCTCTTACCAGGCGCTGGCGGTTGATTTCACAGGCGACGGGCGGCGCGATATCTGGTCGGATGACCCCACAGACGCGCTGGCCTCCGCTGCGAATTTTCTGGCGCAATCGGGCTGGAGACGCGGCGCGTTTTCCAGCCGGGAGGTTTCCGCAGGCGGGATCCAGCCCGACCCCGGCGGGCCACGTTTTGCCACCGGCCCGAATTTCAGGGTGATCAAGCGCTACAATAATTCGGACAATTACGCCCTCGGTGTGGGCTATCTGGCGGGCCGGATTGCGGGGGGCGGGCCGCTACGGACCCCCTTCGGCCCCGACCGGTTCGGCCTCACGATAGATGACCGCAAACGGCTGCAACAACGCCTGACCGCTCGCGGCTTTGACACAGGCGGCGCAGACGGCGTGCTTGGCCCCAAAAGCCGCGCCGCCATCTCGGCTTTCCAGCGGAGCATCGGATTGGAGGCCACTGGCACCCCGTCACCTGCGCTTTTGGAGCGGTTGGGGTAGGGGGCTGAGGTCGGGTATGCGGGACGAAGTGAGCTTTCACCGTGAGTGCGCCAATGTCGGTTATGCGAGTTTGGGCCAAACCAACCTGTACCCCGCGCTTATACGTTTCCTTGATCGGCTCTAGGATGTCCTCTTTACCGAGAGTGTTTGAAATCCATGAGGGGTGGACTGCCGGAAGGTCGTAGTCGGGGTGACCGTTGACCATCCAGTGTGCGAGGAACTGGCCCGCTCCACCGCCCGTTCCGATATGCCGTCAGCGCCAGCGAAGAATTGCGCCAGACATGCGGTATTGCCGTGCCTATCGTGAATGCCGACGGCACGACGTTTGCGGCGCTCAGTCTTTGGAATGTTGGAGACAAAGACCTATTGACCGCTCTTGGGTCGCATCATGGAGACCTCGCCCACACCGCCTGGGAAATTCGGACAAGTCCGGGGTATGGTGGCTATGCATAGATTGCCATAGCTGGGACACGTTCAAATTGCGTCGAAATTAGTGCTGCCGTTATGGCCCCTTGCCATGCATTTCCTTCTTGCGTGCGCGAGTTGCTCGCGTTCCATCCTCGCTGCCATCGTGAAACGTGCCGAACCAACGATCCCAAGGCATTTCCTGATTGCCATAATTGCATTCGTAATACCGATGGTGCAGCTGGTGATAAAACGTCCCCAACGCCAATCTGCGCTTGTCCTTTACTAGCAAGTCTTCGTAGCCGGTATGGGTCATCGCAGCCCCTGGCCCCAGGTAAATGACGTGGAAATACAGATGGACCGGATGGCCGGGGATCACGCAGTGGATCAAGAGGGATGATAGATAAAGAAGATGCTCAACCGGATGCATCGATAGCCCTGACCACGGCCCAATATTGACATTGCGATGATGCAGCGAATGGACGTGTTTGTAGAGAGCGGGCATATGCAACAAACGATGTACCCAGTAGAAGTGGAACGCTGACCAGATCGGAAGTAAAACTAGGCCTGCGACGAACAGAGCTGGATTGGATGCCAAGCTAATCGTCGGAGTATAGCCATTCGCCATGAGCCACATGACAATGACTTGAAACAGGGTCAGTTGTAATACGCCGCTTCCCAGCGACCAAAACATGTTGTCATGGATTTGGTTCGAAAAATCCCAAAGCCGATTACCACGGGACGGTTCACGATGATCGAATTTCAGATCTTTGCCCTGCGCCTTGCGTATATAGAAAAACCAGTGAAGCCCTCCCGCGATACCGATCATCAATCCTAGATTGACGATCCAGACTTGGAATACCCATCCAAATGCAAGTGTCTTGGCCGCATCCAGCGAGGGGTAGAATAGCCACCAACACAAGATGGCCAGCAGCACCATCATCACGCGCTCACTCATCGTTAGCCAGTTGCGGACGACCCAACGGCCCAGAAAGCGAGGGTCCGGCGGCCACTGGAAGACCGAAGGGTCCGCAAGTGGCAAATCGGGATGGTAATTCCATTCCCGGCTCATCGGGGTAGTCTCGGTCTTGATCGCCATCGTAGTCTCGCGCATAGATTTGAGACCAAGCTTCGTTTTGGATGCACTGGTGTCTTGCCCAAATGCGACAGCGTTGTTCGGTACAGCCTATTTTCAACTGAGCTGAGATTGATCAAGCTAAAGAGAAATCCGCCTCCGCAACCATCTGGACTCAACAACTGCCGTTCATACGTTTTGCAGCATTGGTCACATTGGGCTGATTTTGTTGAAAAGGTCACTGACTTCGGTGCGTCTGTTTGAGGTATTGGTTTGATTTTGTTCAGATGTTTTGGGCGGAACCGCTGTTTCAGCTTGCAGCGCGTTCCATCGGTCTGAGCTTTGCGAGTTTCCGGAGGTTTTGGGCGGTGGCGGCGAGGGTAAATTCATCTTGAACGCCGCATGCACTGCCCGGCAGGGTCATGGCACAGCCATGATCCCGAGAGGGGCCGCGTAATCGGAGCCGTCCCAAACCAAGGATGCGTTTGAGGTGGGCAAAGAGCATCTCGACCTTTTTCGTCGTGCCTGAGCCTTGGGATTGAACTCTGAGGTGGTGCATTGGCGGGCAAAGTCCCTGACGATCTCATACTTATCGCAATGGACCGAACGCGTTTCAGCGTTGGGGCAGCACTTTGCCTTCAGCTCCCATCTTGTGCAGTCTGATTTCAGGGCACGATAGATTCTGGATTTCCAGACTGGCGCATTCCGTTTTGGATCAGAATAGGTCCGCCATGTATGCCACATCTCTTTGCCACGCGGGCAGATGTAGCGGTCGGTCTCATCATCCCATGTGAAGTCCGAGCGCGAGATGGTTCCGTCGGTCCGTTCGCCCTTGTCGAAGACCGGGATGAAGGGAAGGATTTGGCGCCTTAATGTCAGCCAGACCAGAGTGTCGGAAGACGCATAGGCGGTGTGAGCGGCGATCCAATCGGGCTTCACGCCAAAACGTTCTTAGGTGCGGTCGATCATCTTGCGCATAGCACCGACCTCGGCAGTCTTGTTCGACCGGCTGGCATCTACGTCCATGATAATGCTGTGATCGGTGTCGATCTGATGATGAGTCGAATAGGCAAAGAATGCTGGACCTTTGCGGGCAGCCGTCCGCTGGCTGGCCGGGTCCGCATGGGCGGTGAACTTAGGTTTGACGGTCGTTGCTGCACCAAAAGCTTCATCATCCAAAGTATCGAGATACTCGCGCGCCGCCCGTGGAGCGGTCGCTGGATCAGTGTCCCGCCCAGCCCAGTCTTCGGGATTACTGGGGTTCTGTTTCTGTACGTCAGCACTGATCAAACTGGCGTCCACCGCAAATCCTCTCCCGCCATACATCGCGTGACCGTCATCTCGAACACATGACGCAGCAAGTCACTCTCGCGGAACCGACCGTGACGGTTCTTGGAAAAGCTCGAGTGATCAGGAAGGCGGTCCGTCAGATCAAGGCGGCAAAACCAGCGATATGCGAGGTTCAGATGCACCTCTTCACAAAGCCTTCGTTCCGAACGGATGCCAAAGCAATACTCAACCAGCAGCATCCGGATCAGAAGGTCAGGGGCGATGGATGGGCGGCCAGTATGGCTGTAACAATCCGCGAGATGGGTCCGGATACTGCTAAGATCAACAAACCGATCAATCGACCTCAGCAGGTGATTTTGCGGAACATGGTCTTCCAGTGAAAACTCATAAAACAGCACCGCCTGAGCTTCTTTCTTTGGTCCCATCATCGCTAGATCCCTCAATAAATAAGAGAATTGAATCAGCGAATACCACCTCGATCAAGTCAGAGTTTTTCAACAAAACCGGCTCTTTTTCCTCTTTCGCCGCGTTCAGCGCGAACGGCTGCTAACCCGGAGGAGGTTTAGAGTGTCATTTCGCCCTGTCCTGCAAACGACCCGACTTAGCCCCTGCAAACGCACGCGTTAGGTTGGGTTTACCGAGCGCTTTCGGACCACCCACGTAAATCTTTGATAGTTATTGTTGAATCTATCCCCGAGCAGTCCAAGTTTTGGGCTAAAGCGTTTCTAGAAAAACCTGAATCGCTAGGGATTCCCAAAGCTGTCGGTTTGTGATTCATCCTGTTGGGGAGGATGGATCATGTCAGCACCTTTGCCAACCGCGATCCGGGCGCGGTTTCAGAGATACATTGAAGAAGGCTTAAGCGGGCGGGCGGCGGCGTTACGCTTGAAGCTCTCGCCAGCGACCGGGGCGCGTTGGCGGCACCAAATCCAAACGACAGGTCGGGTTGATCCTGCCCGACAGG
>CALHHY010000111.1 GCA_938030665.1 uncultured Litoreibacter sp. | reverse complement strand
TTTGGTCTGTGGCATCGGCCCTTCGGCCGCGTCCACCAGCAGCACAACCCCGTCCACCATCGACAGGATGCGCTCCACCTCGCCGCCAAAATCGGCGTGCCCCGGCGTGTCTACAATGTTGACGCGGATGCCCTTCCATTCGACCGAGGTCGCTTTGGCCAGAATCGTGATCCCGCGCTCGCGCTCCAGGTCGTTGCTGTCCATGGCCCGTTCGGCCACGGCCTGATTGTCCCGGAAAGAGCCGGATTGCTTCAGAAGCTCGTCCACCAAGGTGGTCTTGCCATGGTCAACGTGGGCGATGATCGCAATATTGCGAAGGTCCATAACGCTTTGCCTTTGTCGGAAGTGTTGCGCGCGCAGTAGCGCAGGTGCTGCCCAAAGGCCAGCCCTATCCGCCGCGCTGCGGCACTGACACCGCGATGATTATCACTGCTTCAGGAAATACTCCCCCCGGAGGGTTACCCTCAATCCTGCCCGACACCGGCAACCTTGAAGGGCTCACCTGGCCGGTTTCTCCAAAATCGCGCGCGCCGCAGGCGCACAATTGGATCAGCGCAACCGCTCCAGCAAACGGGGCGGGGCGTAACCGTCAGGCACCAGCCCTTGGCTTTGCTGATACGCACGCACCGCGTTGATCGTCAAAGGCCCGATGCGCCCGTCAATCTTGCGTGTGTCAAACCCTGCCGCCGTTAGGCGTTGCTGCAGCTCCTTGCGCTCCGCAAAACTCAGCGCGCGGTCGCCGCGCGGCCAGGAGGCGCTGATAGGCCCGCCGCCGCGCAACCGGTCAGCGAGATGACCAACCCCGATCACATAAGCGTCGGCCGTATTGTAACGCTCTATCACCTCGAAATTCTTGAAGATCATGAAGGCCGCGCCCTCAGACCCCGCCGGCAGCAGGATCGATGCGGGCCCGTGGTCAGCGACGCCGTGCCCGTCCAACGCCTTGATCCCAAGCTGCCCCCAGCTGGCAGGCGATTTCAGCACCTTGCGGTCCGCCAACGCGTAGTCAAACCCCACCGGCAATCGCACCTCAACACCCCAGGGCTGCCCCGTGACCCAGCCGAACCTGGCCAGGTAGTTTGCCGTTGAGGCCAGGGCATCCGTAGGATCATCGCCCCAAATATCGCGCTTGCCGTCGCCGGTGAAATCGACCGCATAATCCAGATATGAGGTCGGAATAAATTGCGTATGGCCCATGGCGCCCGCCCAGGAGCCCGTCATGGCGCGAGGGGCCACATCGCCTGCTTGAATGATCTGCAACGCGGCAACCAACTGCTCTTCGAAAAACGCGCCCCGCCTTGCGTCAAAAGCCAGCGTCGCCAGTGAGCCGATCAGGTCTTTCGTGCCGCGGAACCCGCCATAGGCGCTTTCCAATCCCCAGATTGCGGCGATTACATGCTTGTCAACGCGGTAGCGCGCCTCGATCCGGTCAAGCGTCGCGCCATGCCGGCGCAGCGCTGCCCTGCCATTGGCGATGCGCGTATCGCTCACGGCCGTATCAAGATAATCCCACAGCGTTTTGGAAAATTCCGACTGGTTGCGGTCGCGCCGGATCACCTCCACGTCGTAGACCACGCCAGCAAATGCGCGCTCGAATGTGGCGGCTGTGATGCCAGCGCGGATGGCACGGGGCCGGAACCCGGCAACCCACTCAGCGAACCCGGAGGGAGAGGCGACCTGCACAATCGACGCGGCGGGCAGCTCGGCCGCGCGCGCATCGGGTCGGAATTCCGGCCTAGGAGAGGTTTCCACCGCAAAAGCAGGGGCCGTCATGAGGGCAACACCGCTAAGGCGCGCGCAAAGCTGCATAAATTTATGCGTCATTCGGATACCTGCCCGGATTTGCTTCCGTGTTCATTGCCCGAAAGCCTATCGCAGCCGCGGCGATCAAGGAAGCCTCTACCGGCTGCGCTGGGCTTTCTTGCGCAGCTTCGCGCCTTTCTTGCGATGTTTGACCAGCTTGCGCCGCGCCCCGCCACCCGCGCGTCCCGCTGGCGCTTGCGGGAGATGGCGCCCCTCGGCCTCCAGAAGGTCCAGCGTCAAACCGCCCGTGGTGGGCGTGGCCTCGGCAATGCGCACGGTGACCCGCTGACCCAGCCCCAGCACAAGGCCGGTTTTCTCGCCCCGCAGCGTCTGCGCGTCGCGGTCAAACTGGAAGTATTCCCGCCCCAATGTACGCACCGGCACCAGCCCATCCGCCCCGGTGCCATCCAGCTTCACGAAAATGCCAAAGCTGACCACGCCGGAGATCCGACCTTCGACCTCAGTGCCCAGCCGGTCGGCCAGAAACGCGGCCAGATAACGGTCGGTCGTGTCACGCTCAGCAACCATAGACCGGCGCTCCGTGGTCGAGATATGCTCCCCCGTCTCCTTCAACTCCGCTTCCGCGGCCAAGTCCAACCCGTCATCCCCCCAGCCATGCGCGGTGATCAGCGCACGGTGCACAATCAGATCCGCGTAGCGCCGGATGGGGGAGGTAAAATGCGCGTAATTCCGAAGCGCCAGCCCGAAATGGCCAAAATTCTCCGGCGCGTAATAGGCCTGCGTCATCGACCGCAGGGTAGAGATATTCATCAGCTCGGCATGCTCGGTCCCTTCCGCCTGCGCGAGCAGCCGGTTCAGGTGCCGGGTCTGCAGCACCTGCCCCTTGGCCAGGTTGAAGCCCGACGCGCCTGCAATCTCCCGCAGGCTTTCTAACTTCTCGGAGGACGGCTCTTCATGGACGCGAAACAGCAGCGGGGTCTTGCGTTCTTTGAGGGTTTCGGCAGCGGCAACATTGGCCAGCACCATGAATTCCTCGATCAGCTTATGGGCATCCAGCCGCTCCCGAAAGGCGACGGAAGTCACTTTGCCCGCTTCATCCAACTCGATCCGCCGCTCCGGCAGGTCCAGCTCCAACGGTTGGCGCCGCTCCCGCGCGGATTTGAGCGCGGCATAGGCGGCATATAGCGGCGCGATAACACCCTCCATCAGGGGCGCGACCTTGTCATTTGGCCGCCCGTCCTGACCCGCCTGCACCTCCTCGTAATTCAGCGCCGCGGGGGAGTTCATGAGCCCGCGCACGAACCGATGCGAAAGCTTGTTGCCGTCGGCGTCCAGCACCATGCGCACGGCAACACAGGCACGCACCACTCCCTCATGGAGAGAGCATAGATCGCCCGACAGCGCCTCGGGCAGCATCGGCACAACACGGTCGGGGAAATAGGTGGAGTTGCCCCGTTTGCGCGCCTCCCTGTCCAGCGCGGATCCTGGGCGCACGTAATGCGCCACATCAGCAATCGCCACCCAGACCACGTGGCCGCCGGGGTTCTTCGGGTCGTCATCGGCATGGGCATAGCAGGCGTCGTCATGATCGCGCGCATCGGACGGGTCGATGGTAACCAGGGCCAGATCGCGCAGATCCTCCCGCGTGCCTAAGCTCACCGGCCTCGCGGCCTCCGCCTCCGCGATGACCGCATCCGGGAAGGCGTCGGGGATGTCATGCTGGTGGATCGCGATTAATGAGACGGCGCGCGCCGCCCCCGGGTCCCCCAGCCGCGCCGTGATCCGCGCCAGGGGCAGGCCCATGCGCGACTGCGGCCCGGTTTGTTCGGCCTCCACCAGTTCGCCGTCCTTCGCACCTTCCGCCGCGCCGGGGGGCACCTTCCATTCGCGGTCGGAGCCCTTGTCTATCGGCGTGATCCGCCCGCCCTCGGCCCCGGCTTTGTAGATCCCCAGTATCTTCTGCGGACCCGTCCCGATGCGCCGGATCAGGCGGGCCTCGTAGGCATGGTCCTCGCCCTTGACCTTGGCCAGCCGCACCAGCACCCGGTCCCCTTCTGCCAGAGCCGGGTCGCCTTTCTTCTCGATGAACAGCGCTTTGGGCGGGTCTCCCTCGCCCTCCCACTCCACCGGTTTCAGGAACAGATCACCGTCATCATCCACGCCGATGACCCGGCAAACACCCACGGGCGGCAAGCTGTCGGGGTCGCGGAAGGTCTTGCGGCGTTTCTCCAGATGACCGTCCGCCTCCAACTCCTTCAGAAGCCGCTTGAGATCAATCCGCGCCTGCCCCTTGATCCCAAAGGCCCGCGCAATGTCGCGCTTGGAGGTCTTGGTCGGGTTGTCGGAAATCCATGCAAGGACGTCGTCACGGGTAGGAAGCTTGCTCATAGGCCACGCCTAGCACGGTCAGCGGCGAAGGGCACGCGGTGGTTTGGGTTGGGAGTGGCGGCTGCTGTGCGGGACTTTGCTGCCATTCAGTGATTTCAACCCAAGGTCTGCTCTACCCATAAATCAATACTGGAAGTTGCGCTTAACGAGATAGTCCGGTTTTCTAGCCGCTATCGGGAAGAAAATGATCTTCCACACGACGTCAAGCTTTTGGGGGGACGAAATATGGGCGAGTTAATCGCATTCCTAGTGCTACTCGCCGTTGGTGGAGTGATTCATCTTGTCATGGGCCCGTCGCCAGGCTCGCATCTTCTGGATACCAATAAGGGCGACATAGTGCCTGTCGATGAACTCTCTAAGAGATCGAATATAGGCGCTTCCGCTGTTCATGCGGTCTTGGTCCGACAAAGTGGCAATATCTATCGAGACCTAGGTTCATTCGTGACGGCAGAATATGCATTAGCGGAAATTGAGAAGGCGTTCAGACGGGCAAAAGTTGATGAAGTTCGGATTACGCATTCGGATGAAGAGTCGATGGCCCTATATCGCAGCATTTATGATTTCACTGGAAGGGCTGAAGGTAAGAAACTTGCTGGTGCTAGGATCGTGCGCATTGGTGAAAATCGTGAAAGTTGGCTGACAATTTGAAAAATATATAATCGACTAGTCCTTATTACGACAGAGCAGACCTTTGCTGCGGCACAGAAAATGAGAAGTTTGGGCTCACTACAGCAGTTGGCTCCTATGGTATCCACCTCCTATTCCCCCGCAATTCACGCCACGCCTTTACAAATCCGCCACCTCATCCACGTCACGCAAGGTCTCCACGAAACCAACATGCGCACCGGGCAGGGAGG
>CALHHY010000110.1 GCA_938030665.1 uncultured Litoreibacter sp. | reverse complement strand
GTAACGCATCACATCGGGATTGTCATCGACGTAAGCGCGGCGCAATTGGCCGCCTGACATCAGACCCGCCTTGCCGGCACGACCCCGCGGCTGCAAGGCGGCCTTACCGATAGAGAAGCGACTTGCCGTCTGCAAACAGGTGCAACTTGGACGGGTCCGCCGTCATGTTCATGACCTGCCCGCGCATACCCTTGTGTATACCCGCAAGCTTGGCGATGACTTGCGACGCCTCTGGTGCGCTGGGTTTGAAATAGAACTGCGTCACCTCACCCAGCTTTTCGCTGAACTGCACTTCGCCTGAAAAGGCGTAATCTGTGCCCTCGGTCGCGACCATGTCTTCGGGGCGGATGCCAACATTCACCTGCAGGCCCTGATCGGCATCGGTGGTCGGGATATTGGCATAGACGGTGCCATGCCCTTGCGCAATTTTGACGCCGGTCATCTCGCCTGTGCTGACCACTTCGCCCGGCAGCAGGTTCATCGCAGGCGAGCCAATGAACTGCGCCACGAACTCGTTTTCCGGCGTCTCATACAGCTCCAGCGGGGTGCCAACCTGCGCAATCCCCTTATTGGCCAAAACCACAATGCGGGTGGCCAGCGTCATGGCCTCGACCTGATCATGGGTCACATAGATCATGGTGGAATTGGGCATGCTTTCCTTCAGTTGCGCGATCTCGATCCGGGTGGCCACCCTAAGCGAGGCGTCGAGGTTGGAAAGCGGCTCGTCAAACAAGTAAACCTTGGGGTCGCGCACAATCGAACGCCCGATGGCCACCCTTTGCCGTTGTCCGCCTGACAAGGCTTTGGGCAAGCGGTCGAGATAGTCATCAAGCTGCAGCACCTTGGCGGCGCGGTTCACGGCGTCGTCGATTTCTTGCGGGGATTTCTTTGCCAGCTTCAGCGCAAAGGCCATGTTGTCGCGCACCGTCATATGCGGATAAAGCGCGTAGCTTTGAAACACCATGGCGATGCCACGCAGCGCGGGGGGGACGTCATTCATCACCTCGCCGTCGATCTTAAGCTCTCCATCCGTGATCCGCTCCAGCCCCGCGATCATGCGCAGCAGGGTGGATTTGCCGCAGCCCGAGGGGCCCACGAACACGATCAGCTCCCCCGTCTGGATATCGAGATTGATGTTCTTCAGCACCTCGACCGTGCCGCCGTATTTCTTGCCGACATCCGTCAGCTTGAGATCTGCCATGGCCCGTCCCCCCTTTGGTTATCCGTTCATTTCCAGTGCGAAACAGGGCTGCCACGGCCCAAGATGCAGCCGCCCATCCTCCGCAGGGCCGGTCACCCCAAGCTCCGCCCCAATGGGCTGCCAGCTACCCTTCGGCATGGCGATTGTCGTGGGCTGGTCTGACAGGTTAAAGGCGCAAAAGATCGCCTGCCCGTCCGTGCGGCGGATGAAATGCAGCGCAGCGCCGTCAGCCGTCATGGCCTCCTGCGTGCCATCAATCAGCGCGGGATGGGTCCGGCGAAACCCGATGGCGCGGCGGTAGTGGTGCAGGGGCGCGCCCGGGTCAGCCTCCTGCCCCGCGACGTTGCGCGCCAGATGTTCGGAACTTACGGGCAGCCAGGGCTGCGCCGCGCTGAACCCGCCATTCTGGTTTGACGCCTCCCAGACCATCGGCGTGCGGCAGCCGTCCCGGCCTTTGAATTCTGGCCAGAACTCGATGCCATAGGGGTCCTGAAGATCCTCGAAAGCGACATCCGCCTCGGGCAACCCCAGCTCCTCCCCCTGGTAGATGCAAGCCGAGCCGCGCAGCGCCATCAGCATTGTCAGATAAAGCCGTGTGGCCGCGGGCGTCAGGTTCCAGCGGGTCGCATGGCGGATCACGTCATGGTTGGAATAGGCCCAGCAGGCCCAGCCATCGGGCGCGGCACGGCCCAGCCTGTCCATCACCTCGACCACGCGGGCGGCGGTCAGCGGGTCCTTGGCCAGAAACTCGAACGCGTAGCACATATGCACCCGGTCTTTGCCGGAGGTGTATTCGCCCAGAAGCTCTAGGCCCCGCTGCGCATCTCCGACCTCCCCCACGGCGGTGCGGCCGGGATATTCATCCAGCAGCGCGCGGAAGCGTTTCAGGAAGGCGATGTTTTCCGGCTGGTTTTTGGAGTGCACATGCTCCTGATGGTTATACGGGTTGACCGACGGCGCGATCGTGTCGTTGCGCCTTTCCTTCGGCAGCGCCGGGTTGTCGCGCAGCTGCTTGTCGGCGAAATAGAAATTGATCGTGTCCAGCCGGAACCCGTCCACCCCCCGGTCCAGCCAGAAACGCGTCACATCCAGCAGCGCGTCCTGTACCGCAGGGGCATGGAAGTTCAGGTCTGGCTGCGATTTCAGGAAGTTGTGCAGGTAATATTGCTGCCGCCCCGAATCCCAGGTCCAGGCAGGGCCGCCAAAGATCGACAGCCAGTTATTGGGCGGCGTTCCGTCGGGCTTGGGGTCTGCCCAGACATACCAATCGCCCTTCTCAGCCCCCGCATCGGCGCGGCTTTCGGCAAACCATGCGTGCTGGTCCGAGGTATGCGACAACACCAGGTCGATCATCACCTTCAGCCCCAGCTGATGGGCGGTCTCCACCAGCACGTCAAAATCGCTGAGCTGGCCAAACATCGGATCGACATCGCAATAATCGCTGACATCGTAGCCGAAATCCTTCATCGGCGAGGTGAAGAAAGGCGATATCCATATCGCGTCCACCCCGAGCGAGCGGATATAGGGCAGCCTTTGCGTGATGCCCAGCAGATCGCCAACGCCGTCGCCATTGCTGTCCTGATAGGAGCGCGGGTAGATCTGATAGATCACCGCCCCCCGCCACCAGTCCTCGTTCGATGTGGCCTCAGCCATCAGTTTTGGGTCCTGTTGTGTCATGTCGGATCTCTATTTGACGGAGCCGGCCAAGAGGCCGCGCACCAGGTAGCGTTGCATGGTGAAGAACACGATCAGCGGGATCGCGATGGAGATAAACGCAGCCGCCGCCAGAATACCCCAATCCCCGCCGCGCGAGCCCAGCAGGTCGTCGGCGATCTTGACGGTCATCACCCAGCTCTCAGAGTTGGAGGGCAGGAAAACCTTGGCAACCAGCAGGTCGTTCCACGTCCAAAGGAACTGAAAGATCGCGAAAGAGGCGAGCGCCGGGAAACTCAGCGGCAGCACGATCTTGGTAAACACCTGAAAATCCGTGGCCCCGTCGACCTTGGCGCTTTCAATAATATCGCGCGGCAGGCCCACCATGTAGTTGCGCAAAAGATAGATGGCGAGCGGCAGCCCGAAGCCGGTATGCGCCATCCAGATACCCAGAAAGCTTTGACCCACCCCCATGGCGTTATGCAGTTTGAGCATCGGCACCAGCGCCAGTTGTAGCGGCACCACCAAGAGGCCGACTACAAAAGCGATTAGCAGCCCCCTGCCCGGAAACTCCATCCACGCCAACGCATATGCCGCAAAGGCCGCGATGAGGATCGGGATGATCGTGGCCGGGATCGTTACCGTCAGCGTGTTGATGAAGGCCCGGTCCATCCCGGCGGACTTCATGATCTGCTCGTAATTCCCGAGGGAGAAATCAGGCGGCGTCTCGGAGGCGAAATAGATTGAGGGCGGGCGGGTGATCTCCGACGGGGAGGTGTAGATGTACGAGCCATCATCCTGCACGCTCAACGTGCGCCCTCGCGCCAGCTCCCCCAACTCCCCTGCGGAAAAGGCTGTAGGGTTTGCCCGCCGCCCGCCGAACTGACTGATCTCGCCGGAGCCCTCGCCAAAGACGTTTCCTTCCAGCACGAAGACGCCATCGCGTTCCACCGGGTCGCCCTCGGCGCGGACGGCAAAGTTTTGCGTGACCGGCAGGGGCGACAACCACCAGCCCGAGGCGGTGATTTGGTCCCGATCACGGAAGCTTGAGACCAGAAGCCCGATCGTGGGCACCAGCCAGACAATGACCAGCAACGCGACCGACAGATGCACAGCCCATGTGAGCGAGGATTTCGTGCCTGCTATGTTGTCCATCTCACGCGCCTCCTGAGCTGCTGGGCGGGCAAACTCTGACAGAGTTTGGGCCCAGTGTTTCGTTGAAACTCTGTCTGCATCACCGCATCTCCTGCCGGGCTTGCCGGATGTTCCAGATCATCACGGGCAGCACGATGAGCATGATCACGAAAGCCACCGCTGTGGCCCGCCCGTCATCGCGGAACATGAAGGACATCATGTAGCTGGGCAGGATCTCCGTGCCAAAATTGCCGCCGGTCATTGTGTAGACAATGTCGAAAACCTTCAGCACCAGAATGGTGATCGTCGTCCAGACCACCACAATCGTGCCTTTGATCTGAGGTACCTTGATCTTGAAGAAGATCTGAAACGGGTTCGCCCCGTCAATGATCGCGGCCTCCACGGTCTCCTCCGGGATGCCGCGCAGGGCGGCTGACAGGATCACCATGGCAAAGCCCGTCTGGATCCAGATCAGGATCACCATCAGGAAGAAGTTGTTCCAGAACCGCAGTTGCAGCACGTCCAGCGGCGTGTCCGCCCCAAAAAAGAAGCGGATGGCGTTGATCAGCCCGATATCGGGGTTATTCGCATAAACGAATTTCCAGATCAGCGACGCCCCCACGAAGGAGATCGCCATCGGCATGAAGATCAGCGATTTCGCGATATTGCCCCATTTGATGCGGTCCGTCAGCTGCGCCACCAGCAGCCCCAGAAAAGTAGAGGCGGCAGGGACGACCAGCATCCATAGGAAGTTGTTCACAAATGCCGTCCGAAACGTGTCATCCGCAGCGAGGGAGGCATAGTTGCCCAGCCCAATGAACTCGTCCCCGGCGCGGTTGAACAGCGACCGCCAGAAGGAGCCCACCACCGGGTAAAGCAGATAAAGCGACAGCGCGAACATCGCCGGGAACAGGAAAAGCCAGGGGCGCACCATATTGGCGCGGTTGATGTTGCGCCCGGGGTTCTTGGCCTGCGGCGGGAAGATAACTTTGTCGAGGATCAGGTTGGAAGCGTAGAAATACCCAACGCAGCCGCCGACGCCGATCACAATTGTCAAAAGGCCTTGAAGAATGGGCGACATGGCTGACCCCTCCCGTGATCAATCTGTCTTGCGGACCCCGCCACAAAATAGCGCCGGGGTCGTTCTTATGGGCGTGGTCGCCTAGTTCAGCGCGTCCCACCGCTCCTGAATGCCTTTGGCCACATCTTCGGCGGAGGCGCCGGTGGCGTAATCCACCATGCCGGTCCAGAAGGCCCCTGCCCCGATCTCAGCTGGCATCAGGTCGGATGCGTCAAAGCGGAACGTCGTGGCGTCTTGCAGGATCTTACCCTGGGCGCGCAAGCTGTCCTCCGAATAGGTGTCGAGGTTCACGCCGCCATGGGCCGTCAGGAACCCGCCTTGTGCCATCCACAGCTCATGCGCAATGGGCAGCTTCAGGAACTCAAGGAAAGCATTGGCCGCGTCCGACGGGTTGGTGATCGCAAAGAGCGTCCCCGCCCCCAGAACCGGCGCGCCAAGGTCTTTTTCAGCAAAGGCCGGGAAGTAGAAGAAGTCTACATCCTCGCCCACCACGGTGCCCTCAGGGAAGAACGCCGGGATGAAGGACGCCTGCCGGTGCATGTAGCATTTCGGCGGAATGTCGAAAAGGCCCGTGGGGCTGTCGCGGAAATCGGTATTGGCCACAGCAGAAGCCCCGCCATCGACGAAGGCGTCATTGCGGGCAAACTCTCCAAACTGCTCGATCGCGGCGATAACCTTGGGGTCGTCGAATTTCAGCTCATTGGCGACCCATGCGTCATAATCTGCCGGTGGCAGCGTGCGCAGCATCATGTCCTCGACCCAGTCGGTTGCAGGCCAGCCGGTGGCCGCCCCTGATCCCAGACCGATGCACCAGGGCGTTTCGCCGCCATCGGCGATTTCCTGGGTCAGCGCCTTCAGCTCTTCCATGGTCTGGGGGATGTCGAAACCAGCCTCGTCAAACGCCTCGGGCGAGTACCAGACCAGCGACTTCAAATCGACGCGGTAGAACATGCCATACATCTGATCATTGCCATCGGCATCCGCATAGGTGCCCAGATCAACCCAGGATTGGCCGGCCGCAAAATTGTCGGCCACCCAGCCCGCGCTGCCGTCTGGCAGCGGTGTCAGCAGGCCCTGGCTTGCCATGTCGGCGGCCAGACCGGGCTGAGGGAAGACGGCCAGATTCGGGGCGGAGCCCGCACGGGCCGAAACCACGATATCCTGCTCGAAGCTGTCCGAGCCGGAATAGTTCACATCCGCGCCTGTCGCGTCCTCGAAATAAGCCACGACGGCATCGAATTTCTCTTTCTCGTTGCCGGTCCAGGGACCCGTGATCTCCAGCGACTGGCCGCTGAGGTCGGTGCTGTCAGCAAAGGCGCTGAGCGCGTCCCAGCCGAAGCCGCCCTCGCCCGGCGCGAAAGGCAGATGCCCGTCCGCAAAGGCCGCCGTCCCCGTCAGCGCAATCGCGGCGACGCTCGCATAAAGTGGTGCTTTCATAATATCCTCCCGGTGGTGGCGCGGCAGTTGCGCCGAAATAGTCCATGCGCCGGTTTTTGGAATCGGTTCCAAAGCGCTTTGGGTGCGTAAGTGATGACGGAGCAAAATGGTTAAGTCAATTCCGTCATACCGTAGTTCCAGCAGAATTTCTGCAATCCGTCGAAAAAATTTACCTTGGCCCCTTTGACCAATTGCGCAATCCCGACTAGGAATCATTCCCAGCCTCAAAGCGCTTTGGACATCCAGATCAATGAACCTCCGCGAACTTTCTGATCGGCTGGGCCTGTCCCAGACAACGGTAAGCCGGGCGTTGAACGGCTACCCGGAGGTCAGCGAAACCACGCGCAAACGGGTACAGGACGCGGCAACGCAGTTCGGCTACCAACCCAATCAACGGGCCAAATCCCTGGCCACGGGCCGGTCCATGCAGATCGGCCATGTGATTCCCTTCTCGACCCAGCATGAGATGGTGAATGTGGTCTTTTCCGACTTCATCGCCGGCGCGGGCGAAGTCTATGCGGAACATGGCTATGACATGTTGTTGTCGCTCGTCCCCGATGACCGCGAGGTCGAGGCTTATTCCGAACTGGCCCGCAAAGGGTCAGTGGACGCGGTCATGGTGCACGGCCCCACATTGGACGACCCGCGCATTCCGCTGCTCAGCGATCTGGGTATTCCGTTTCTGGTGCATGGCCGCTCCAGCGCGGCGCAGACGCCCTATCATCACCTTGACGTCAACAACCAACGCGCGTTTCACCGCGCCACCGAGTTTCTGCTTGATCTGGGTCATCGCCGCATCGCGCTGGTCAACGGGCTGGAGCAGATGGATTTCGCCGCCCGTCGGCGCGCAGGCTTTATCGAAGCACTGCGCAAACGCGACGTGCTGCCAGACGCGGGCCTGATGAGCTCAGCCGAGATGACGGAGTTTTCGGGCTATGACGCGGCGCAGCAGATGCTGGGGCGCGACGCCCCGCCCACGGCCTTCATCGCCTCCTCCATCGTACCCGCCATGGGCATCCGCCGCGCCCTTGAGGAGCGGGGATTGGTGATGGGAAAGGACGTTTCAATCATCTGTTTTGACGATGAAATTTCCTATCTTCCCAATGGGCGCAGCGAGCCGATTTTCACAGCGACACGCTCTTCCGTTCGGGCCGCCGGGCGGCGCTGCGCGACACATTTGATATCAATTATTACCGAGGCGCCGGACGCGCCTATAAACGAAGTCTGGGAGGCGGAGCTGGTTCTGGGCAACTCCACCGGCCCTGCCCCTGCGGCGCATTGAAACCCCGTAACCGGAGCCCTCGCAATGCCGTTCAAACGTTCTGAGTTCCCGGAAGGCTTTGTCTTCTCAGCAGCGACCTCGGCCTATCAGATCGAGGGGCACGGCTTTGGCGGCGCGGGGCTGACCCATTGGGATACGTTCGCTGCAACACCGGGCAATGTCGTGCGCGGCGAACATGGGCAGCGCGCCTGCGACCATTACCACCGCTATGAGGAAGATTTGGACCTCGCGCGTGACATGGGACTTGATGCTTACCGCTTTTCGACCTCATGGGCGCGGGTCATGCCGGAGGGACGTGGGGCTGCAAACCCCGAAGGCCTCGACTTCTACGACAGACTGGTTGACGCGATGCTGGCCCGCGATCTGAAGCCCCAAGCGACGCTTTACCATTGGGAACTTCCTGTCGCACTTGCCGATCTGGGCGGCTGGCGCAACCCCGACATGCCGAACTGGTTTGCCGATTATACCGAAACGATCATGGGGCGCATTGGCGACCGCGTGTTCTCCTGCGCGCCGGTGAATGAGCCCTGGTGTGTGGGTTGGCTCAGCCATTTCATGGGCCATCACGCGCCGGGCCTGCGCGACATCCGTGCGACGGCGCATGCGATGCACCATATCCTCGTCTCGCACGGGCGCGCCATCGAAGTGATGCGCGGGCTGGGCATGGGCAATCTGGGGGCCGTGTGCAATTTCGAATTTGCCCAACCCGTCGATGACAGCCCCGCCGCCGCGCAGGCCGCGCGCATCTATGACGGCTATTATAACCGGTTTTTCCTGGGCGCGCTGTATCATGGCAGCTACCCTGAGGACATTATCGACGTGCTAGCGCCGCATATGCCGCACGG
The DNA here is from genome assembly GCA_938030665.1 of uncultured Litoreibacter sp. GTDB lineage: Bacteria > Pseudomonadota > Alphaproteobacteria > Rhodobacterales > Rhodobacteraceae > Litoreibacter. The sequence continues at coordinate 6,657 of CALHHY010000110.1, read as the reverse complement.
CTGGCAAGACGATTTCACGACCATTCAGGCGCCGCTGGATTGGCAGGGGCTGAACTACTACACCCGCAAGATCATTGCGCCCGCCGACGGCCCCTGGCCTGCCCTTAAGGAGGTCGACGGCCCGCTCCCCAGGACCCAGATGGGGTGGGAGGTTTACCCGGACGGCCTGCACCACTTCCTGACATGGGTCGACCGCACCTATACCAAGGGCCTGCCGCTTTACGTGACAGAGAACGGGATGGCCAATGCCGACGTGGTGGGCCGCGACGATGCGGAACGGCTCGACTATGTCGCGCAGCATCTGGCCGCCACCCGCCGCGCCATTGACGAGGGCGCGCCGGTGGCGGGCTACACCTTCTGGTCGCTTCTCGACAATTATGAATGGGCGCTAGGCTATGAGAAACGCTTCGGGTTGGTCCATGTGGATTTTGACACCCTTGAACGCACGCCCAAAGCCTCTTACCACGCGATTGCCCGCGCATTGGCGGAGTAAGGACCTGACATGACGCACCGTGCAGCCGACACTTTTACGCTGGTCGCCGATATTGGCGGCACTAACACGAGGGTTGCCCTGGCCGAGGGCCCGGCGCTGCTGACGGACACGGTGCGCAAGTACCGTAACGCCGAATATAGCGACTTGGAGACCGTGATCGCCCGCTTTATCAGCGACGAGAACGGGGTCGATTGCAAAGGTGCCTGCGTTGCCTTGGCAGGCCCCGTGCGCGACGGCGCGGGGTCGCTGACCAATCTGGACTGGACGATTGACGAGGCCACGCTGGCGCGCGCAACGCAGGCCAGTGACGTGGCGCTGCTAAACGACTTGCAGGCGCAAGGCCATGCGGTTGGGCATTTGCAGGACGGCGCTTTCCGCACGCTGGTTGAAGGCCCCGAGGTCGAGGCCACGGCGTCAAAACTGGTCATTGGCGTGGGCACCGGATTCAACATCGCGCCGGTCTTCGAAACGCCAGCTGGCCGGTTTGTCCCTGCCGCCGAGGCGGGCCACGCCAACCTGCCCGTCCGTAACGAGCAGGAATTAGCCCTTGCCCGCCACTTCGAGGCCGCCCATGGCTTCCCGGCCGTTGAGGACATGCTATCGGGGCGCGGCGTCGAGCGGCTTTATCAGTTCCTGAGCGCGGAGGCCGGTGAACCCGCGAAGAAAACCGCGGCCGAGATCATGCAGGCGATGGAGGCCGGCACCGACCCGCTTGCCGAACAGGCCGCCGCCTTCTTTGTGCGGATGCTCGGCACGGTTGCGGGTAATCTGGCCCTGATCCATCTGCCTTTTGGCGGGGTCCATTTTGTTGGCGGCGTAGCGCGCGCGTTCTCCGCCCATTGCGAGCGGCTGCATTTTGTCGACGCATTTCGCGACAAGGGCCGGTTCAGCGGCTTTATGGAGCAATTTGCGGTCTACGTGATTGAGGATGATTTCGCCGCGCTAACCGGCTGCGCCCGCTATCTGGCGGCCCGATAACTTCTAGCCACCGGGTTTCGCCGGATCATAGCTGTAAATCCAATCCTGCCGCCGGTGGATCAGCGCGGGCGACAGGCGCGCCGCCACCCAAATAGGCGCATAACTCGCGAATTTGGCCAGCCCGGCGCGGTGAAACAGCCGCAGGTTTTCTGCAGATCGTTTCTGCACCTCTGCCGTCCTCGGTCGGCGCTGCGCGAAATAGGCGGCAAACGCGTCAGGCAGCGCCCCGCCGTCCCGGACGCAAGCAGCCAAAACCACGGCATCTTCCAGAGCCTGCACCGCGCCTTGCGCCATTGCCGGCAACATCGGGTGCGCTGCATCCCCCAAAAGCGTGACCGGTCCGTCCGACCATGAGGCCAGCGGCAAGCGGTCAAACAGCGCCCATCTATGCAGGGTCGGGGCCTGTTGCAGGATGCGCCGCACCTGCGGCACCCAGCCGTCGAAATCGGCCAGCGCGTCTTCCCGCCTGCCCTTCATTGACCAGCTTTCCTCCTGCCAGTCGTCCTGTTCAACGATGCCCACAAAATTCGTCAGATCGCCGCCCCGTACCCGCGTGGTCACCGCATGGCGTCGGTTGCCTGCCCATATGCAGCCGCTTGGCGGCGGCGCATGTTCGCCCAGCTCTGTCGTTTCGACCACGCATCGCCAGGCCACGTTGCCGGTAAACCGCGGCCGCCCCGGCCCCGCCATCTGATCGCGGATGACCGAATGAATGCCGTCCGCGCCAATGACCAGATCGCCAAAGCTACGCGGCCCGTTTTCCAGATAGACCGACGCGCCGCCGCGCTCGCGCACGTAGCCTGTGGCCTTTACGCCGGTCCAGATCCGGGCATTGGGCAGTGCCTCCACCGCCTCTTTCAGCACCTTCTGCAGGTCCGCGCGGTGCACCTGCAGGAACTTCGCGCCCCATCTTTTGGCGGCATAGCCCTTCATCGGCAGATCAAACAGCGTGCGGCCTGTTCGGCCCATCATCATGCGGATGCTTTCCGGCTCGAATGCCAGCGGTAGCAGCGTCTTGATTACGCCCAGCTGCTCCAACGCGCGCACGCCATTGGGGCTGATCTGAACGCCGGCGCCGATTTCGGTGATCGCGGGGGCCTGTTCCAGCACCTCAACCTCGTGATCGTCCCGAGCCAGGGCCAGCGCTGCGGCCAGCCCCCCAATCCCGCCGCCGACAATGACAATTTTCATGGCAGGCGGATGCCCCCGTCCAGCCGGATGACCGAGCCGTTAAGATAGGGAGAAGCGATGATCGTGTTTACCATCGCGCCGAATTCTTCCGGGTGGCCAAGGCGTTTGGGGAACAGCGGTTGGGCGGCAAGCGCCTCCTGCGCGGCGTCGGGCAGGCCTGCCAGCATCGGTGTCATGAACAGCCCCGGCGCGATGGACATCACCCGGATGCCTTGCGGGGCCAGGTCGCGCGCCATCGGCAAAGTCATCCCCACAACCCCTCCCTTTGAGGCCGCATAGGCCGGTTGGCCCTTTTGTCCCTCATAAGCCGCGACGGAGGCCGTGTGGATGATCACCCCGCGCTGCCCGTCGGCGTCAGGCGCGTTGTCCTGCATCGCCTCGGCGGCCAGACGCGCCACGTTGAAGCTGCCGACCAGATTAATGTCGATGGAGCGCTGGAAATCGGCCAAGGGATGCGCCCCGTCCTTGCCGACCGTTTTCGATGCAATGGCGATCCCTGCGCAGTTGACCGCGACATCTATCCGGCCAAAGACCGACAGGCCCCAGTCCCGCGCGGTCTGAACGGATCCCTCGTCGGTCACGTCCGTTTCCGCAAACCGTGCGGCCTCCCCCAGTTCAGCGGCCAAGGCCTCGCCGCGTGCCGGGTCGCGGTCCAGCAGAACCACGCGCCCGCCACTTGAGACGATCGCCCGTGCTGACGCCGCGCCCAACCCAGATGCCCCACCACTGATCAATGCTACCGGATTTTCCATTCTGCCCCCGTTTTCTTTCGCGCCAAATCTAGCAGGTTCCGGGTGGCGCGAAAGGGCCTGCTGGCGCATGATCGGCAATATTCCGACACAAGCGCAGCGGGACAGTTAGAAACCAGATCATGACAAGCCTCCCCGTCCTTCCCAATGCCGTGGCCCGCCGCCATTTTCTTGACCGCCACGGTTTGGCCCGCCGTCCCAGCGGCACGGGTCATAGCGCGGACTTGCGCGCGGTGGTTGACCAGCTGGGCTTTGTGCAGCTGGACAGCATCAACACGGTGGCGCGCGCGCATCACATGATCCTGCATGCCCGCCGGCAGCAATACCGCCAACCCGCATTGGCACCCGCCCTATACAGTAACCGCGGCGCGTTCGAGCATTGGACCCATGACGCCTCCCTCATATCGATGCAGTTCTTCCCGCATTGGCGCCACCAGATGGCACGCGACGCGGTGAAGCTGCAAAACCAGTGGAAGAACTGGCGCCGGGAAGGGTTTGAGCAGAAATTCGATGCAGTGCTGCGACGGATCAGCGATCACGGCCCCGTCTGCTCCGCCGAGGTGGGCGCGGATGAGGCTCGCTCCAGCGGTGGCTGGTGGGATTGGCACCCATCCAAAACCGCGCTGGAATATCTGTGGCGCACAGGCGAGCTATCAGTCTGCCACCGCCAAGGCTTTCGCAAGTATTACGACCTGACCGAAAGGGTGATCCCGCCCGAACAGCTGAATGCCCGCCCCCCGCTGGAGGAGACGATAGACTGGGCCTGCAACTCCGCCCTCGACCGGCTGGGATTTGCCACCTCTACCGAGATCGCGGATTTCTGGGCGCTGGCCACCAAGGCGGAAGCGAAGGCATGGTGCGTACAGGAACAGGCTGCGGGCCGCATAGTCGCTCTGGAAATCAAGGCCGCGGATGGCAGCAAACGCGCCAGTTTCGCCCGACCTGACTTACTGGACGCACCGCCGGCAGAGCCACCCGGCTTGATCCGTATCCTTTCGCCCTTTGATCCCGCTTTGCGTGACCGCAACCGAGCAGAGCGGCTTTTCGGCTTTCACTACCGGATCGAAATTTTCGTGCCCGAGGCCAAGCGCAAATACGGCTATTACGTCTTCCCCGTCATGGAGGGCGCAAACATCATCGGGCGCATCGACATGGCCTGCGACAGCAAAACCGCCACGCTGCATGTCCGCGCCTTCTGGTCAGAGCCGCGCGTCAGAATGGGAAAAGCCCGCCTCGCCAAACTCAACACCGCCCTTGAGCGCAGCGCGCGGCTGGCTGAGGCGACCCAGATTACATTCGAAAAAGACTGGCTCCGCTAACCCGCCCGCGCCGCCGCCCTATTTCATTGCTTCAAAAATATCCCGGGGCAGCGCCATCAAGCGCGGGGGCCGCGCCCCATAGTCACCCGTTCCCACGCGCCACCGGCTGCGCCGTCTCGACCAATCGCGCAAAGAAGCTCGCCCCAATCGGGGCCACCTCGTCATTGAAATCATAGCCTGGATGATGCAGCCCCGGCCCGGCGCCCTGTCCCAGAAACAGATAGGCGCCCGGACGCGATTGCAGCATATAGGCGAAATCCTCCGCGCCCATCTCGGGCGGCGCATCTGCGGTCACGGCAGCCTCGCCCACGACCTCGGCAGCGACGCGGGCCGCAAAGCCGGCCTCGTCTGCGTGGTTGATGGTCGGCGGGTAGCCCTTCTCGAAATCCAGTGTCACCTCGACATCGTAAGCGGCCGCGTGGCCCGCGCAGATGGCCTGCATCCGGTCGATCACCATCTGCTGCACCGCCGCATCAAAAGTCCGCACCGTGCCGTTGATATAAGCCGTGTCGGGAATGACATTATCCGTGGTTCCGGTATGGATCTGCGTGACCGAGACCACCAGATCATCCAGGCCCTTGCAGTTGCGCGACACGATGGTCTGCAGCGCGTTGCATACGCCCAGACAGGCGGCGACCGGGTCCTTGCACTCGTTCGGGTAGGCGCCATGGCCACCCTCGCCCTTGATGTGGATCGTGAACGTGTCTGCCGCCGCCATGATCGCGCCGGGGGTGGTGTAGATCGTGCCGAACTCTGCGCCGGGGGTGTTGTGCAGCGCGTAAACGGACGCGATGTCGTACCGCTCCATCACGCCTTCCTCGACCATCACGCCCGCGCCGCCGCCGCCTTCCTCCGCCGGTTGGAAGATCAACGCCACCCGGCCCGCGAAATTTCGCGTCTCGGCCAGGTAGCGCGCGGCGCCCAGCAACATCGTGGTGTGCCCGTCATGGCCGCAGGCATGCATTTTCCCCGCCACGGTGGAGGCGTAGGCCGCGCCCGTCTGCTCCTCCATCGGCAGGGCGTCCATATCGGCGCGCAGGCCAATCGTGGGACCCTCGCCCTGCCCCTCGATGATCGCCACCACGCCCGAGGTCGCGATGCCCTCGTGGATTTCGGTGATACCGAATTCGCGCAGCCGCGAGACCACGAAAGCCGCCGTCTCGTGGCAGTCAAACATCAGCTCGGGGTGCTGATGCAGATGCCTGCGCCAGGCGGTCATGTCCTCGGCGTAGTCGGCGATGCGGTTGACGGGTGGCATCTGGCGCTCCTTCGTGCTGTCTTGGCCGCACAGTTGCAGAGACGAGGGAGCCGCGCAATGTCCGAGCTGATCCATGACACCACCCGCCCCATGGCCCGGCTGATCGAGATCATGCGCCGCCTGCGCGACCCTGAGACCGGCTGCCCCTGGGATATCGAGCAGGATTTCACCTCCATCGCCCCCTACACGATCGAGGAGGCCTATGAGGTCGCCGACGCGATCGAGCGCCAGGACTGGGCCGAGCTGGAGGGCGAGCTGGGCGATCTGCTGCTACAAACCGTCTATCACACGCAGATGGGGGCCGAGGCCGGGCATTTTAACTTTGCCTCCGTCGCCAACGCGATCTCGGACAAGATGCTGGCGCGCCATCCGCATGTCTTTGGCGACGAAAGCAGGGACAAATCCGCCGAGGATCAGGTCGCCGATTGGGAGGCGATCAAAGCGAAGGAGCGCGCGGGCAAAGCGCAAGGGGGCACGCTTGACGGCGTGGCCGTCGGCCTGCCGGCGCTGATGCGCGCGGTAAAGCTGCAAAAGCGCGCGGCGCGGGTGGGGTTCGACTGGCCCTCCACCGATCAGGTGATTGACAAGATCACCGAAGAGGCCCGCGAGTTGGTCGAGGCCCGCGACACGCTTTCGCAGGCAGAGGTGGCGGAAGAATTCGGTGACCTG
>CALHHY010000109.1 GCA_938030665.1 uncultured Litoreibacter sp. | reverse complement strand
GCCAGGTCTCGAAGACGCTCGACATGCGGGCGGTGGTTTGGGGGTTCATGGCGTCCAGCGCAATCAGCGCGTCGGCCATCACCCGGTAGCCTTCCCCCGACGGATCATGGAAGCCGGCCGTGTTGCCAGCCAGTGCACCGTAGACCGCGCGGAAGCGGTTGGGGTTGGTCATGGTGAAATCGGGGTGCTGCGACATCTCCACCGCTTTTGGGGCGGCGCGCTCCAGCTTGGCGTGCATGACCTGCATGGCAAACCATTTGTCCATGACCAGCCGGTCGTCCTTCCACTGGTCGTAGAAGGCCGCGTTCTGCGCCTCGCCGACCTCCGCACGCAGCAGGCAACCAAGCGCCGCAAGCTGCTGGGTCATGTTATCAGCCGCCTCAAACTGTTTGGCCGCCTGCGCGCCGCCATCGAGCCGCGACAGCATCGACAGGGCCGCGTTGCCCCAGTCGCGCTTGTCCATGTCAGCGGCCACGGGGCGGTAGGGGCCGTCCACCTGCATCTGCGCGTAGATGCCGGGCAACAGGTCCTGCATCGCCTGGGCACAGGCCATGTTGAAGGTCTGCGCGGTGCGGTAGATTTTGACCGGATCCGGCGTCATCCCGCCATCAATCAGCGCCTGCTGGATGTCGTCGTTCGAGGGGCCAGAGAAGCATAGCGCCTTGAAGCCCGGGTCCAGACTGTCATCACGGGCGACGGCCACCAGCGCGTCCAGATAGGCCTGATCAGGGGGGGCATCCTGCGCCACCATGCGCACCAGCACGTCGCGGGCCAAAGCGCGCCCGGCCTCCCATTTGTTGAAAGGGTCGGTGTCATGGGCCAGCAGGAAGGCGCGTTCCGCGTTGCTTTGGTCGCGGGTCAGGATGATCGGGGCGGAGAAGCCGCGATTGATCGACGGCACCGGTTTGGCGTCCAGCCCGGTGAAACGGAACTTGTGGACGGCGTCGGTTACTTCGCAGATTTTGGTGGCTTGGATTTCCTCGCCCGCCGCGTTCAATAGCCCGACCGCCAGCGGGATCACGCGCGGGTCCTTGACGTTCTGACCGGGGGTGGGCGGCGTGGATTGCGTGAAGGTCAGCGTGTAGGTGCCGTCCTGAAAGCTTTCCTCCACCGCGACGCGCGGGGTGCCGGCCTGACTGTACCACAGCTTGAACTGCGTCAGATCCCGGCCCGTTACGTCCTCGAAACATTTCAGCCAGTCTTCAATGGTGCAGGCCTGCCCGTCATGGCGGGTGAAATAAAGGTCGCACCCTTCGTAGTATTTCGCGTCGCCGATCAGCGTCTTGAGCATACCGATCACCTCGGCGCCTTTTTCGTAGACGGTGGCGGTGTAGAAATTGTTGATCTCTACAAAGCTTTCAGGTCGGACCGGGTGGGCCAGCGGGCCGTTATCTTCGCGGAACTGGCGGGCACGCAGTTGCAACACGTCATTGATCCGCTCCACCGCATGTCCCCGCGTGTCGCCGGAAAATTGCTGGTCACGGTAGACTGTCAAGCCTTCCTTCAGGCATAGCTGAAACCAGTCGCGGCAGGTGATGCGGTTGCCGGTCCAGTTGTGGAAATATTCATGCGCGATAATGGTCTCTATCCGCGCGAAATTGCCGTCCGTGGATGTGTCGGGGGAGGCCAGCACGGCGGAGCTATTGAAGATGTTCAGCCCCTTGTTTTCCATCGCGCCCATGTTGAAATCGTCCACGGCGACGATGTTGAACAGGTCCAGGTCATATTCGCGGCCATAGACGTCTTCATCCCATTTCATGGAGCGTTTCAGCGCGTCCATCCCGAAGGCCGTCTTGTGAAGATCGCCGTCGCGGACCCAGATATTGAGGTCAACCTCGCGCCTCGACCGGGTGGTGAACGTATCGGCCAGATTGACCAGATCGCCCGCGACCAGCGCGAAAAGATAGGCCGGTTTCGGATGCGGGTCGTGCCACTTGGCCGTGCCATTGGCGTTGGTACCCAGATCGTTGCCATTGGACAGCTTGACGTTTTCTTCCCCTTCGATGGTGACGGTAAAGACGGCCATCACGTCGGGGCGGTCAGGGTAATAGGTGATTTTGCGAAATCCCTCCGCCTCGCATTGGGTGCAATACATGCCGTTTGACATGTAAAGCCCTTCAAGCGCGGTGTTGGTCTGCGGGCTGATCTCAACCTCTGCTTCCCAAATGAAAGGCGCGTCGGGGACCTGCGCCGTGAGCCCAAGATCGGTAATCTTGGCATCCGCATCGGCCCCGTCGATAGTCGCGCTGATCAGGGTCAGTTGCTCGCCATGCAGGTAGAAGGTCTTGTCGATGGCGTCCGGGTTCGGGCGGAACGCGATTTTGCTGATGACCCGTGTTTTTGTGGGGTGCAACTTGAATGTCAGATCAACCGTTTCCACCAAATATGCGGGCGGGGTGTAGTCCTTCAGATAGATCTCCAAAGGGGCGGGGGCGGCGGCATCTTTCATTAAGCTGTCCTGCGTCAGATTTTTTGGGAACCGTTATCAGATTTTGACGTTAAGTCGCCGAAGCAAAGCGCGCAAGCATGGCTGGCGCGCGGGGGAACCAACTGTTGAAGGAGCAGACAATGTCCGCACCAAACACAAATATCGAAACGCAGGAGCGTCGCCACGCCGGCCCATTGGGCGGGATGAAAGTAGGGTTGGCGTTTGCGGGCGCGCTGTTGGTCGCGTTGATCATTTGGACGGTAGCCAACGGAAATGAACCGCGCGAAGCAAGCGAAGGCACCACTGCCACAGGCCAGATCGTGGCCGAAGATTAGAAGTTTGCGATTGACGAGTTGAAAGTTAAGGGCCGGGTTGCATGTAGCATCCCGGTCTTTTCATGTTTCGGAGGCGCCAGTGGCGAAAATGCTCAGAAAAGCGGACCTGCCGCAGAAGACCTGCGCGACCTGCGGCAAACCCTTTGCCTGGCGCAAGAAATGGGCGACGGTCTGGGATGAGGTAAAATACTGCTCCCAGCGGTGCCGGCGCGCGAAGGGCTGAATTGGTAATTTTATTTGACCAGTTTGTTGCAATTGGCTGATTTGTTTCGTATTGGAAACTTGGAATATGACAGCGCAAGGACCTGACGCCATGACCAACCGTGTGACCCGCTCCGACCTACAGGTGGACCAGACACTTTGTGATTTCATCGAAGGGGAGGCGCTGGAAGGCACCGGCGTCAGTGCGGAGACATTCTGGAACGCGCTGTCGCATCTGTCCCATGAGATGGGCCCTGAAAACCGCGCCCTGCTGGAGGTGCGCGAAGAACTGCAGACCAAGATCGACGCCTGGCATATCGAGCGCCGCGGCGCGGTGGCGGATATGGCGGCTTATCAGGATTTCCTGCGCGAGATTGGCTATCTGCTGCCCGAGGGCGAAGATTTTCAGATCGAAACCGCGAATGTCGACCCCGAGATTGCCTCCGTCGCAGGGCCGCAGCTGGTCGTGCCGATCACAAATGCCCGCTACGCGCTGAATGCGGCAAATGCCCGGTGGGGCTCCCTTTATGACGCGCTGTACGGGACAGACGCTTTGGGCGACCTGCCATCAGGCGGCGGCTATGATGCCGAACGCGGGGCGCGGGTCATTGCGTGGGGGCGTGTGCATCTGGACGCAGTGGCGCCGCTGGAAAGCGGGTCATGGGCGGATATTACGGGCCTGAGGGTCGAGGGCGACGCGTTGAGCCCGGCCCTGAAGGATCCCGACCAATTTGCGGGCTATGTCGACGGGCGGGAGGTTTTGCTGCGCGCCAACGGTCTGATGATCCGCGTCATTATCGACCCCGACAATACGATCGGCGCGCAGGACAAAGCTGGTATCGCCGATATCGTGCTGGAAAGTGCGTTGAGCGCCATCATGGATTGCGAGGACTCGGTCGCCTGTGTCGATGCCGAGGACAAGGTCGGCGCCTATCGCAACTGGCTGGGGCTGATGCGCGGCGATCTGACCGAAGAGGTTACGAAAGGCGGCACGACCTTCACCCGCCAGCTCAACGACGATGTGTACTACACGACGCCCGATGGCGCGGCGGCGGTCCATAAGGGCCGGGCACTGATGCTGATCCGCAATGTCGGCCACCTGATGACGAACCCTGCTGTCCTGGACCGGGAGGGGCGCGAAATCGGCGAGGGGTTGATGGACGCGCTGGTCACCACAATGATTGCAATGCATGATCTGCAGCGCGAAAGCGGGAACTCTACCCAGGGGTCCGTCTATGTGGTCAAACCCAAGATGCACGGGCCGAACGAGGTGGCCTTCGCAGATAGCATCTTCACCTATGTCGAGACCGCGCTTGGCCTGCCACAAAATACTGTCAAGTTGGGCATCATGGACGAGGAGCGCCGCACCTCGGCCAATCTGAAAGCCTGCATTCGCGCCGCCAAGTCGCGTGTCGCCTTCATCAATACCGGGTTCCTCGACCGGACAGGGGACGAAATCCACACCTCCATGGAGGCGGGGCCGTTTCTGAAAAAGGGCGACATCAAGGGCGAGCCATGGATAGCGGCCTACGAGGATCGCAATGTCGATATCGGCCTTGCCTGTGGGCTGCAGGGCCGCGCCCAGATCGGCAAGGGGATGTGGGCGATGCCCGACCTGATGGCTGACATGCTGGACCAAAAAATCGGGCATCCGAAATCGGGCGCCAATTGCGCCTGGGTGCCGTCGCCAACCGCGGCCACGCTGCATGCCACGCATTACCACCATGTCGACGTCTTCGCCCGTCAGGATGAGATTAAATCGGGGGGCGCGCGCGGCACGCTGGATGACCTGCTGACGATCCCGGTAGCCCATGGGCTGAACTGGTCTGACGACGAAATCCGCGCAGAGGTTGAAAATAACGCCCAGGGCATTCTTGGCTATGTGGTGCGTTGGGTCGATGCAGGTGTCGGGTGCTCCAAAGTGCCCGATATCAATGATGTGGGCCTGATGGAGGACCGCGCGACCTGCCGGATCTCGTCGCAGGCGCTGGCCAACTGGCTGCAGCATGGCGTGGTCAGCGAGGCACAGGTTTTGGCTGCGATGCAGAAGATGGCGGCCGTGGTGGATGGGCAGAACGCAGGCGATCCCAGCTACTTGCCGATGGCGCCGGATTTTTCGGGCATCGCGTTTCAGGCGGCTTGCGATCTGGTCTTCAAGGGCCGGGTTCAACCCTCGGGCTATACGGAACCTGTGTTGCACCAGCGTCGTCTGGAGCTGAAAGCAAGTTGATTTTCGCCGCGGGCCTGCGCCCGCGCCGATCCTTTGGAGGAGGGCTTTGCCCTCCCCCAAACCCCCACCCAGAGTATTTTTGAAGCAATGATGAGGAGCCTGCCATGGCTGAACTTTCTCTGAACCGCGCGCGGTCAATCATCCGCAAGACCCTTGCCAAAGGACGGGAGATGGATTTGAAGCCGCTTTCAGTCGTCGTGCTGGACACGGGCGGGCATGTGAAAGCCTTTGAGCGCGAAGACGGCGCGGCGCCGGGCCGGTTTGCTGTGGCCCATGGCAAAGCTTACGGCGCGGTGATGCTGGGGATGCCCGGTTCGGCCCAGATGGCGCGGGCCGAGCAACAGCATTATTTCATGACCGCGGTGAATGGGCTTTTTGACGGCCAGGTTGTACCTGTACCCGGCGGCGTGCTGCTGCGTGACAAGCGTGGCGCGCTTCTGGGGGCCGTGGGCGTGACCGGCGACACATCTGACAATGACGCCGCGGCCGCACTTGCCGGAATAGAGGCGAGCGGTCTGGTCGGCGAGGCGTAGACGCGTTATTAACGCGCACAGCCTATGTGCAGTGAAACGGGTCGACCGCGTCGCCCCGTTTTGCCTATCTTGGCCAAGGGGACAAATAACGAAGGACGGTTGGCAACATGGCGCGCCCGGTCATTGGGATTATCGGCAACTCATATCTGATCAATGACGAATATCCTGCCTTTGCGGCGGGGCGCATGAATTGCGAGGCCGCGTCTGAGGCCACGGGCGGCGTGCCCCTAATTATCCCAACCCATCCGGGCTTTGCCACCACCGCTGAGCTGATGGAAATTTGTGATGGGTTTCTGTTCACCGGCGGGCGGCCCAATGTGCACCCCGAAGAATATGACGAGCCCGCGACCGAGGCGCATGGCGATTTCGACCGCGACCGGGATGGGTTAGCGCTACCGCTGATCCGGGCCTGCGTGGCTGCCGGGCTGCCCATTCTGGGCGTCTGCCGCGGCTTTCAGGAGGTGAATGTCGCCATGGGCGGCTCCCTCCATCCCGAAATTCGTGACTTGCCCGGGCGGATGAACCACCGCATGCCGCCTGACGGCACGCTGGAAGAAAAGTTTGAGCTGCGCCATGTTGTGACGGTCAGCGAGGGCGGGCCGTTCCACCGCGTTTTCGGCGCGACTGAGGTGATGACCAACACGCTCCATGGCCAGGGCATCAAAGAGCCGGGTGAGCGGGTGATCATCGACGGCACCGCACCCGACGGCACGCCTGAGGCGATCTACATCCAAGATGCGCCGGGCTTTTGTCTGTCGGTGCAATGGCACCCGGAATACCGCGCAAAGGATGACCCGGTTTCGCAACCGCTTTTCGCGGCGTTTGGCGAAGCAGCGGCGCGCTGGAAAGCGGGCGAGCGCCCGGATGTGCTGAAAAGCGCCTGAGCACCCGACTTTAGGCCGTCAGCACCTCGCTGACTTTGAGCGCCCGCATCTGATTGCCGTCGACCTTCAGCTTGCCCGTGAGCACGGCGGTGACCGGGTTCTGGGTGCCGTCGAGAATGGCGCGGAAAACTTCCGCGCTGGCCTTCAGCGTCACGTCGGCGCTCTCATCGCCAATCTGCGCCCCGGTCTCACTGAGCATGACGGAGCCATGATCGCCGATGACCAGTTTCGCGGTCCCCTTTATGGCCCCCTCCGCCTTGGCGTGCAGCCGTGTTACGAATTCATCTATGATGGCAGACATGGTCAGGGCGGCTCCGGGTTTTTGCGTGGATGTGCCCAACCTGACCGGCATGGGGGCGCGGCAAAAGCGAAACGTCGCGTCAGTCGGCAAAGCCGTAAAGCGCTGTGGGCGCATCGACCATGATGGTCTGGCGGTCTGCCGCGCGCGTGACGACGCGGTGAAACGCATCCAGCAGCCCGCCTGCATCGGGCATTTTGGCGTCTGCCAGCATGATATAGGGGAAATCACTGCCCCAAAGGCACCGCTGCGGGTTGGCGGTGACAAGGGATGCCACAAGTGGGTCCGTATCGAGGAAAGGCGCATCGGCGACACGGTAGAGGCCCGACAGTTTCACATAAGCCGCCCCGTCGGCCACCAGCGCGCGAAGCGCGGCAAAGCCCGGCTCATTGGGGCCAGCCGCGACATTGGGCCAACCGATATGGTCGAAAACGACGGGGCAGGGCAGGGCGCGGATTTCATCCTGAAGGTCGACCAGATGTTTGTCGGCATTGACCAGCATTTGCAGATGCATCCCGCGCGCAGCCAGCATTGGCGCGAGCGCCTTCGCCCCGTCCCAGCTGAGCACCCCGCCATGCACGTAGTTCAGCCGAAGCCCCTTGATCCCGGCCTGCGCCAGCGCGTCCAGATCGGCCTCGGGCGCGCCGTCGGGCAACAGGCCGATGCCACGTGCATTGGGACCGATGCGGCGGATGGCCTCCAGTGTCACAGCATTGTCGGTGCCGTAGATGATGGAATGGACGATGACGCAGCGGGCAATGCCAAGCGTGTCGCACTGCGCCCGGTAGGCTGCCAGAAACCTGTCCATGTCCAGCGGGGCGGGATCCTCTACACGGGCGTCAGATAGGGCAAATTCGCTCGCGCCGGCCAGCATATGGATATGGGTATCTACCGCACCTGCAGGCGCTTTTTCTTGTGGGGGGCTGGCGGGTCGCGGGGGCGCGCTGGTGGAGATCATAGAAGGGCCTTTGCAGGGTCGTGGAGCCGCGCAGATGGGCTGCGCCTAGCCATAGGTCTCCAGCATTTGCAGCAAATCGTCCAGCGTGTTTGCATCAGATATCGGCTTGTCGTGCCGCCAGCGCGACATGCGCGGGAAGCGCAGCGCCACGCCGGATTTGTGGCGGGGGGATTTTTGAATGCCTTCAAATGCGATCTCAAACACATGCTCAGGCGTGACCTGTCGTACCGGGCCGTAGCGCTCCAACGTGTTCTTGCGGACCCAAGCGGTGATTTTGCGGAATTCCGCATCTGTCAGGCCCGAATAGGCCTTGGTGAAAGGGACCAGCTCGTTGCCTTTCCATACGGCGAAGGTGAAATCGGTGAACAGATTGGCCCGTCTGCCGGACCCCGCCTGCGCATAGATCATCACCGCATCGATCATCAGCGGGTCGACCTTCCATTTCCACCAATCGCCCTTCTTGCGGCCTGACAGGTAGGGGCTGGTGGCGCGTTTGAGCATCACCCCCTCCGCCAGACGGTCGCGGGAGGTGTCGCGCTTGGCGGCTAGCTCGGGCCAGCTGGAAAAGGGCTCATTGGCGGAAAGGCGGATAGGGGCACTTGCAGGCAGCCCCGCGATGCTTTCCGACAGAAGTTTGCGGCGCGCGTCATAGCCCAGATCGCGGATGTCGCGGCCCTGATGTTCGAGCAGGTCATAGGCGTAAAGGACCGCGGGCGCCTCTGTCAGCAGCTTCTTGGGCACGGTTTTGCGGCCGATCCGGGGCTGCAGCGCGTTGAAGCTTTGCGGCTGATCGTTCGTATGGTCCCACGCCAGCAGCTCCCCGTCGATCACGGTGCCGTCGGGCAGGAAATCAGGCAGCATGGCAAATTCGGGGAAGCGGTCGGTGATCAACTCTTCGCCGCGCGACCACAGGTGATGCGCGCCGCGCCGCAGAACAAGCTGGCCGCGGATGCCATCCCATTTCCATTCCGCCCGCCAATCGGCGGCCGGCCCGAGCGCGTCGAGTTTGTCAAGCTGGTAGGCCAGATAGAACGGGTAGGGCTTGGAGGCGTCGGCTTCGGGGTTCTCGCTCAGGATCAGGTCGTCAAACGTGGTCTTGTCGGGCGTCCAGTCCCCCATCAGGCGGTGCGCCAGCGTCGCTTCCTCGATCTCCGTGGCCTGGGCCAGGGCGCGGGTCATCAACTTCTGACTGACCCCGATCCGCAAACCGCCCGTGATTAGCTTGTTGAAGAGGAACCGTTCGATCGGTGGCAGGCTGTCCCAGGCCGTCAGCACGATCTGCTTCTTGTCCGGGACGTCATGCTTGCCGAGGTCGCGCACGATCTCGATCCACTCGGTCAGGCTGCGGGCGGAGCTGCCGGCGGCAGGTGGCAGCACCAGCGCGATGGTCTCAGATAGGTCACCCACCACGGGGTAGCATTCCTCGAACAGCCATAGGGGGATGTCCGCCCGCTCCGCCGCCCATTCCCGCAGCAGGGTCGTGGTCACCCCGCGCTTGGGCCGGCGGCCGGACAGCAGCGCGATGGTCCATAGTTTGTCGGTGTCTGACGCCGCACGGAAATAACCGGCCAGCGCGGCCACCTTCGCATTGGTCTTCGTCGTCTGGTCCAGCGCGTTGAAGAGGTCGGCGAAATGCTTCATGCTGCGGGCTCTGCCTCGGGCTCCGCGCTGTCGAGGCTTTCGCCCTCAAACTCGGTCTCGACCACGGCGGCGTCATAGCCCTGGTCGGTCAGCCACCGGGTGAATTGCGCGGTGTAGCCATGGGTCACAAAAATCCGCTCCGCGCCGGTAGCTTTGATCGCGGTGTTCAGCCCCTCCCAATCGGCGTGGTCGGACATCACAAAGCCCCGGTCGGCAGCCCGCCTGCGGCGCACCCCGCGCATCGCCATCCAGCCTGATGCGAAAGCGGTGGAACGGTTGCCGAACTTGCGCGCCCAAGGCCCGTTCATGGCCGGGGGCGTGGCGATCACCAACGCGCCCGGGTAATCCTTGACATTCATCTCAGCCGAGACCCGCACCGTATCGGGCAGCTTCAGCCCTTGGGCGCGCAGCACGGCATTGGTATTCTCAATCGCGCCATGGGTCAGGATCGGGCCGATGGAGCTGTCGACATTGGCCAGTATCCGCTGCGCCTTGCCAAGCGCGTAGGCCCCGAGCATCGCATAGCGGCCCGCATCCCGGCTGGCCTGCCACCACGCATTGATGGCGTCGATCACGTCTGCCTGCCGGTCCCATTTGAACACGGGTAGCCCGAAGGTGCTTTCGGTGATGAATGCGTGGCACGGGACGGGGTCAAACGGCTCGCTCAGCCCGTCATCGACCAGCTTGTAATCGCCTGAGGCGACCCAGACCTCGCCGCCCACCTCGACCCGGATCTGGGCGGAGCCCGGCACATGGCCCGCCGGATGAAAAGAGACCTGCGCACCGCCGATCTGGCGCGTCTCGCCATAGCGGATCGTGTCCAGGTTGATATCGCCAAGCCGGTGGCGCATCACGGGGGCTGCGGCCTCAGTTGCCAGATAGCTGTCCATCCCCCAACGGGAGTGGTCGGCGTGACCATGGGTGATCAGCGCGCGCGCCACCGGTCGCCACGGGTCGATATAGAAATCACCGGCGGGGCAGTAGATGCCTTGGGGGCGGAATTCGAGAACCATGCCGCTTAACCTAGAAAGGCCGCGCCGCATTGCCAGCCGGGGGATGCCTCCGGCGGGAGTATTTTTGAATCAATGATGAGGAAGGGGGTTTCACCATTTGGGGCGTCTGCCTAGGGTGGCGCCGCAACATGGAAGGGACGCGTTATGGGTTTTGCAGATTTGAAAGGCCGGATGATCGGCGGGGAAAGGCTGGTTGGCACGTTTCTGAAGACGCCCTCGGTGGACCTGATCGAGATCCTGTCAGGCTCCGGTCTTGATTTCATCATCCTGGACGCTGAGCACGCGCCGTTTGACCGGATGCGGCTGGATGCCTGCCTGGCCGTGGGCCGCGCGCTTGATTTCCCCTTGCTGGTGCGGGTGCCCGCCGGCACGCCGGAACAGCTGCTGACGGTGCTGGATGCGGGCGCGGTCGGCGTCGTGGTGCCGCATGTGGACAGCGCCGAGAAGGCCAAAGCTATTGCGCGCGGCGCGCGTTTCGGGCGGGGGGGGCGTGGATACGCGGGCTCTACCAGATGGGCGGGGTTTGCGACCCGCGCCATGCCCGACATTCTGGCGCAATCGCGCGAGGAGACCATCGTCATCGCCCAGATCGAGGAGCCTGAAGGCGTCGAGGCGATTGACGCAATTGCGGGCTGCGACGGCATCGACGGCGTCTTTGTAGGCCCGGCTGACCTCAGCGTTGCAATGGGGCAGACCGACATCAATTCCCCCGAACTGGGGGAGGCCATGGCCCGCGTAGGCGAGGCGGCGCGGGCGCATGGGGTGGCCTATATCACATGGGTGCCGGGCGTGGAGAAGGCTAAGGAGTGGGACCAATACGGGTTCACCACCTATGTCGCAGGCTCTGAGCATGCCTGGATGTTGCAAGGCGCGCGGGCGGTTGCGACGGGCATCAAGGGCTGACCAAGGGTCGGACAGGGCAGTGCTATGCGCCGCATGCATAGCGGCAATACGGGATTGAGACCTTCTGCTGCGCCGCAGCATGGCTATCTTCTGAGTAAAGAAATTCGGACCAGCCCGGTCCTGCAACTTTCAGGAGATGCCCCCATGACCGACACATTCGCATCGGTAAACCACGCCAAAATCGAAGCCCGCGCCCGCGCCCTGCGTGCGCAAGCTGCCCGCGACGGCGTTCTGGCCTTTAAGGCGGCGGTCGTCCGTCTGTATCAGAGTATTTTCGCCGGCGGCGCGCGCCACGCTTAAGCCAGCCTTTCCTCGGGTTGACCCGCTTGCTAGAAATCTCGTGCAGCCATTCGGCGGGCATGGGGTGCAGCGGGGCAAGCCACGGGGAAGAGGTAGGATGCGGAAGTTGATGAAAATTGCAGGGGCGATTGCGTTGGCGGCACTGGGCGCCTGTGGCCAGATCGTGCCGCTGGCATCTACGCAGGTCCCCGCCTCGGTCGTCGACATTTCCCCGCAGCTCAGCGCGCAGGCGCGCAGCTGGCAGGTGGTGGATGTTACGGTGGACGTGCCTCAAGAGCTTACCATCTCCGAGGCGAACCGGCTGTATCCAATCGCCGATATCGTGTGGCGGGCGGAGCCTTTTGGCGACCGGCGCGCGCAGGTGGGGCAGATTGTTGATGATGGGATGACCCGCGGGCTAGCGCATCTTAGCGGGCCGCAACCGGTGATATTTGACGTCACGCTGTCTCGGTTCCATTCCCTCAGCGACAAGGCGCGGGTTGAGGTGGGCGGCGTGCATAACCTGATTTTCACATTCCTCGTGCGCGACGTGTCGAGCGGGCAGGTCATTTCCGGGCCCCACGACGCTGAGCTGGGCTTGCGGGCCTTCGGCGGAGAGCAGGCGGTTCTGGCTGAACAACGCGGCCATGACCAGAAGACGCGGATTCTGGCCCATTTGGCGAATATGATGCGTCGCAGCTTCGGCGGCATCATCCCGCCCGAAGATGCCGCCGCCGAAGGCATCTAGCCCGAGGGACGGCAGCCCGCGATTAATCGCTTTCACTGTGCACCGTGTGGCAGTAGGGAAGGGTGCATGACCAATCCCTCCTCCGAGGCCGAGCGTCGGCCTGTCGTCCGCCTGAAACCAAAAGCCGATGCCAGCCGCATCCGTCGGGGTCAGCCCTGGGTCTATGCCGATGATGTGGTGACGGACCGTCGTACCAAGGCCATTACAGCGGGATCGCTGGCGGTGTTGCAGGATGCGGGCCGCGAAGAGATTGCGCTGGTCGCGGTCAATGGCGCCTCCAAGCTGATGTTGCGGATACTGGACGCCGATCCGGCCGCGCAGATCGACCAAAGCTGGTTCGAGGCCAAATTTGCGGCGGCTTTGGCCTTGCGCGAACAGCTGTATGACGCACCTTTCTACCGGCTCATCCATGCCGAAGGGGATGGGTTGCCGGGGCTGGTGATCGACCGCTTCGGCGGGCTTTGCGTGGTCCAGCCTAACGCGGCCTGGGTCGAGGCTCGGCTTGATATGCTGGTTGCAGCGCTGAAAAACGTGCTGGGGGTCGAGGCTGTCTATAAGAACGCCTCTGGCCGCGCACGGGAGCTTGAGGGGTTGGATGGCGACAGCGCCATGATCTTTGGCGAGGTCGCCAGTGAGGCACCTGTTCCGGTAGAAATGAACGGTGCGACCTATCTGGCCGACATCATGGGCGGGCAGAAAACGGGGCTGTTCTATGACCAGCGGCCCAACCACGCCTTTGCCGCAAAGCTGGGGCGCGGCGGCGCTGTGCTGGATGTGTTCAGCCATGTCGGCGGGTTTGGGCTCGCCGCGCTTGCGGCGGGCGCAACTCATGCGCTTTGCGTTGATGGCTCCCAACCGGCGCTGGATCTGGCGCAGAAGGGTGCGGCAATTGCCGGTTTCGAGGACCGGTTTGAGCACCGCAAGGGCGATGCGTTCAAGGTGATGGATGCGCTGCAGGCCGATGGCGCGCAGTTCAAGATGGTTGTTGCTGACCCGCCCGCTTTTGCGCCGTCGCGCAAAGCTTTGCAGAACGGGTTGACCGCCTATTCCAGGGTGGCCGCGATGGCTGCGCGGTTGGTCCAGCCGGGAGGGTATCTGGTGCTTTGCTCATGCTCCCATGCGGCTGAGCTGGACAAGTTTCGCGCGGCCTGCCTGCGCGGCATCGCGCGGGCCGGACGGCAGCCGCAGCTGATCCATACCGGCGGGGCGGGGCCGGATCACCCCTTGCACGGGGCGCTGGCGGAGAACGGTTACCTCAAGGCGCTGTTCTTCCGGCTCGATTGATGCGGGCCTGCTTAGATGCTTGCGTCCTGTTTCCGACGGTGACGCGCGAGGTGCTGATCGGCGTCGCTCGGGCGGGGCTCTATCGCCCTATCTGGTCTGATCGCATCCTGGAGGAATGGGCGCGCGCCACGGTCAAGCTGGGGCCTGAGGCAGAGCTGCAGGCGCGCGGCGAGGTGGCTTTGCTGCGCGCAGGGTTTCCCAAGGCCAGCGTGCCCCCACGCGATGCGGATCTGGCGCGACTGCATTTGCCGGACGAGAATGACATCCATGTTCTGGCCTCCGCAATCGCGGCCTCCGCTGATGTGCTGGTCACGCTGAACGCGAAGGACTTTCCGAAGCAAACCTTGGCTTTCGAAGGGGTGGAGCGGCTCAGCCCCGACGCTTTTCTGATGCAGCTTTGGGCCGAGACGCCCGAACCCGTAGAAACCGTTGTGGCAGATGTGCACGCGACCGCCCAAAAGATGCTGGGAGAGGAGATCGCTTTGCGCGCCCTCATGCGCCGCGCGCAACTGCCGCGACTTGGAAAAGCGCTTAGCCGGTAACGCCCCATTTGGCTTCATTGGCCTCAATCGCTGCAATGCGTTCGGCGGTTTTGGGGTGGCTCATCATCCAGGCAGGTGCGCCGGCACCCATGCTGCCCGACAGTTTCTCCAGCTTCTCGAACAACGATTTTTGCGGCGCCGTCCCGATGCCCGCTTTCGTCAACAGGGCGGAGGCATAGGCGTCGGCCTCATATTCGTCCTTGCGCGACAGCCGCGCGGCCAGCATCGAGGTCAGAATATTGGCCAGCCAGGCACCTGCAAAAGGAATGATGCGCCCCAAGATGGAGGCCAGAACCACCCGGATCGCGTTTTGCCCCGAAAAGTCGATCATTCGGCGGCGCGAATGTCCCAAAGCCACATGCCCCAGCTCATGCGCGATAACGGAGGCCAGCTCCTCAGCCGTCACATCACCCGCCTTATATTTGTTGTAGAACCCGCGCGTGATGAATATCCGGCCATCCGGGGCGGCGAGACCGTTAACCGGGTCAACCTCGAAAATGTGGACGAGGATACGCGGCAGGTCCAGCGCACGGGCCATATCCCGGTTCATCTTCTCAAGGGTCGGGTCAGCAAGCGGCGTCGACTTCTCGTCCAGTATGCGCTTCGTGTTCCACGCCGAGAAGCGATACATCACGAGGCCGTAAATCACTGCCAGCAGAATGGGGCCGAGTTTCAACATGCCTAAGATATGGGGCGCGCGGGCAGTGGTATCAATTCGAATGCGCGTGAATGACGGTGCGAGGTGTCGAAACGGTCGATAGGTCGCGGCCGTTTGTCCAAATTGTGGTGAACTGGGCGTTTGAACGACCATTTCTCACGGTGACGTGACGCTGTGGGCTGGACTGCAGATATTAATGTTCGTAAATGCACTAAAAATGCATTTATATGCAATTTTAGTGCATTGATGTGGTGGTTCAGAAGGCGCATATTCATCGCATCAAACGGCACATACGCCAACACACACACCGCCCGGAAGGGCACCACAAACTGGAGATCACATCATGAAAACCATCATCGCAACTGCCGCTCTCGCCCTGTCTTTCGCCGCACCTGC
>CALHHY010000108.1 GCA_938030665.1 uncultured Litoreibacter sp. | reverse complement strand
CCCCTCGCGCAGTCCGGTCATCTCCTTGAAATCGCGGGCTGAGATGATGAATCGCTCGCCATCTGAGAAGCGCTGGTCGCCCGGGCCGATGATGAACCGGGTGAGCCCGTTCATGATGAACATCACCCCAAGCGAGACCATCACGAAGACCACGGGCTTTGCGCGGGTCGTGCGGTAGAAACGGTAGACCACACGGTCGGTGCCCAGCAGGAAAAGCCCCGCGAGGACAATGCCAAAGGGCAGGGCAAGCAGCGCCGTGGGCAGCGGCCCGGCGCTTATCCCTGCGCTCTGAAACGCCCAGGTGATCAGGATGACGAACATCGTTCCGAAGGCCATCGTGTCGCCATGGGCGAAATTCGAAAACCGTAAAATGCCATAGATCAGCGTCACGCCAAGCGCGCCAAGCGCCAGCTGCGCGCCATAGGCTATGCCCGGAACAAGCACGAAATTCGCCAGGGCCACCAGAGCGTTCAGCAGATCCATCAGCCGGCTACCTCGCAGCGGCCCAGATAATTCAGCATCAGCGGCCCGTCATAGATGTGGGTGCTGTAGCGCGCCTCGCCCTCGGCGCTATGGGTTAGCAGGTGGAACGCGCTTTCGGTGACGCCCACATAGACCCGCGTCTCGTCACTGCCGCCCTGGCTCAGCGGGATCGTCTCGGCATCGCTGACCAGCCGGGTCGCGCCGCCCTCTGTCTCGATCTCGAAGGAGAAGCTGGTCTCGCTGCACCCATCCCCGTCGAAACATTCGGTGGTGAAGCTGCAGGTTTGTGCCACGGCCGGTCCTGCCAGCACGGCCCCGATCATCACTGCTTCAAAAATACTCAAATTCCGCATTCTCATACCTTTACCCTCCCAGGAAACTTTTGCGCACTTCGGGGTCTGCCAGCAGCGCGGCCCCGGTATCGGTAAAGCGGTTGCGACCTTGCACCAGCACATAGCCTTTATCGGCGATTTCAAGCGCTTGGCGCGCGTTTTGCTCAACCATCAGGATGGAGATCCCCGTCCGCGCCACCTCGATGATGCGGTCGAACAGCTCGTCCATCACAATGGGGCTGACACCTGCCGTAGGTTCGTCCAGCATCAACACTTTTGGCTGGGTCATCAGCGCCCGGCCGACGGCCACTTGCTGACGCTGACCACCGGATAGCTCGCCGGCCGCCTGCGCGCGTTTTTCGCGCAGGATCGGGAATAGTTCATAGACCTGATCGATGGTTTTCTGGATATCGTCGCGGCGCAGGAACGCCCCCATTTCCAGATTTTCCTCGACGGTCATCGAGGTGAAGATATTCGATGTCTGCGGCACAAAGGCCATGCCCTTGGCCACCCGCGCCTGCGGGGTCAGGGCGGTGATGTCTTCCCCAAACAGCCGGACCGCGCCCTGGCGGACGTGCAGCATGCCGAACACCGCCTTCATCGCGGTCGATTTGCCTGCCCCGTTGGGACCCACGATTACCGCGATCTCCCCCTCATCGACGGCTATGGTGCAATCATGCAGGATATCTGGGCCGTCGCCATAGCCGCCCGACATGGTGTCGCCGATCAGTACCGGTTCACTCACGGCAGGCTCCGAACGCTCTGGGCGAAAGCGGTATGCAGGGTCCGCCACCGCGCGTCCTGATTCACGTCCGGGTCCCTATCAAATAAAGTCTCCAGCAGGATCACCCCGGCGTCATTGGCCAGTACGCTGACAAGCACGTCCGCCGCCGGGATCGCGGCATCCCCTGGGCTTATGTAGCGGAAGGTGGCGGCGTCAAAATCGGTGCTCTCCACGGGCGGGACCTCTGCCGCGTCGATCATGTTTGGTGTTTCGCTGACATAGATGTTGACCAGCGCCTCCGTGGCCCTGTTTTCTGCCGCACCCGGGAAGGCGATGTAGATCACGCGGGCAGCACCTACGTCGTGGTTAAACAGAGGGTCGCCGCCATTTGGGGGTTCCGCCGTCCAGCCAGCAGCGCTCGCGCAAATCTCGGCAAAGTCACCCAAGGGGGTGCATTCATCGGCCTGGGCCAGTGCAGGGGCCGCACAGAGCAGCGTTGCTGCAATCAAATGTCTCATCCCGTCACCACCTTGTTTTTGAGGCCGGTGCCCAGATAGGCCTCGATCACTTGTTCATTTGCTTTGATCTCGTCCAGCGTGCCTTCGGCCAACACGCGCCCCTCCGCCATGCAGATGACGGGGTCGCAGAGCTTGCCGATGAAATCCATGTCATGCTCGATCACGCAGAACGTGTAGTTGCGTTCCTTGTTCAGGCGCAGGATCGCGTCGGCGATGGTGTTGAGCAGCGTGCGGTTCACGCCCGCGCCGACCTCGTCCAGAAACACGATCTTGGCATCAACCATCATAGTGCGGCCAAGCTCCAGCAGCTTTTTCTGACCGCCGCTGATCTGGCCCGCCTTTTGATCTGCCAGATGCTCAACCGTGAGAAATTCCAGCACCTCGTCGGCTTTGGCCCGCAGGGCGCGTTCTTCATCCGCAATGCGTTTGCTGCCGAACCACGTGTTCCACAGGGTTTCACCTGATTGGTTGCCCGGAACCATCATCAGGTTTTCGCGGCAGGTCATGGATGAAAATTCATGTGCGATTTGGAAGGTCCGCAGCAGCCCTTTGTGAAACAGGTCGTGTGGCGGCAGTCCGGTGATATCCTCTCCGGCCATCGTCACGCGGCCTTCGCTTGGTTCAAGAACGCCTGCGATCACATTGAAAAGTGTGGTTTTTCCGGCCCCGTTTGGTCCGATCAGCCCGGTGATGGACCCCTCCTGAATGGACAGAGATGCGCCATCGACAGCACGGAACCCGCCGAACTGTTTCACCAGGTTTTCAACAACGATCATCGGCGTCCCCCACTTGCAAAACAGCGCG
>CALHHY010000107.1 GCA_938030665.1 uncultured Litoreibacter sp. | reverse complement strand
CACCCCGTCCACGGCCTGCATCATCCGCCCGATATGCCAGGGGCCGGGGGTACAGGTGGTCGCCAGCGTGCCATGGGCGGGGCCGGTTCCGCCGCCCAGCATGGTTGTCAGACCTGAATGCAACGCGTCCTCGATCTGCTGAGGGCAGATGAAGTGGATATGGCTGTCAAACCCGCCCGCCGTGACGATGCGGCCTTCGCCGGCAATCGCCTCCGTCCCGGGCCCCACGATAATGTCAACGCCCGGCTGGGTGTCAGGATTGCCGGCCTTGCCGATCTTGTGGATGCGCCCGTCTTTTAGGCCAATATCGGCTTTGTAGATGCCGCTATGGTCAATGATCAGGGCGTTGGTGATGACGGTGTCGACCGCCCCATTTTCGCGTGTAACTTGAGACTGCCCCATCCCGTCGCGGATCACTTTGCCGCCGCCGAATTTGACCTCCTCGCCGTAGGCCAGCGCATTCGCGCCAGAGCCACCCGAGGCCGCGCCCGCCCGCTCCGCAATCAGGTCGCGCTCCACCTCAATGATCAGGTCGGTATCGGCCAAACGAACCTTGTCGCCCACAGTGGGGCCGAACATGGCGGCGTAGTCGGCTCTCGAGATTGTTGTGGGCATTTTCAATTAGCCTCTCTGTGATGGAAATAATCGCAATTTGGAGCCGCTCGACAAACATATTTTTGTCCGCTGCTGCTAAGGTACATTTCTCCATGAAGTGGACACTTAGGTATCGTTTTAGGTGCCGGAACACAAAAGGTTGGGCTTTCCGATTTTTTAAGCGATTTGGACTGGGGCATTTTTGAAGTGTTTTGTTTTTTTGGTGTCTCAGTAGGAGGGGGGCTCGAAATGGTAGAATAACTCCACAGTCCGCCTGCTACTCCGGTCCAAAAAGCTAAAGCTCTTACCCACCCGTTATGAGTTGTGACACCGCCATGATGCGAACATGCGCCTCGTTTTCCGATTGATGGGGAGACCCAACCAGAAGCACACTTACTGTAAACTTCAAAGAACTGTTGAAGCCCAAAACTGATAATTCCAAACACTAGCAAACCGAAAAGGATCGATGAAATAACTGGCATATTCTCTGCGAACGATATGACCCTGCTTAATTTACTCAAAGGCCCCCCATAACCTTCTGGTTAAACCCGTAGACAACCCGTGCACCTGAGAACGGGATCAACCGCACCTCCCGCCGTTGGCCCGGCTCAAACCGCACGGCGGTGCCGGCGGCGATATCCAGACGCATGCCGCGCGCGGCGTCGCGGTCGAATGCCAAAGCCGAATTGGCCTCACCAAAATGATAGTGCGACCCCACCTGCACGGGCCGGTCGCCGGTATTGGCAACCTCCAGCCTGATCGCCTCCGCGCCGACATTCAGCTGAAGCTCGCCTGTTGCCGGGAATATCTCGCCTGGGATCATGTCGCGCGTCCTTTATTCTTCATTGCTTTAAAAATATCCCCGCCGGAGGCACCTGACTTATCTGATCGGGTTATGCACGGTGACGAGCTTGGTGCCGTCGGGAAAGGTTGCCTCCACCTGGACGTCATGGATCATCTCGGCCACCCCTTCCATGCACTGGTCTCGGGTGATGACCTGCGCGCCGGCCTCCATCATCTCGGCCACCGACCGTCCGTCGCGCGCCCCTTCAACCACTGCGTCGGTGATCAGCGCAATCGCCTCGGGGTGGTTCAGCTTGACGCCGCGGGCCAGCCGCTTGCGCGCGACCTCGGCGGCCATGGCCACCAACAGTTTGTCTTTCTCTCGGGGGGTCAGTTGCATGGGTTACAAGGTCCAGGTTCGAGGGGTGGGAACGCCGCTTAACGCGGCAATCAGCGCCATGGCAATGCGGCGCATGTCACGGGCATCGGCTGTCAGAAGACGCATCACCAGCAGGTCCGGCGCTTTCAGACTGGCCCCTCCATGCGGGCCGATTATGTCGCGGGCGGGGCCCAGTGCTGCCTCCGCATCTGGTCCGGCAAGCGCCAGCGTGGCCGTGGCCTGCGCGTTGTTTGCGACGGCGGGTCTGCTTAGCTGGGCGGAGGCATCGCCGCTCAATAGCGTCGCATCCGCATGGATCAACTGACCGTCGCGGTAAATGCGGATCTGGTCGTCGAAATGGGCGTCGTTGAGCACTTCGCCCATGGCGCTGCGCCCGAAAACAAGCGGCTCGATCATGAAGAACCGGGCATCCGGGGCCAGGTCCACATTCAGCCGTCGGTGCAGGGCGCAGCCGTCAAACAGGATCGTCTCCTGCGGCAGCCAGCACAGCGCAGCCCTGTCCCGGACCTGCAGCCTTGTGCGCAGCCGCGCAGGCTCGGGCCCGTTTGACTTGTAAAGCCGTTCAGCTGTCTGTGTCGTGAGGGTCAGCGCGGTGTTCGCACCTGCCTCTGCCGCGATCCCGAAACGGTCGCCGCCGGTCATGCCGCCTGCGCAATTGATCATGACCGCTGCCAGATCGGTCCCGTCATTTCGCGGAAACATCAGCCGCAGCGACCCCGACTGGTGCAGCCCGTCGATCACGCTGCCGCCGTCGCGTTGCTTTGACGACAAAGCCAGCCGCCCAAT
This sequence comes from uncultured Litoreibacter sp., assembly GCA_938030665.1. Lineage (GTDB taxonomy): Bacteria > Pseudomonadota > Alphaproteobacteria > Rhodobacterales > Rhodobacteraceae > Litoreibacter. The sequence goes on along the minus strand of CALHHY010000107.1, from coordinate 446 downwards.
AGCGCGGGGCTGGGTTTGGGTCGCGATATCGGTCAGCGTGGTGATGGCGGGCTCCTTCGCGCTCGATTGAAACCTCAGGCGCGGCGGGCCGCAAGGGTTGGCCGGATCATTTCACTTAGGCAAAAGGCACTATGCTGAAAAATTAGGCACCCCGCGCCGTGCCAGGCGTCCCGCCACTTGCGCCGCGATGAAGAGCGCGGCGGCCACGCAGACAATCGACGGCCCCGCTGGCGTGTCCCAAAAGGCCGAGGCGCGCAGGCCCAGCACCGCCGAGGTCGCCGCAACCAACGCCGCCCCAAGAGCCATCGCCTCCGGCGTGCGTGACAAGGGCCTTGCGGCTGCGGCCGGTATGATCAGCATCGCGGCGATCAGCAACACGCCGACCACCTTGATCGCGACCGCCACGGTGATCGCTAGGGACAGGGTCAGCACCAGCTGCTCCCGCC
>CALHHY010000106.1 GCA_938030665.1 uncultured Litoreibacter sp. | reverse complement strand
ATGAGCCCACTTTTCAGTATTTCTGCATTGCAGCTAATGTCTGCTGGTGCGGAAGAGTTGCCCAACTCTTTGATGACTGCTGATGGCCATGAAGATATCGGGGCTGGAAAAGTCTGATCATATTGGTTGCGTCACCCCAATATATTGCTGTCTAAATCCGGCAAATAAGTCGAGCAGGATGAGAAATATGTTGGAGTTTTTTTGGGGCATGGTTGGTAGCCGCCCCATTGAGTGGATCGCGGTCACATGTGGAATTCTAAACGTGAGTCTGATCATCCGACGTTCTATCTGGAATTATCCATTCGGCTTTGCTGTAGTGACGCTGTATTTTTTCATCTTCTGGGAATACCGGCTTTATAGTGACGCACTGTTACAGGTCTATTTTTTCTTTATTCAGTTCTACGGCCTGTACGTCTGGCTAAACGGACGTGCGCCCGATGGTCGGGTCATCGTGGCACCTTTGGGAACTGGAATGTTCGCCTTGTATCTCGGGGCGACTGCCATTGTATGGTTGATCGTTGCGAGCCTCATGGCAACCTATACCGATGCGGCGGCCCCTTACTGGGATGCAGCGGTGGCAGCACTAAGCGTCACTGCACAATTCCTATTGTCGCGAAGATACTTGCAAAGCTGGTATTTGTGGATTGCCGTGGATGTGCTGGCGATTGGCCTTTTCTACACGCGCGGACTAGAGCCGACGGCAGCACTTTACGTCGTGTTCCTAGGCCTTGCTATCACAGGATTGTTCCAGTGGCGTCGGGCCGCGATGCAGCCTCTGACGACATGAAAACGCACGGCTTTCTGCTGGGTAAGTTTATGCCGCCCCATGCGGGCCATCTCTATTGTGCCGAGGTCGGGAAGGCGCGGTGTGATGTGATGACGGTCCTGGTGTGTAGCCACGACGCAGAGCCAATCGACGGAAATCTAAGGGCCAAGTGGATGAAGGAATGCCTGTCGTGGCCTGGCTATCGCGTGCTGCACATGCATCGCGACATTCCGCAAGCACCAGAGGATCACCATAACTTTTGGCCTATATGGCGCGCAGCAATTAAGGAGTTCCACCCCGAGCCTATTGATTGGGTCTTCGGCTCGGAAGGTTATGTCCACCGCCTCGCGCAGGAAGTCGATGCACGACCCTTTCCAGTGGACCCGGAGCGACAGGTTGTGCCTGTGTCGGCCACGGCAGTCCGAGAAGATCTGGCAAGCAATTGGAGCCATGTGCCAGTTCCAGTGCGGAGCCACTACCAACGCCGCCTTGTTCTGGTGGGAGCGGAAAGCACCGGCAAGACGGTCTTGTCCGACGCCTTGGCAGCACGGCTCAATGGTGTGCCGATCCCTGAATATGGGCGTGATTACGACGCCGTCTTCCGACATGGGCAAGATTGGGTCGCGGCAGACTTCGAGGCGATCATGGCGGGCCACAAAGCGTTGGCCGATACGATGGCGGCGCGAGGTGGACCGATTATTGTCGAGGATACGGATGCCTTGCAAACATTGGTTTGGGCCGAGGCGCTGCTAGGCAAAGTGCATAAGCAGCTCGTTGACAAGGCACGTTCTGCGGTCGAAAGGAAGACTTACCTTCTGCTCGACCACGCAACGCCTTGGGAAGATGACGGAACACGACATTTCGCTGATCCGGGCCGCCGAGCGTGGTTCACCGGCAGGCTGCGCTCTTGGTTGGATGAGTTGGGGGCGGAGTGGAGATGCATCGAGGGTGAGGATTGGGCTGAGCGCACGGCAGTGGCCAATGACTTTCTGGATACGCTTAGCTAGCCTCCCCCAAAGGGCCGTTCATTGAACGTTTTGCCGAAGCAGACCTTGGCACACTTTGATCCAAGGTCCGAAAAGTCCCGCACAGCAGCCATCCTTAAGCCGGGTGTCTGTCGAGTGGCGCTGCAACGGATATTCTACCGGACTTTATGGTAGCCAAATCCATCTTCCTATTCTGTTAAGTGCTATTAGCTCCAAAGCGCCAGTCCGTCGGGACGGACAGTCGCTCGCCCGGTGCCTTCGGCTTGATTCCGGGCTTTTCAGCGCGTTGAGCGACGTTGCGCAGCACCCCTTCGCAATCTATGCCCAACGCCTTAGGGTGATGGCCAACAGACAAACCCACCAAAGGAGCCACCCATATGCCCACCCCCAAAATCCCGCAAAAAGCCCCCTACCCGGTCGATGTGGAGGCAGGCAAATCCTACTTCTGGTGCTCCTGCGGGCAGTCAGCCAACCAGCCCATCTGCGACGGCTCCCACAAGGGCAGCGCGTTCGTTCCGGTGAAGTTCGAAGCGACCGAGGACAAGACGGTGTTCTTCTGCGGCTGCAAACATTCCTCCGCGCCGGTCACCTGTGATGGCACGCATAACAAGTTGTGAGCACGTCGAATTTTGACCGGATCGGGGTGCCTGTCAGCTTGATCGAGGACGGGATCGACCTGCGTACATTGCCCGGCGTCACCTATGGCTCCCCCGACGGGCTGAACGGGCCCTATTTCACCTATGCCGGCCCCAATGGCGAGACGCTGTGGTACACGACCGACCCGCGCGGGCGCAGCCAGACGATCAACCCGATGTTTGCAGCCGGCAGTGCGATGACCGCCCGGATCGACCACGTACATCCCGGCGACGCACCGTTTTCGTTTGGCGAGGCGGAGATTGACGTCTCCATCTTGGATCAGGGCGAAGTGGCGACCCGCGCGCAGGTGCTGATGGTCAACATGCCGTCCGAGCTGGCCACCTACCGCAAGACGTTCCTCGGCCGCCGCCGGCTGGAGACAGCCCCTTTCGACACCATGACCGGCCGCACGGTGTCGCTGCGCTTGGCGGTCTTCGCGGGCGAGGTGAATATCTGGCCAGATGAAGCAGCCTACGAGGCCGCGCAAGAAGCTGACCACCCGCTCGGGTGCCCGTCCTTCATTCCGGCGGGCATGTTTGCGGATGCGGAGGGCAGGACCTCCCCCGTGGGCTTCGGCGCGGGGCTTACTAAACATGCGGGGACGGCACCGTCCGCCTATGGCGGCTCTGACTGGCACTGGGCCGTGGTCGAGGCGATTGGCGGCGACTTGGGCATCGTCTGGACCCCCGACGCTTGCGACGCCGCAACGCCAGACGCGCTGCTTTCCTATGCCGGGATGCTGATCGGCCAGTGGGAAGGGTTGCTGGACCTCGACAGCTAGAGGCGCGGCTTATGCCCGATGGTCAAGGTAGTGGCGCACGCAGTCCTGCACGCGGCGAAACCGGTCGCCCCCCAGCCTGGTGCCGCCATACCAGCGGGTGACGACGACGATCTCACCCAAAAGCGCCTCGCGCTCCAGCATCCGAAGGATCACCATCCCCGCTCCGCTTTCCCCGTCGTCATTTTTCAACGGGGTTCCGTCCGGCAGGAGCACGGCCCAGGTATTATGCGTGGCCTTGGCGAATTTCTTGGCACGGCAGAGCGATTTGATAAACGCCGCCGCCTCCGCTTTGGAGGTAACCGGCCCGCCGGAAACGGCGTATTTGGAGCCCCGATCGCTCAGGATCCCCTCAAATATCTGCATATCGTCCGATGCTTAGAGCCGAGAATTGACCCGCCGCACGGTCTCGATCCGGTCAGCATTGGGGGGGTGTGTGCCCAGGAACCGGTCGCCGGGATCGGGGATGCGCGTGAAGAACTGCGCGCCGCGCAAGGGGTTGTATCCCGCGCGCTTGGTGATCACCGTGCCTAGGGCATCGGCTTCAAGTTCATTCTGCTTGGAAAAAGCCCGGGCGCCAATGGTCCCGCCCAGCTGTTGTCCGGCATCTACGTTCTGCCCGAGAGCGCCGGCTATAAGACCGCCGACCAAAGCCCCTCCGATCGCGGTTTGACGCCGTTCCTCCAGATGCCGTTCGATATGGTGCGCGGCTTCGTGTCCTAGCACAAAGGCAAGCTCGTCCCGGTTGCGTGCATCTTCTATCAGCGCGATGGTGAACCCGATGATCGGGCGGCCACTTCGGTCCAGCGTCTGAAACGCGTTTGGCGGCTGGCGCCGGTCCGTGTTGACCAGGATTTTAAAGTCGCAGTTCAGCGCGGGTGCCCGATTGCGGCATTCCTTCTCCGCCACCGGTTCGACATCGGCCACGACGGCGCGGAAATTGGCTGCCGCCTGTCTGTTGGAAAGCGTCGGCGTCGATGGGGAAGGTTGAGCTGCCGGGGTGCTTGGGGCCGGTTGCCGGGTTTCGGTCGTGATTGGCTCGCAAGCCACCAACGCCATGGCGGCGCACAAAAAGAATACTGGTTTCATTCTCTACCTCGCTTGTGACCCAATACCTAGCTTTCTCGGGCGGTGCCGCCAACCCTGTTCACGCGGGTTTGCACTTTACCGCCGGGCCTGCTTTCATCGCGGTAGCAGCAGATAAAGGCCCTTCTATGTTCACCATCGAGCACGAGTTTGATTCCACGCTGGTCACCCTGGTCGATGAAGGCGGCAGCCATTTGCAGGAGGACGTGGCCGTCAACGCGTTCGAGGATTGCGTCACGATCGAGCAGCATGACCCCGTCACCGACCGGCTGCAGCGCGTAAGCCTGTCGATACAGCAGGTCCGCGATCTGGCCGCTGCGCTGAACCTGCCGGAAGGCAGCTACCGGCTGGAACGGAAAGCATCCCGATGAACCAGACGCGCTTTTTCTGGGACGAGCGGTGCTTCTGGCACGCCGGCGGCAATTTCAGCTTCACCCTGCCCATTGGCGGGCTTGTTCAACCTCTGGCCGCGGGCGGTCTGCCCGAAAGCCCGGAGACCAAGCGGCGGCTGAAGAACCTGATGGATGTGACAGGGCTGACCGCTCAGCTTCATTGCACGTCCAGCTCTGCGGCCACATGGGAAGACCTCGCTCGCGTGCACCCCGAAAGCTACCTGCGCAAGTTCAAAGACATGTCAGATGCAGGCGGCGGAGAGCTGGGCCTGCGCACCCCCTTCGCGCAAGGCGGGTTCGAGATTGCCAGCCTGTCGGCAGGGCTTGCCGTGGGCGCGCTGTTTGACGTGTTGAAGGGCCGTTGCGACAATGCCTACGCCCTGTCCCGCCCGCCCGGCCATCACTGCCTGCCCGATTTTCCCAACGGGTTCTGCCTGCTTGCCAATATCGCAGTCGCGGTGGAGGCCGCTTTGGCGGAGGGGCTGACCGACCGCGTCGCCGTGATTGACTGGGACGTACATCACGGCAACGGGACCGAGACGATATTTTATGACAGGTCTGAAGTGCTGACGATCTCCCTCCATCAGGAGCGGAACTACCCGATAGATACCGGCGACGTCGCGGACAGGGGCGTGGGTGCCGGCGACGGGTTCAACATGAACATCCCCCTGCCCCCCGGCGGCGGGCACGCGCTGTATGTCGAGGCGATGGAACGCCTGGTTCTTCCTGCGCTGGATGATTTCCAGCCCGATGTGATCATCATCGCCTGCGGTTATGACGCTGCGGCCATCGACCCTTTGTCGCGGATGCTGGCCACGGCGGAGACGTTTCGCTGGATGACCGAGGCCGTCATGGATGCTGCTGACAGGCTTTGCGACGGGCGGCTGGTGCAGGTGCATGAGGGCGGCTATTCAGAGGTCTACGTCCCCTTCTGCGGCCATGCCGTCATCGCCACGATGGCCGGCAGCGACATCACCGCGCCCGACCCACTGTCCGAGACCTTCGCCGCCCGGCAACCCTCCGATCGGCTGCGCAGCATGCACAGCGCCTATCTGGATGATGTCGCGTCAGCGCTGGGACGACGATAGCGTACCTTAACCGGCCCTTTGTAACTTGGAGCGGTCGACCTACTCCGGCACGTCGATCCGAACCAGTCGATGCTCTGACACAAAGCCCGCCTTTTCCAGCGCTGCTTTCGATGCGAGGTTGGATTGCGCACATCCACAAATCGGCCGCTTGCCTTCGATTTCTAGCATGTCGGCGAGTTCGGCGACGATCAGGCTGGCTACCCCCTTGTTGCGCTGACCGGGTCGCGTCACCATGCCGATGTCCAGCACGGTGTCGGACGCATCGACGGGTATCGTGGTCCCGTTTCCGACCATCTCCCCGTCAATGGTCGCAATCCATAGCCCGCCCGACTGAAAGAGCCGTTCGACCTCTTCCCTGCTAACGTAGAAGTCACGCCCCACATCCCAAACCTCTGAAAGATCGGTTGCTCTCGCGCGAACCAACTGAAAGTTCGCCATTTTTTTTAGGACCACGGGGGCGCGCCTGCGAAACAGAAATCCCGTCTCGACCAGCCTCCACCCCAGCTTTCTGGCGGCATTTATCAGGGCATGATCGTATGACTTTCCTAAAACCTGCCCGAAAGGCCGTTGCCTGCTGAGGTCCAAAAGGTCGCCTGCCGCGTCGGCGCTATCCATTGCGTAAAATTCTACGAGAGTGTCTCCGGCAAAAACCGCATATCCCGCGCCGGGCCGGACCCATATCTCACCGGATCGCACCTGCTCCTCGAGAAACCACTCTTGCGGCTCAAGCAGCGCCCCTAGGTAGCGCCGCCGCATTGTCTGGGGCAGGGTGTGAACTTGCTGATAGGTACTCATCTGCAAGTGGTATGCGCCCGAGGCCGCATCGGCAACAGATCGGGCGGCAGATTGCAACCGGTTGCAAAAAGATCTCCGCAGCGCAGCATTGGCGTTGACTCTGGCTTCGCTCCATGTCCACACTCTGCCTAAATTGCATGCAATGAAGGAGCCGGGTGCCCCGTGAAGAAGATTTATGAAACCGCCGATCAGGCCCTCGACGGGTTGCTCAGGGACGAGATGCTGATCTCGGCCGGGGGGTTTGGGTTGTGCGGCATCCCGGAGCTTCTTTTGGCCGCGATCCAGAAATCCGGCGTGAAGAACCTCACCTTCGCCTCGAACAATGCAGGCGTCGATGATTTCGGCATCGGCATCCTGCTGCAGACCAAACAGGTGAAGAAAATGATCTCCTCCTATGTGGGAGAAAACGCGGAATTCATGCGCCAGTATCTGACCGGCGAGCTGGAGATCGAATTCAACCCCCAAGGCACCCTGGCAGAGCGGATGCGTGCGGGCGGCTGCGGCATTCCGGGCTTCTACACAAAGACCGGCGTCGGCACCCAGATCGCCGAGGGCAAGGAGCACAAGGATTTCAACGGGGAGACCTATATTCTGGAGGAAGGCATTTTCGCGGATCTGGCCATCGTCAAGGCGTGGAAGGCCGACGAGACCGGCAACCTAATCTTCCGCAAAACCGCCCGCAACTTTAACCCGCCCGCAGCCATGTCCGGCAAAATCTGCGTGGCCGAGGTGGAAGAGATCGTGCCAATCGGCTCGCTCGACCCGGACCTGATCCATCTGCCGGGGATTTACGTGCACCGGCTCATTCAGGGCGAGCATGAGAAACGTATCGAACAACGCACCACGAGGGCAGCATAGTCATGGCATGGGATCGCAACCAAATGGCCGAACGCGCGGCCGCTGAGCTGGAAGACGGCATGTATGTGAACCTCGGCATCGGCATCCCGACGCTGGTGGCCAACTATGTGGGCGACAAGGATATCACCCTGCAATCGGAAAACGGCATGCTGGGCATGGGCCCCTTCCCCATCGAGGGGGAGGAGGATGCCGACCTGATCAACGCCGGCAAGCAGACCATCACGGAGCTGAACCGCACTGCCTATTTCGACAGCGCGACCTCTTTCGGGATGATCCGGGGTGGCAAGATCGCGGCGGCCATTCTTGGCGCGATGGAAGTGGCGGAGAATGGCGATCTGGCCAACTGGATGATCCCCGGCAAGCTGGTCAAAGGCATGGGCGGCGCGATGGACCTGGTCGCGGGCGTCGGCCGGGTCATCGTGGTCATGGACCACACCAACAAGCATGGCGACAGCAAGCTGTTGCGCGAATGCACCCTGCCGCTAACGGGCAAGGGCGTGGTGGACCGGATCATCACCAATCTGGGCGTGCTGGACGTGGTCGAGGGCGGTTTGAAGATCGTCGAGACCGCCGAGGGCGTCACCGAGGATGAGCTGCGCACCGCGACCGAGGCGACACTTGTCTGACGTCACCAAATCCGTGGAGGGGGGGCATGGCAGATACGCCATCCCGACCCCCCATGGTGAAGCTGTGATGACCTTTTCGGTCACCTCCCCCACCTTGGTTATCGTCGATCACACCGAGGTCCCGAAACAGGATGAACGCCAGGGCCATGCCGGCGCCTTGTCCCGCTTCCTTGTCGAGGACGCGCGGGCCAACGGCTTTCAGGTCGTCCCGCTCTGCCCATTTCTGGACATGTGGCGTCGCAAACACCGCGACGCGGGCGACATCTTTCAGGTCTAGCCAATCTCTCGCAAACACGCCCCTTACGGGTCTCATGCCTGCCGCATTTTGGCACGATCATACCGACATGAAGATCGTTTCCTGCAGTCTTTCCTTTCTGTGGTTAAGTTTTCGCTGCCTGACCGTGGCGTGCAGCATGACCCTGATGATGGTGGCCACAGTCTACACCATGCAACAGCGCGAGACGCGGGCAAGCGCCCCGATCCGCATCGGCGAGGAGCGGGCGGCGCAACCCTTCCTGGTTGATTACGCCCAGACCCGTAGCCGCATAATGGTCGAATTCCTGCGTGAAAAGTTTCCTGACCTTGGCCTGCCAGAACCCGTTGTCGCTGACGAGCCCGGAAGCTCTGTCAGCCTGGAAGCACTGCGCGCCCGTACCGTCGCCAGCCAGCAAAGCGCCCTGCAGCAGGCGAGCAACTAAAGCGCTGCAATCAGGCACAAGATGGAAGCCACGACCAGCGCCGCGCCAAGGATTTCGCGGCCCGAGGAGCGCTCCTTAAACACGAAGTAGCTGCCCGCGAATGTGAAAAGCAGCTCGATCTGGCCAAGCGCCTTCACATAGGCCGCGTTTTGCAAGGTGAAGGCGATGAACCACCCCAGCGATCCCAGCATGGAGGTCAAGCCGATCCAGATCGACACCCGCCAAGAGGCGAGCACACGGGTTATCTCCTCCCGGTCGCGCCATGCAAGCCAGACAGACATCACCAGCACCTGCCAGGTTATTGCGACGGCGAGCGTCACGGTCGCACGCAGAAACGGGTCGTCAGCGTCAACGGCAAGAGTGGCGCCCCTGTAGCCCACAGCGGAAACGCCAAACAACAACCCCGACCCAAGCCCGAAACCGGATGCCTTGTTGAACAGCCGGTGTCGCCAAGGCAGTGCGACCAATCCCTTTGGCGGATCGGACAGCAAGATGACGCCCGCAAAGCCGATGATGATCGCCAGCACCCCTCCCCCGTTTAGTACTTCGCCCAGCACGATCAAACCTATGATCGCGGTCAGGATTACCTCGGATTTCTTTAACGCGATTCCCACGGTGAAGTTGCGCTCAGCAAATAGTGCGACGACAAGGCTCGTGGCCAGAATCTGCGCGACGCCGCCGGTCAGGATAAAGGGCCAGAACCCCGCCCCGAGTTGTGGCATGCTGGCCCCGGTAGCGGTGAGGTAGGCAGCCAGAAGCGGCAGGATCAGCGGCAACGCATAAACAAAGCGCGAAAACGTGGCCCCCGCCGTGCTGAGCGTCGTGACCTTCAGGTGCCGCTGCAGCATGAAGCGCAGGTTCTGCATGAAGGCCGCGAAGATGGTAACGGGGATCCAAATGGTCATGGCCCCTCATTTGCATGGCCACCCGGCCAAGGCCAGTGGCTTTGCGCGCCCGCACAGGCGGCAAACGTCAAAGCTGCGGGTCAGGGTTGACCGTATGCCCGTCCACGGCGATGACCTGACCGGACACCATCCGCGCCTGCGGCGAGGTCAGAAATACCGCCATATCCGCGATGTCTTCCGCGCGGACCAACGCCCCGAGGGAGGTGCCCTTGGCGTAGCCCTCATAAACCTGCGCGTAGCTCATGCCCTTGGCGGCGGCCTCCCGCTCCATCACACCGGTCATGCGCGGGCCCTCCACTGCGCCGGGGCAGATCACATTGGCGCGGATCCCGAACGGGCCAAGCTCCATCGCCAGCGTTTTCATCAGCCCGATCACCCCCCATTTCGCCGCCGAATAGGGCGCGCGGTTGGGAAACCCGTGCTGCCCGGCGGTGGATGACGTCACAACAATCACCCCGCTGCGCGCGCGTTTCATCATCGGCGCCGCGTATTTGGCGGCAAGAAATGCCCCTTCCAGATTGACCTGAACGCAGCGTTGCCAATCGGCCAGCGCGATATCCTCGATCAAGGCCGTCGGCCCCGCGATCCCCGCATTGGCGCAAAGCACGTCAAGACCGCCCCACCTGTCCTCAACGTCGAGGAAAAGGTCGTGCATGGCGACCTCGTCGCTGGCGTCAACCTCGCTTGCCTGCCAGTCCTCGGGCAGGGATGTCAGCGCCTCCCGGTCCACATCCGTGACCCAGACCCGGGCACCCGTGGCTGCAAACGCCTCCCCCATGGCGCGGCCAATGCCGGAGGCCCCGGCGGTGATCAAAACCCGTGCGCTCATCTGCGTCCTTTCCGGTCATAGCCGCTCCAATGGCGGTAGGCTTTCAGGATGGCGAGGCAGAGCAGCGCGGTCACAGCCAAAAACGACATCGCCATGCCTAGAAGGCCCAAGGCTGGCACCTGCGCCTCCTCAACCGGAGCGCCTGTCGGGCCGTTGAGCCCGATCACAAACAGAACCGCCCCCGCAATGCCAAGGAGTGTCGCCGCGATGGCGGGCTTCTGCAACTCAAACCGCCAGCCTATCAATGCAAGGGCTGCGGCGCAGACAACGGCTGGTAGCAGCATCGCAAAGATCATTGGGGGGTCAGCACCAATTTGGACAGGTCATAGCCGTTAAAGGCGAGCACTTCCCGTGCGGCCTGAAGGCGGTCCGCGCGCAATGTGGGGCTGCGGTTCAAGATCCAGCCAGCCCGGCCAGATGGCACGCCGACCACCGCCGTCTGGTAATCCTCATCCACCCACAGCACCCAATAAGGCGCTTTGACGAAAGGCACCCCGTCGAAAGAGACGCGCAGGCGACCCGGCCCGGTGACCTCGGCCTGCCCCTCGATTTGACGCAGCGGGCCGTCAAGCCCCCCTTCCCGGCAGCTATTCACGACGCCAAGCGTGCCATCGACGCGCAGATCATATTCCGCCGTGACCGCAACGCATCCACGCTGAAATGGCACCGGGAAACGCGCAATCTCGTACCATTTTCCGGCATAGCGCCCCGGCGTAAAAAGCGCCTTGGATGTGATCGGCACGGCATTATCGCGGTAGCTGGGCGCCACCACATCTAGCGGGCTGCAAGCCGCAATCATGAGCGCAACCCCCGCTAGGGCTGCCCATGGCCGGCCACAGGGCAAAGAATTTTTCAGAAAATTCTTGTTCAAATCTTGTGCCAAAATTTGTGCGCTCCTCATCTATACGGGGGTTAATACGGCATCGGGTGGGCGCAATGCGCGGCGTCGATTTCTTCCAGCACCTCGTCGCTTAGAACGAGATCCTTGCCGTCCAGGATCACCTGCAGCTGCGCCATTGTTGTGGCCCCGAAGATCGGCGAGACCGGGAAAGGCCGCTGGCAGCAAAAGGCCAGCGACATATGCACCGGGTCGAGACCGTGGCGGGCGGCGATATCCAGATAGGCCTGCGTCACGTCCAGCACCCGGTCGCTCATCCGCCCGCCCATCTTTTCATTGATCGACTTGCGGGACCCCTCCGGCACTTCGCCGCCCTGATATTTCCCGGTCAGAAACCCCGCCGCGAGCGGCGAGAAGGCAAGCAGTGTCACCTGCTCGTTGTGGCTCAGCTCGGCCATGTCAGTATCATAAAGGCGGCAAAGCAGCGAATATTCATTCTGCACCGTCTCAACCCGCGGCGCGCCCATATGCGCCGCCACTTCCAGCCATTTCGCCGTCCCCCAGGCGCTTTCATTCGATAGGCCGAAATGGCGGATACGCCCTGCGTCGACCTCGCGCTGCAAAGCGCCCAACACGTCTTCCATATGCGCGATGGTGGCGGCCTTGTCCTGCCCTGACGGGTCATAGCGCCAATTCTGGCGGAACATATAGCTGCCCCGGTTGGGCCAATGCAGCTGGTAAAGGTCAATGTAATCGGTCTGCATGCGCTTCAGCGAGCCTTCGACGGCCGCCTTGATCCCCGCCCCGTCAATCGGCGCGCCGCCACGCCGCACCCCGCCGGAGCCGGCAATCTTGGTCGCGATCACAACGTCGTCACGCCGTTTCGACTTTGCAAGCCAGGTGCCGATAATGACCTCCGTCCTGCCAGACCCCTCGGCGGTCATCGGGTTGACCGGGTAGGCCTCCGCCGTGTCGATGAAGTCAATCCCCGCGTCTAGACAGGCGTCAATCTGTGCGTGCCCGCCCGCCTCGTCGGTCTGCGTGCCCCAGGTCATCGACCCCAGACAAAGCTGCGAGACGGTGATATCGGTGGCGCCAAGGGGGATACGTTTCATCTGGGGGGCCTCGCTTGCTTGCGGTTTGGGGTTCCGCCCAAGCTAGCCCCGTCCTGCCTGAGCGCAAGCGGACACATGGCATTGATCCGACGTGATGGTGAAAACCGGACGGATCGAAGGATTTCCGCTTATGATCCTCCCAGACAGCATGGAGACCCCGCATGATCAAAGCCCTTCTGACTGCCCTCACCGTGATGATGCCGCTGGCGGCCGGTGCTGCCCCAGTGGCCTACCAGTTAGAGCCGCAAAAATCGGAGGTGGGATTTGTCTTCACCCTGAACGGATCCGCCGCACGGGGGGAGATGCCGGTCACAGCCTCCGACATCAGGATCGACTTGGCCGCGTTGCAGCGCTCCAGCATCGACGTCTCGGTCGATGTAACGCGCGCCCGTACCGGTTTCTTCTTTGCGACCGAAGCGCTGAAAGGGCGCAGCGTGCTGGATGCGAATAACCACAGCACGATCCGCTTCAGGTCCACTCGCATCAGGCTAAATGGCGCGGGCAGGCTGTCGGACGGAGCGCGGATCGACGGCATGCTGACCATGCGCGGCGTCACCCGCCCCGTGACTTTAAGCGCGGGGCTGTTCCGGCAAGCGGGAACAGAGGCCGGGGACCTCTCCCGCCTGAGCTTCCGCATCAAAGGGCAGCTTAGCCGCAGTGCCTTCGGGGCGTCGGGCTATGCCAATCTGGTCGAGGATATGGTGACGCTGGACATCACCGCCCGCGTGCGGCGCTAGGTTCGGCATTGAGCGAATTCGACATCAACGCCGTCGATTTCGGACATGCGCCACAGGTGATGGCATGATCTAGCTGCTCCCATGCGCATGCTCATCTCCTTCGCCGCTCTGTTTCTGTCTGTGATCTTGTTGCAGCTTAGCTCCGGCGGGGTGGGCCCACTGGATGCGCTGTCCGGACTTGCGCTCGATTTTACGCGACAGCAGGTCGGCCTGCTTGGGTCGGCGCATTTCGTGGGGTTTTTCATCGGCTGCTGGTGGGCGCCCCGGCTGATGGGCTCCGTCGGGCATTCGCGCGCCTTTGCGGCCTTCACGGCGGCCGGCGCAATCGGGCTTTTGGCGCATATGCTGGTCGTGAACCCCTATGCCTGGGCGGTGATGCGGGTCGCCTCCGGCCTTTGCGTGGCGGGCTGCTACACAGTGGTCGAGGCCTGGCTGAACGCCAAGGTCAACAACGAGACGCGAGGAAGGGCCATGGGCGGCTACCGGGTGGTCGATATGGGCGCGTCGCTGGTGGCCCAGCTGATGATCGGCGTGTTGGAGCCCGCCTCCTACGTTTCCTACAACCTTCTGGCGCTATTGTGCTGTGCCTCCATTCTGCCGCTGACGCTGACCAAGGCCAGCCAGCCCGAGACACCCGCCGCCCCGCGCCTGCGCCCGTCGCTGGCCTGGTCCAAATCGCCGCTTGCTGTGGGCGGCGTAATGGTGGCGGGCCTGACCTCCGGCGCGTTCCGCATGGTGGGCCCGATCTATGGGCAGGAGGTCGGGTTGACCCCCGCCCAGATCGGCACCTTTCTGGCCGCCTTCGTGCTGGGCGGGGCGCTGGCGCAATTCCCGGCCGGTTGGATCGCCGATAAATATGACCGACGTTGGGTCCTGATCTGGTTGTCTGGCTTTTCGATCCTGTCTTGCGGCATGACCATCGGGGTGGCGGGCGCAGGCACGGGGGCCGTGATGACCGGGGCGGTTCTTTTCGGGTTCACTACCTTCCCGATCTTCTCTGTCGCGGCCGCCCATGCCCATGACTTTGCAGAGGACCGCCAGCGGGTCGAGCTATCGGCGGCGCTGATGTTTTTCTATGCAATCGGCGCCATCGCCTCCCCCCTTCTGGCATCGGACCTGATCGAGAGGTTCGGCCCCGCCGCGCTTTTCCTGCTGATCTCGGCGGGCCACGCGGCATTGATCCTGTTCGGCCTCGCCCGGATGCGGGTGCGCGGGACTGTCGATGACAAGACCCGCTACGTCTATACGCCGCGCACCTCGATCACCGTGGGACGGCTGTTTCGCAGGCAACGCGACGGATCCTAAGAGAAGTTGCGCCACCTGATGGCGTCGCGACGGGCGAGGAGCCAGCCTGTGAATTCAATTGTCGCTGCGCGCTCACGAGACATGAAAAACGCTGCAGGTGCTCTTTTGCGGACGCCGCTGTGCGGAGGCGAAACAGGTCGTTCAGTCCTGCCGCAGCACAAATCGGGCAAACAATGATCAAGTCGCGGACATTGCCGCCGTTCGTCCTTTGTCGACGTGTGTACGCTCTGGCGGACATTGCTTGAGATACTGACCCCGTTCCTTGATCCAGGCCGTTTAGGTGTTACCCCCGTTCCTGTTTCTTTCTGCAGATTTTGTTGCGGTCAGGGCCTGCTGAACACAGCCCCCCGACAAGGTCGGGAGGCTGTGGATCGTTACACGAAGTCGAAGTCGCCGACATCCAGCACCGAGGCCGATACATTTTGCACCAAAACTGTGCCGCCATCATAGACGATTCTAGCGCCTGCCGACGTGTCAGTAATCAGCAGATCCGAAAACTGCTCGGCGCCGCTGTCAAATGCGATTTCGTCAAAGCCGTTCATAAAATCGGTGATCCGGTCGTAGCCGTCACCGCTGTTGAACAAGAACGTATCATTGCCAGTACCGCCGGACAGCTGATCGTTACCAGCTGCGCCGTTCAGTAAGTCATTCCCTACGCCGCCGTCGAGCACATCGTCACTTTCACCGCCGTCAAGCACATCGTTTCCGTGTTCCCCATAGAGGTGGTCTTCACCGTCGCCGCCGGAGAGCAGGTCGTGTTGGTTCCCGCCAAAGAGAACGTCATCTCCGCCCTCTCCAAAAAGCTGATCTTTAGCATATCCGCCTTCAAGCCTGTCGTTCCCGAAACCGCCA